>DKAR01000016.1:0-38515 GCA_002450895.1 Proteobacteria bacterium UBA6921
CATCTGCCGGCCGGCATCATTGATGTAGTACTCGCGATGTACGCGGAACCCTGCCGCCGCCAGCAGATCAGCAACGGTCGCGCCATAGGCGGCACCCCGACCGTGTCCCACGTGCAACGGGCCGTTCGGATTGGCAGATACAAACTCGACCATGACGTGCCGGCCGTTTCCCACCGTCGATCGGCCGTAGGCTTCGCCCGCCTCGAGAATGGACTCAACAATTGAGAAATACGCTTGCGACGTCAGATAAAAATTGATGAACCCCGGCCCGGCAATTTCAATTTTTTGTACGACATCGGATGTCGCGGGCATTTGCGCGACGATCAGTTGCGCCACATCACGCGGCTTCGTTTTCGCGCTCTTGGCGAGCAGCATCGCAATGTTGCTCGAAAAATCCCCGTGTTGCGCATCGCGCGTGCGCTCGAGCGCAACGGAAATTGCGGGATCGTCCGGCAATGCGCCGTCACGCCGAAGCGCGGCGACTGCTGTTTTCAACAGGTCAAGTAGATGGTGTTTCATTGAATTCGTTACAGGTCAGGATGCGGCAAAGGCGCCATTATATCGAACGGGGCCCGCAGTGCACGCGCAGCGCTGCATGCGCAGAAATCGCGCGAAGATTGATCAAAAAAGCCCCATTGGATCGACATCGATCGTCCAACGGACTCGCCGGGATTGGACGTCGTCTTCAATCTGGCTCGTCCAGCGCGTGAGCAACCGGTGCAGTGCACCGCGATCCTTGGCCAGCAGCAGCAACTGCGCCCGGAAGTGACCTTTGCGCTTCTCCATTGGCGCCGGCGTCGGACCCAGCGCCGTGACCCCCGCAGCCGCCGGCCCCAAACGGCCAAGAAACGCCAGGGCCGCGTCGCGCCCCGCCGCCTCGGCCCGAATCAGCGCCAGATGCGAAAATGGCGGCAACTCGGCCGCTTCACGTTCCGCCAGGGCTTGTGTGGCAAAGGCGGGATAACCCTGCTTAAGAAGGAGGCTGAGTAGTGGGTGCTCCGGGCAGGCGGTCTGTATGGCGACCCGCCCGAGTGTTTCTCCTCGCCCCGCCCGACCCGCGACCTGAACGAGCAACTGAGCCATCCGTTCGCTGGCCCGAAAGTCTGCGCTGAGCAGTCCCTGATCGGTATTCAGAATTCCGACCAGCGTCACGGCAGGAAAATGATGACCTTTCGCCAGCATTTGTGTGCCGATCAACAGGCGGGCGCGTCCGGTAGCGGCGTCCGCAAGCATGGATTCCAGCGTTCCCTTGCGGCGCGTGGTGTCACGATCAATGCGCGCGATCCCGAAACGTTCGAATTCATGCATCATGCCCTGTTCCACGCGCTCGGTTCCCGTGCCCACTGCGTGCAGATTTTCGCTGCGGCACTTGGGGCACGCCTTCGGGATCACCTGTTCCGCGCCACAATGATGGCAACGCAATTGCGCGCTGCGCTGATGTACGACGAGATTGACATCGCACCGGGAACAACGCGCGATCCAGCCGCAGTCATGGCAGAACCACGTCGGCGCGAAGCCACGGCGATTCAGGAATAACATCACCTGGTGTCCGGCATTCAGCTCCGCCAGAACTTCATCATGCAGGACTTTGGAAATCAGGTTCGACAGCGGTTGACGACGTATGTCGATTACCTGAATTTCAGGCGGGACGGCGGCCCCGGCGCGTTTTGTAAGTTGCACGTGCCGGTAACGACCGGAGCGCGCATTGAGCAGCGACTCCAGCGACGGGGTCGCCGATCCCAGCACAATGGGAATACGTTCTTCCCGCGCGCGCATCACGGCCACGTCACGTGCGTGATAACGAAATCCCTCCTGCTGCTTGAACGATCCGTCGTGCTCCTCATCGACAACAATCATTCCGAGTTCTGGAATGGGCGTAAAAACAGCGGAGCGCGTTCCAATGATGATCCTGGCTTCTCCACCCTGAGCGGAAATCCACTCGCGCGCGCGCTGGGCGTCACCCATTCCGGAGTGCAGAACCGCGATCGCGACGCCGAAGCGCTGCCGGAAGCGCTCGACGATCTGCGGCGTCAGCCCAATCTCGGGAACCAGAACCAGAACGCGCTTTCCGGACTTAAGCAGGCGATCGGTGAGTTGCTGATAAATCTCGGTCTTGCCGCTGCCGGTCACCCCTTCGAGCAGAAACGGCGCAAAGGTTTCATGCCTGGCAATGATTTCATTTACCGCCGCGTCTTGCTCTGAATTCAGTTCCGGAGGTGAGTCCGTCGCCTCTGTGTCTGCCCGAGGAATTTCTGCGACTGCGCGTCGGGTTTTCACGCCCTTGCGCAACGAAGTGGGAAATGCACTCAGCCAAACTTCACCGGGCGGATGGTGGTAATAACCGGCCGCCCATTGCAAGACCCGTATCAATGCGGCACCCAGCAGCGGTTCGTCATCGAGCGTCGCGATGATTCGGCGCAAGCGTGATTCCGGCACGGAACTGTCGTCTGCGTGCTCGACGACGACTCCGACAACTTCTCGACGTCCAAACGGCACTCGGACGCGCGCCCCAATTTTGGGCGGCGAGGATGATGCATCGGTGAGCCGGTAATCGAACAGCTTTCTCAGCGGCGATGGAATCGCAACGCGAACAACAGTCTCAATGTCGGTTCTCGTTTTTTTGATCACGGAGGAGAGGTTGCAAACTTGTTTCCGATTTGGAAGCGCAGCGAAAGACAGGCGCGCACTGTATCACGCTCAATAAAGCAGTCCTGGGCTTGCAAAAAAAGTTATCCACAGAAGCTGTGGATAACTTTGTGGATGGAGTGGGGACAGCCCTGTCACGCGCCTGTAACATCGCGCCAGCTGTTAGATTGCTTAGAAATTACTCAAAGTGTGTCATCGACAACAAATCAATAGTTTGCGGATGAAATGTCGGCTGTAACTTGCAAGTGTCGATCTATCGTCAGGTCGCCTGCGAGGCGGAAAAGCGCTTGTGCATAACGGAATATGGGCGCAACTGCCTGACGCAGCGCGGCCTAGAGCCGTCGGCGCCGATTGGCAACGGCGCGGCGGTGTTCACGAAAAATTATTTTCTCCAACCCGTCGGCGACGACTTCGTCCAGTTCCAGAAATCGAACGGTGACGAGTTGTTCTTGCTCGTTGATCTTTTCGATTCGCCCACCAATCTCCAGAGGACGTGGATAGCGTTTGTTCAAATAGAGCGACAAATGGACATTTGAATTGACGACGGGAAATTCTTTTGGTGCGCGCCAGCGAATTCCGTCGCGCTGAATGACACATTCCACGGGGTCCGGAATGGACAAGGTTTGCTCCAGCAGCAAGCCGACCATGTCGAACAACGCATTGAGTTTGCTTTCGAGGCGAAGGATGTCTTCGCGTTGCGGATCGTCTTCCCGCGAATCATTCCGGGCGTCGCCCAGGCTGGCGCAATTTCGAATCACTTCGGCGTTTTGTACGCGATGCGTGTTTAGGGTGGCAACATCTTCGATGGTTCTGCAGATCAGCGGCAGGCGCACCGTCCAGGCGGGTCCGGCAAACGGTGCGGACGATTCAAGCACTGATTATCCCGCGGACTGGCTGACGCTGCCACGGCGCGGCGCCACATGGCGGGGAACCCGAAACCAGAACGTCGTTCCAGCCGTTGCGTTGTTACGCGCGCCGATTTCACCGCTGTGCAATTCGACAAGCTGCTTGCACAAACTCAGTCCCACACCGGAGCTGGTTTCGTTTCCGGTCGGTGCATTGCTGACACGCCCACCCTTCACGAACAGCTCGCCCATTTCTTCGGCCTTGATTCCGGGACCGGTGTCACTCACTTCCACGACGACATGATCGCCAAGCACCGCAGTACTCACTACGGTATCGCTATCCGTTGAACTGAATTTGATGGCATTGCCCACCAGGTTGTCGACCACCTGGGAGATCTGAAAGTTGTCGCCGTAGATCATCAGCGGCTCATCGGAAAGTGCCGCGGTCAATCGAATCCCTTTGCGCTGGGCATAGTGCTCGTTGTATTGAATTGTCTTCATGACGACCTGGTTCACATCGACGAGACTCCGTCGCGCGTGGATACCGTCAATTTGTGTTGAACTGGCCTGAAGGAATCCGTCGACCACACCCTGCATATTGTCCGTGGTATTCACGAGCATGCCGGCCAGTTCCGCCATTTCGCACCCCTTGCTCTCTGCCGGCGCTTTGGCACAACGATTCATTTCATCAGCCACATCGCGCAGAAGCATCAGCGGTTTCTTTAGATCGTGACTGGCGAAGCGCACGAATTCGTCTTTGAGTGCCGACAGGAATTTCAGCGACAGTTGCGCTTTGATTCGCGCCAAGGTCACCGGGAGGCTGATCGGTTTCAGCAGATAGTCATTCGCGCCTTTCTCCAGCGCCTCGATCAAGGTCTCTTCCAGATCGTTGGCCGTCACCATAATGATCGGAAGATTCAGCATGGAATAGCGGCGCCGGATTTCGGTGAGGACTTCGATCCCGGACATGCCCGGCATCATGATATCCAGCAACACCAGATCAAATGGTTCCTGTTCCAACGCGGCAAGCGCCGCCGGGCCATGCTCGGCCACCGTAACATCGTAGCCCTGCCGCGCGAGGCGCGCGTACATGAACTGTCTCGTCATCGTGTCGTCGTCGACGAGCAGGACGCGAAATTTCTTCGTAGGCGAATTAGACATGGTTACGGATCATAATTTTTCCACCCCGCGCGGCTCTGCTGATTCTTGACCGCAGCTTATGCCCAGGCGCCCGCTCGCTTTAAGAGCGCAGCACGCAAGAATCCGCACGCAGGGATCACGATTCGTAACGGCGTCAATCGCTTAAACTTAAGGAGCCGACGAGAAAGCGGGGCAAAAAAAACCGCGCCCGGGGGCGCGGTGGGGTTCACATAAGATTTGTGATAAAGGGTGTAGGGGTAAGAGAAACGATATCGCTGGACCGCCGATTTGAGAACGAATTTGATTGGCTAAGCTTATATCCGTTCGGGGATAAGGGCGCCGACCCACTTTCTGACGGCAGTCGCGGCAAGCGAAATTCGCTGATGAATCCGGGCGACCGTTCCCCATGCCAGCCGCAAGGCAAAGTCCGCCGCGGGAGCTGCCCGTGTCGAGCGCACTTCGCGCAGCCGCGGAAGAAACACCGCCGCGACCGCGATACGCCCGAGCGACGATGCCAGGAAAATTCCGTACAGCGGCGTAAACCAGCCAAACTCCACTCCCGCAACATTGAATTGCGTGGGCATGACGGCGGCCAGCGCCCCGCCCACCAGCGCCCCGATGGCCGTGCCCACCGCCGTCATCACGTTGTGGAACGCCATGTACTGGGACCGCTTGTCTGCGGGTGTCGCATCGAACAGGAAGTTGGTGGTCGCCAACGCGAATCCGGACCACGTGGCGCCGGAAATCATTTGAACTCCGATTATGAACCAGAAGCTGGTCGACAGCAGCCACAGCGACGGGAAAATTGTGATTAACGTGCCGGTACAGATCAGAACGATGCGGCTTCCGTAAACGTCGCATATCCTTCCCCAGGATCGCAACGCCGCGAAGTGAAACAGCACTGAGGTCGCGGTCACCACCATGAATTCGAGATAGCTGAACCCTAGGTCCCGAAGCATGTAGACCGTGAAAAACGGTGCGGCCATCGAGACGGCAGCCTGCATGCCGCCATGTGCGAGGGAGAATCGAATCGCCGGCGAGCGTTTGAAGCGCCGGATCCAGGCGCGTGGTTTGAGTGCGGGCGCAAGGACCTCAGCGGCGCGCGGCGGCTCGTGCATCTGCCGCAGATGGCGCCAGGAAACAATGCGTGCAATCGCGGCGACCCCGAAAATGACAATGAAGCCGGCCCAGGTGTATCCGTGCCCGTCCGCTTCATGCAGCACAACGCCCGCGAGCGTCAGCGCAAAAAAAGACGAGACCGTGGCACAGCGAGTCCGGAGTCCGAAATACCTGCCGCGCTTGCGTGCCGGGATGATGTCTCCCATCAGGCTGCTCCACTGCGGCGAAACCAGGTTGCCAGCAATTTGATGCAGTGCCACCAGCGAGATAAAAATCGGAACCGCGTATTCCGGAAACAGCCACGGCAACAGAAGCATCGGAATCCAGAACAGTGTTTGCGTGCCTGCCCCGACGAGAATGATAGCCTTGCGACTGTTCATAACCCGCCGCAACGCGAGTGAAATCAATTGCGCGAGCGCGCCGAGCAACGGTGGAATCGATGCGAGCCATGCGATCTGGGTCGTCGATGCCTTCAGAAAAAGCGCAAATGCGGAAAAATAACTTTCGCCGGCACCGGACATGACTGACCACGCGACAGCGTCGCGCACAGAATGCTTCAGCGATTTTTCAACTGTAGGATCTTTCGAGAAAGGACGCCGCATACACCGCTTGATCAACACCACGCCCGGAAACGATTTGCCGGCACTGCCGTTGTGAAGGTTATCGGCGTGCGCGCTGCTTTCAGAAGCGACCCGCTGTGACTCAAAAGAAATTTAATTGTGTGATCCAGTTACGTGCTGGATCGGCGTGTTACAGCGGCGGCAAATATACTGAACACCCCGTTGAAAACGCGCATGGCGAATGGGGCCCAGAAGGATCTCAGGCGTACAGGCACATTGGTATACATGGCGTTTCCTCCGGCTCTTAATTCCCGAGACATCATAGACATGAGTCGCGCGCCCCTTCAGGCCAAATAGCGACATAACCAGCTTCCATTCGCGTCCGTGCGGTTTGATGCGCGGCCCCCAGACTGCATAGGCGACGAGGTGCGCTACTTCGTGCGCAACAGTATGTAACAGAAAGTGGCTTCGATTTTCGCGCAGGAATACGGGATTGAAGCTGAGATGGGCGTGCCGCAGATGCGCTCGTCCGGCCGCCAATCCGCGTAACTTCAAGTCAAACGTCGGAATCGAAAACGGGATTGCCAGTCTTTGAATCACGATACCGCATAGTTCGTCGATGCGTTTCCTTACGAGCAGCGAATCATCGTCCCAAGTCGCGTCAGTCGACGGTCGAACCGGGTCCTCGAGCGCGACGCCGCCTGACACAGACCGCGTCAATTCCGGAAGGCGTTGATCAGGCATCCACGCGATTTCGCCGCAGGCCTTTTTGGAACGCATCAATATTCAACGCCACTTCATTGATGAGTCGCTGGCGTGCTTCGCGGCTCGCCCAGGCAATGTGCGGAGTCACGATCAGATTGGTCAGTTCCGGATCAAGCAGCGGATTGAACCGCACCGGGGGTTCAACGGTCAGCACATCAATTCCGGCACCGCCCAACCTTCCTTCACGCAAGGCGCTCACGAGCGCTTCTTCGTCGACGATGCCGCCGCGTGCGGTATTGATCAGGATTGCATGTGGCCGCATCAGCGCCAGCTCAGTTGCTCCAATGAGTTCGCGAGTGTTGTCAGCGAGCGGGCAATGCAGACTTAACACATCGACCTGCGGAAGAAGTTCGTGCAAAGGCAGTCGAGGCGACTGCGCGATTTGCCCGGGCCGCGCGGCAATAAGAACCTTCATTCCGAACGCTTCGCCGATCTGGGCGACACGCCGTCCCAGCGTGCCGTACCCGATGATACCGAGCGTTTTTCCCTCCAGTTCTGCAATAGGGAAATTGATCGGGCTGAATGTCTGGCTGGTTTGCCATTTTCCCGAATTCACCAGTCGTCGGTAACTTTCGAAGCTCCCGAGCAGCGCCGTAGCCAGCAGAAATACGTGTTGGGCCACGATGGGTGTGGCGTATCCCACGACATTACTCACTGCGATGCCACGCTTGCTCAGGAACTCGAGGTCCACGTTGTTCGTTCCGGTCGCGGCAACGCAGACCAGGCGAACCGGAGCCGAGATTAATTCGTTGCTCCCGATGAATACCTTGTTGCTTACCACGACATCCGCCCGCATCAGTCGCTCCGTGACGGTCTCAGGCGCCGAGTTGTCGTGAAAATCCCAATTGGATAAAACGCGTGTCAGCGGGGATAAATCCAGATCTCCCCGATCAACGGTGGCAACGTCGAGAAATACCCCCCGCAATTTTGAACCCTCCTAAGCTTTAATCGGGTGAACCTTGCTGGCCGCCAGCTTCGCGCGCTGTCGTGCCTCTTTGATATTTTCTGCATAGGCCAAGGCAACCCCCATGCGGCGTCTGGAAAAACTCTCCGGTTTGCCAAACAGTCGCACGTCCGTATGCGGTACACGCAACGCGTCCTCGATGCCTTCAAACGCGATGCCCTTTTCATCCATGCCACCGTAGATCACGGCACTGGCACCGTGCACGCGCAAGTCAGTGCAGACGGGAAGGCCGAGAATCGCTCGTGCGTGCAATTCGAATTCATTTTGAACTTGCGTAATCATCGTCACCATTCCGGTGTCGTGGGGGCGCGGGCTGACTTCGCTAAACCAAACCTGATCCCCTTTCACGAACAGCTCAACCCCGAAGATTCCGCGTCCACCCAAACTGTCCGTCACTTTTTTCGCGATGTCGCGCGCGCGCCATAACGCGGTTTCGCTCATCGGCTGCGGCTGCCAGCTTTCAACGTAATCCCCTTTCACCTGCACGTGACCAATGGGGTCGCAAAATGATGTTTTTACTTTTCCGTTTTCGCCCAGCGCGCGCACAGTCAGTAAAGTAATCTCATAGTCAAACTTGATCATTTCCTCGACGATCACGCGCCCACCCTGCACGCGTCCAGCACTGACTGCATAATCCCAACACTTGTCGATGTCCTCCGGACTTTGCGCGACGGACTGGCCTTTACCCGAGGACGACATGACTGGCTTGATGACGCACGGATAGCCCAGAGCTTCCGCGGCCATGCGAACTTCTCCCGCACTCTGCGCAAATGCATAACGCGAGGTCGCCAATCCGAGTTCTTCGGCGGCGAGACGGCGAATACCTTCGCGATTCATTGTGAGTTGTGCGGCGCGAGCCGTCGGTATCACTTCCGCAAGACCTGCCGCCTCGATGCGAGCCAATTCGTCAGTCGCGATGGCTTCAATCTCGGGCACGATGATCTGCGGCTTTTCACGCTCGACCAGCGCGCGCAGTGCCTTGGCATCCGTCATGTTGATTACGTGACTGCGATGCGCAACCTGATGTCCGGGCGCATTCGCATATCGGTCAACGGCAATGACCTCGACGCCAAGCCGTTGCAGCGCAATGATGACTTCCTTACCCAACTCCCCTGCACCCAGCAGCATGATCCGTGTAGCGCTTGGACTCAGCGGTGTCCCGATCTTCATTTCGTGCCCTCCCAGCGTGCCTGATTCTACGTCCGGCCAATTAGATTGCCGGGCCCATTTTCGACGACATTTTGCGCTAACTGTTCGCGCCAATGTTAAATCTACATTAACGCGTATCGCGAAATCAGAGGTTTACATTCCTTTTCGAATTTAGCCGCTTACGGGCTCTCGTTACAAATCGTGTCAACCCGGCTTGAAGGCTTGTCGAGCCCAAATAATGCGCGTAGTTTGGTTAAATTCTGACCGGTCAGCGTTTTTGCTGGACGCGGCCAGGGGGCAAGAGAAAAACGCCTTCTAAAACGAAAAAGTCGAGTTCGACCCAAGGACGGTTTTAACCAGGCCACGATGCGGTGGTCCATGGAGTCTGCGGGGTGGTAGGAATGGCAAGCATTGAGAACAGTTTCCGCGTCTTCGGCGCGGATTCGCCGACGGTGTCGCCGGCATTTGCCGCGGCAGCAGCCGCCGCCAGTCCAGATGTCATTTACATCTTCGATTTGGTTTCCGGCCGCGCAATTTATACCAATCGCAGTGTCGCGGCCTACCTGGGATATGGCAATCAGTTCTCGGACGAGTCGGACGCGTCCTTCCTTCTCGATTTCATGCATCCCGACGATCTTGCCCAGTTGCCTCGCCGGTTAAACCGGTATCAGTCCATCTCCGATGATGAAATCATCCAGACCGAGTACCGCTTGCGGCACGCAGACGGCAAATGGCGCTGGTTTCAAAGCAGCAGCATGATCTTTTCCCGAGCGGCCGATGGGTCTCCGCGACAAATCGTCGGATCCGCGCAAGACATCACCGAGCAGAAAGACACCGAAAACAAATTGCGCGCCGCAACCGATCACCTGGAGGCGATCTATCGCGCCAGTCCGGACATGATTGTTCTGCTTCGCGACGACGGTCGAATCGTCGACGCCAATGAAAATTTTCTACGCACGCTGGGCTACACGCGGAACGAACTTAAGTCAATTGATCCCGCGCTTCTGCTCGGAGACGGCTGCTCGATGGAAAGCATTGTTGAGCAGCTCCAGCGAACCACTGATGGTGAGCTTATTGAAAAAGATTGCACTGCTCGTACAAAGTCAGGCTCGACCTTCCCGGTTGAGGTTCGACTGCGTGCTTTGCGAATACCGGGGACGAATGGTGTGCCGCGCGATTCCATCCTTGCGGTGGTACGCGATATTTCTGCGCGGCGCCGATTCGAGCAGACGCTGCAAAATGCGACGGGCGGTGTCTCAGTAAAAACCGGGGAAGATTTTTTCCGTTCCCTCGTTCGATTCATCTCTGAAACACTCGACTGTGCTTATGTCCTGATAGGGACGCTCTCGGACGAAGATGTTCACAAGATTCGAACAGTCAGCGTCTATGCGCAGGAGCGCTACGGCGACAACTTTCAGTACAACCTGCACGGCACGCCGTGCGGCCAGGTCGTCGGAAAATCCATGCAGGTATTTCCGCATTCCGTCAACGAAATGTTCCCGGAAGATGATCGCCTCAGTATTCTCGACATTCAAAGCTACGCCGGCGCCCCGCTCTTCGATTCAAAAGGATGCGCCAGCGGAATTCTCGCAATTCTGGACACGAAACCCCTGGCCGACCCGGCGATGGTGGAATGGCTGCTAACCATCTTTGCCGCACGCACTTCTTCGGAACTGGAACGACGCCAGACGCAGGACAAACTGAATCGTGAAAAGGAACGCGCGCAGATTACGCTCGACTCCATCGGCGATGCCGTGATAACCACAAACGCCGCCGGAAAGATCGACTACATGAATCCCGTCGCTGAAGCCCTGACGGGGTGGACACGCGAACGCGTCTGGAATGTACCCATCAGCGATGTATTTCGTATCAGCTCTGAAACAGGAGCACGTGCAATTCAGGATCCGGCGTTGCATTGCCTCTCGTCTGACTGCGACAGAATCCAGGGTCAGGACGTCTTTCTGATCAATCGCACGAACGAAAAGATATCGATCGAGTTTTCAGCCACCCCAATCCGCAACGCAGCCGGCAAGGTCTCCGGTGCCGTCATCGTGTTTCGTGATGTAAGTGAACAGCGGAAGCTCAAGGTACAACTGGCTTATCAGGCGACACACGATCCCCTGACTCATTTGGCCAATCGCCGTGAATTTGAATTCCGGCTGGAAAAACTCCTGTTGAGCGCGAAGGAAAGAAACGAGCATCATGCCGCGCTTTATATTGACCTGGATCAATTCAAACTCATCAACGACACCTGCGGCCATACGGCTGGCGACGAACTGCTTCGTCAGCTTTCCGGAATCCTCGCGCAAAAAGTCCGTGACACCGACACCGTGGCACGCCTCGGTGGTGATGAGTTCGGTGTACTCGTCGAGCGCTGCTCTCTGGAGCAGGCACGCCGTCTGGCGCACGACATCCGCGGAGCTATCGAGCAATTTCGTTTTCTCTGGCAAGGAAAAGATTTTGAAATCGCCGCCAGCATTGGCGTGGTTGCAATTTCACCGGAAAGCGAAAACATTGGCGAGGTCCTGAGCTCGGCGGACCTGGCCTGTTACGCCGCTAAGGAACGCGGTCGCAATCGGGTTCATGCCTATGAGAAATCGGATCAGGAACTCGCGCACCGCCATGGCCAAATGCACTGGGTTTCGCGTATTCGGCAAGCGCTGCATGACCAGCGCTTTCGCCTTTTCGGACAAAAAATCGTTCGGACGGATGCCGAACCCAACGAAGCTCCCAGTTACGAAGTGCTTATGCGCGTGATCGACGAGCAGGGCGAACTGATTCTCCCCGGTGCATTCATTAACGCCGCTGAGCGCTATGACCTCATGCCACAACTGGATCGCTGGGTCATCCAGAAACTGTTTGGTGACATTGAAAGCGGCGCTCTCGACCATGTGGTCTCTAATGGCGAGCACCCGTCATTTTTCGTCAATATTTCCGGCGTGACACTCGGCGACGAAACATTCCACGAATTTGTACGCGAGCAATTCCGATCGAGACGTGTCGAACCCAGCACAATCTGCTTCGAAATCACCGAAACAGCCGCTGTATCAAACTTGCCTGCCGCAGTACGGTTCATCCAGGAGTTCAAGGCGCTCGGTTGCCGTTTCTCGCTCGACGATTTCGGCAGCGGTGTTTCTTCGTTTACTTATCTCAAAAATCTGCCGGTCGACTATCTCAAAATCGACGGCAGTTTCGTTAAGGACATGCGCAACGACGCGATCGACCACGCGATGGTGACGGCCATTCATCAGATCGGAAATGTCATGGGGATAAAAACCATCGCAGAATGCGTGGAGGATCAAAACCTGATCGCCAGTCTGCGGGGAATTGGCGTTGATTTCGCGCAAGGCTTCGCCCTGCATCGTCCCCAACCGCTCATCTCCAAGACCGGAACTTAGCAACACATCGCTGTGATATCATTGCGGCCGCCAAAAAACTGCGGGGCGGCTGTTTCGTGGAACTGATTACTGCTTTTATCGATATCGTGATGCATCTGGATCGGCATCTCGCCGACCTGACTGCTCAGTACGGCGTTTGGGTATATGCGATTCTTTTCCTGATCATCTTCTGCGAAACAGGTTTGGTAGTAACACCTTTCTTGCCGGGTGATTCACTGCTGTTCGTCACCGGCGCACTCGCGGGCGCCGGCATCCTGGATGGAACGACCCTGATCGTGGGCCTGACGTTGGCTGCTGTCGCTGGAAATACCACCAACTACTGGATTGGGCGGTTCATAGGCCCGAAGGCGTTCAGCTCGGCGTCTTCGCGCATTTTTCGCCCCGAGTATCTCGAGCGCACACAACATTTTTATGAAAAATACGGTGGCAAGACGATTGTTATTACGCGCTTCGTTCCGATCATTCGAACCTTCGCACCGTTCGTCGCCGGTATCGGCAAGATGGCACACATCCGATTTCAACTCTTCAATATTACTGGCGGATTGTTCTGGGTTGGCAGTCTGGTGATTGCGGGTTACTGGCTCGGCGATACAGCTTGGGTCAAAAATAACCTAACCGCTGTAATCATGATCATTGTTCTGCTTTCCATCATGCCCGGCATCATCGAATTTATTCGACACAAACTACGGCGCACGTGAGATCCCCAAAAAAAAGCCCCGGGTGTTCCGGGGCTGTCTGTTATCACCTTGTTGAAGGTTTACACGATCGGCTGGAACATGACGTAGTTGTCCCAGGTCGATGCCGCACCGAGCCCTTGGGCCGGCAAGATCTGACCAAATTTACTGGTCTGATTGTTCAGCGCAAGGTAGTTCAGGATGACGACTTCGGCCAGCTGAGTCACATTGTTACTAAAAGGAGTTGCGGCCGTTTCCACTGAGCCGGTCGCGCGATAGTACCCGAGCTGTCGCGGCGTAACGCCCGCCTTATTCGTCAGCTGCGGTTTGGCAATCGGGTTATAAACCAGGAAGAATGATGCGGCACAGGTTCCGTTGTCGGACGTCCATACCGGCTTTCCGCCCGCGTTGTTATCGGCATTGCCATTGCTGCTGACTGCGCCGTCCGAGAAAACGTAGACCATCACGGGCTTATTAACCAGCCGCGCGTACTCGAGGATGCCACCGATGACGCGCCCAGCCAGCGTATCCTTTGCATCACCGGCCGTTCGATTGCCGGTGTGATAGTCAAATCCACCCAATTGAATGGTACCAGCGCCTGCAAAACCACCCAGGACCAGCTTCATTACGCAAGCGGCCTTCAAAATGTCGCCGTTTTGCAGGTCGGTTGCGTTGAAGATTGACGTGATATTCGTGTCTAAGCTTGGATTCAGCACGTCGGGATTGCCAAAGTCCTGTGCCTGCTTCGTGGTACCTGAGTAGGCACATCCAAGTATTTCCTGCACCACGGTACTTTCGGGTAACTTAACACCCTTCGCCGCGCTCAGTTGCTCGATCGCCTGCATGACGCGGACCGCCCCCGTGCCGCCAAGCAACGTAGCAAGCTTCCCGGTGTCGACCAGCCCACGCGTATCTGCAACCGTGGAAACCTTTGTCGGCCGAAGCGTTGCCTCAATCTGATTTGCGGGCGCGACCGAATTGCCGCCGGACACTGTATTTGAAGTACCGATCAGCGAAACAAGTTGCCCCTTGGCGCCTGCTTTTGCAATGCCGTAAACCGGATTGTGGGGATTATTCTGCGTATCATCATTCGAGCGCGTACAAATTACGCAACCTTCAACATTGGCGCGCGTGGCAGCGGTCGACTCCAACCGAATCCCGTTGAGCATCGCGCTGTTCGCGGCGAACGAGAGTCCCATTTCAGTATCCGTTTGCCCGCTGACTTTGGGAGTATTGCCTGCATTCAATCCCAATTTGAGATAACCGGCGTCATCCAAGAAGTCACCAACCCCACCCTGCTTCCCAACACTGACATTTGAACCGGCAATATTTGCGCCGCCGGCCAGATCGATACAGATTATTGGAATCATCCCGGCACCTGCGGTCGGAGCAGTAACGCCACACTCTGCGGCTGCCGCAATTCCGGCCTCGGTATTTCCGAAAAAACCGAGTAGCGACGGGCCAAACGCCATGCCTACTCCGCCGATCATGCCTTGTGCCAGAAAGTCCCGACGCGTTACCGGCCGGCGATGATTCTGGTGCATATACGGAATTTGTCCGTTCACTTCATTTACGATTTTCTTACTCATGACAGTGATCCTCGCTCAATTCCGTAGTTAGTTAATCATCAACGCTGCGCTGGCCAGAACCGACGCACATACACCCTTCACGTCCGCCTGTGTACGTGTCGCGGCACCGGTGGGCGAAGCTGCGATCAGGTCATTCAGCAAGCTGCCGGTCGCCGCCTGGGCCTCTGCCAGGGTCGGTTGACTGGCGAGATTGGTACCGATCATCTTGTTGATCAGCGTGTTGGTAATGCGATCTTTCTTTGCCTGAGTGCTGAAAGCCGTGTTGACCGCAGAGCCAAATTCAAAGGCTGGAGTCCCGTCAAAGAAGGCGTCGCGCAAGGCAGTGCTTGCCACCATCGCATCGCAGTATTCAACAGCCAGCTTGGCGATGCTCGTCTGTTGCGCGGAGAGGAAACTCAGCACATTTGCATTGCTCGGCAACGCCTGCTTGATTTGGGTGTAGACATTGTTGACGTTGGTATTGGACACGGGCACACCGGTCAACAGTGACATCGTGTTGTTGATTTGGTCGAAGGTGCGAACACCCGACACCGGAATCAGCGTGCGACTGTCCACTCGCATATCCAGGGCGCCCGGCGCCGGCTCAACGTCACTATTGCTTTGCGAACCAATCTGCTTAAACACCAGCATGAAGGTATCACTGGCTTCGCCCTGATCCTTCGCGATGACCGTGCCGATCGACGACAACTGGAATTCCGGCGCGTCAACAATTTCGTTGACGTTACGATATGCCTGCCCCACAGCTGGCAATTTGTCGTTTATCGCTATCTGAATTCCCTTGATCGCAAGGCCATTCGGATTGGGGCCGACGTAGGTTGGATTCGCAAACATGTAGCTCGATTTGTCGATTTCGCCTGCCTCGAGAACAATCTTGGCTCCTTGTACTCCGGAAATCTGACTGATATCAAATGACAGGATCGAGCGGTCTTCGAAGCCGGCGCCGAAGTTCTGTGCAACTTCCGTGGCCGACAGGGCCTTGTTGTAGACGGCCACCAGGAACATCGAGCCGTTCCAGGGGCGCGCATTTGCCGCCGTATTTCCCAGCGTCAACCGGTAAGTGCTCGCCCAATTGTCGAGGGCGCCGGGGCCGGAAGCATCGGCAACTCCGGAATCTTTACCATTCAGGTAGAGTTTGCGACCAGAGGTTTGGTCAAACGTCGCGACGATATGGGTCACTTCGGTTTTGACCGAGTTAGTCACTGTCAAACGCGGATCACCATTGACACTGATTCCGGATGCCAAACTTCGATTGCGATAGGAATACGAGGTAGTTTCCTGGTTTACGCCGAAGTTCGAATTACTGTTATCGATTGCGTACGTCACTATGCGCGACGGTCCGGTTTGCGTCAGGTTTGCCGGGGTGATCCATGCCTCAACGGAGTATTGTTTGCTGGCGGTGTTTCCAACCGCAATCATGTCGAACAGTTTCTTGCTCGCATCGGCCGTGCCGTCCGCCACCGCGGTCGCGGTAGTGAACTTAATGCCCTGCCCAGCAACCCATTCGATACCTGCAGACAAATTCAGATCAATTGCCGGCGAAACACCGCTGACATCCTTCGTTACCGTGCCCGTTCCCTCCTTGAAGGTATACAGCGCGACGAGATTGGTGTTTATGCGTTTATTGAGTGCGCTTTGATCGCCGCTAGCAGCGAAGGTAGTCGCTGCGCTGCGCAGGGTTTGCTGATCCAGCGTATTCGCCACCGGGGAAGTTCCCACCAGTTTGATCCAGGCCTCAATACTGGCCTTGATTTCTGCCGCGTCGGCAGCGCAATCGCTCCAACAGTTGTGTTTTTCCTGCGTAAGTTTAACGACGATTCGCGACTTCGCAGGATCAACAAGATCTACCTTCTGCGCCTTGGTAATTGCGTCATATGCGACTTTGTAGTCGGAGTTTGAAAATGCTGGCGCACCGGCAAGATTGCCCGCGTGACAGACGGAACAGTACTTCGTTAGTACCTTGTAAGTAGTATCTCGAAAAGCGGTTTGGTCATCGGTTTGCGACGCCGTATTCCCGCCTCCGCCGCCACCCGGATTTGAACCACTGCTTGAACCACCACCTGCCCCGCCGCTGCAGCCGGTGAGTAGCAGCACGGCCGCAGCCGCCATTGCGGCCATCAAGGTCGCGAAGCGTTTGCGCTTGCCATTGAGCACTGAATGAATTGAAAGCATATGAACCCCCGCAACCTTCCCGTGTGTTTGAATAGCGTGCGTCATGATTGCGGCCCCCTATTCGCCCTTGCAGTAAGCGGCGGTTTCTGCGAACACGCGCTTCATGCTGTAGTTGTTGGCCGAAAACACACCAGTGATGCGATGCACTTCATTTTGATCCGCGGCACTAGCCGGATCTCGCAGACACACGCTCTTGAAGACTTTTTGAACCTGGCACTGTGCAAACGCGGCACTTGAGGCGATTTCCCGACCCAGAGACTTGATTCCGTTTCCACCAGCAGGTAGTGAAGTATTCCAACCCATCGAAGAATTGGGCCCTTGTCTCCAGTAGTTATCCCAACGGTCGTTCGATACAACAAATCCCGGTGGAAAGTTTCCGGCATTAATCAGGTTTTTTGGCTGGACGATGCCCGGCGTATGGATGATTTGCTCGCCTGCGCCTTGCGTCATTTCGGCAAAGTCGTAGTAGGCAAACGCCTGTGCCAGCGGATCCATTCCGGAATGGCAGCCAACACATTGGTTCAAAAAGATAGTGCTGTCGCCGCCCGGGCTACGTGAAACGTCCTGCCGGATGCGATCCGGCGTACGCGTTACATCGTGCATGTCTTCCATATCGCGGCACATATAGTTCATGAACGTAAAACGAATCGCTCGGCGGTTCGTCCCCATCTTTAGGAACGCTTCTCCGAAAGCGCGCGAGGTCATTACACCCGCAGTATCGCCACTGGCCAGAATGGCTCCCGGTAGACTGGACTGCGTCGTTCGAATCAAGTTGGACGGATTGGACATGTCAATCCGCAGTGATTCGATCTGTTTGTAGTGCTCGTTGTCCGTCTGCGAGTACGCAACCGTTGATTGTGCTCCCGCACCGATATAGACAATGTCCTCGGTCAGAACCTGATTGAATGGAACATCGTCGCGGATCATTCCGATGACCGTCGCGGTGTAGTCATTCAATTCAGCAAACTGCGTCGACGTATCATTGGTCCAAGGCGTGACGAAGTTCTTCAGAGTCGAATTGTAGAAAGTCGGATTGGTCATTGCGTCCATGGCGGCGCCGACCGAATTTCCGGCAGCTATCTTGTCCGCCATCGAGCTCAACACTGCCTCGGAGGGAGGAACGCCGACAAGACGGTCATGGATACGCTTGGCCTGGTCCCGCGGGCCCGCGATTGCCAATGATGTGCTTACCGCCAGAACTATCGCGAGTACGGAGCGCGCCAAGTTGGCGTTCTGCGATTCGCATTTCCCATGCGTGTGTTTCATGCCCTTTACCCCCTTCCAATGACCGCGAGTGGCGGCCGGTCGCTACTTCGTTTACGTTCCGGACGAAAGCGTTGGAGCGAAGGAAAGGAAGGGAGGTCACATTGAAGGGCGGGCGCCCACAAGTGGCGCTACATGCCCGAAAATCTCACCCCGACCCAAACCGCCACTACATCTCTATTCGTCGAATATTCGTTCCAGTTCCGACTTTGTCTTGTTACTCGCCTGGTACCGGGACATCTTTTCGGTTCCGAGCAACGAACTCCTGTTGCGTTGAGTACTGCGAGTACGGGTCAATTTATACGGGAGGTGGTTGCGGCAAATCGTGAACAGATACGCAATGGAGACAGGGGTTTAACGCGATTTTTCAAATCTGAGCAGCGCGGCTCACAATTCTGTGGTCGCCGAATCCCAAAACTACAATGCAGTCATCACAAACGGGCAGGATGGAATTGTCGCCCCGTGTGATCGGGGTCTCGGAAGGACTTGTTAGGGGCAATTATTGAAGGATCGGTTCAACGCTGATGACACGCATGACTGAATGGTCGGCACTGTTGTCCAGCGTGACGGACGTGCCCTGAACCTCAAAGATCATCGCACATCGGGCGCACTCCGGTCCGCATGCCGCGGCTTTCTTGCCGCTGCAAAGGTATCGCTCCCCAAGCTCGTACCCTGCCAGCGCCTGACGAACCTGGTCCAGCGTCATACCGACGACCAGCTGCTGCGCCTGAATCGCACGCGCCAGTTCGTAGGTCAGGTAAGGGTCTGTCGCAAGAAAATAACCGAGATTGGGACGGCTCGATTCAGTCATCCGTATATCGACGACCTGCGGATTTGAACCCTTTCCCTTGAGGTGAATTATCGCACCCCAACGCGAAATGACGACACCGCGGCAACTTTCGCAATCCGCGGGGCACTGCTGTACTTGCGCCGCCTTGGCATCACACCACAGTCGCTCGACGTGTGAGCCTTCCATCGATTGCGCCTCCATCACGAGGCGCACTTCATCCAGCGTCATGCCACGTATGATTCGTTTTGCATCGATTGCCCGGAGGATTTCCTGCGGGCGATTTGGATGGCCGGCGATATACGCCTCCAGGTTTGAGGAGTATTGAATTTCCTGCTGAGTCGGTTGTTCCTCTTCCATCCCCGAGCAGCCGGCGATTAATGAGGCCACAAAAACAACCGCGCACAGCGCGTGTCGCTGAATTTTCGTCATTTCTCCCTCTCCCAGCATTAAAGGATAGCACTATGAAATAACGGCGCGGATACGGCCGTTAAAAGCTGGTAGGGATTAGCGCTTTCGTGCCTTGGAAGCCTTTGGCTTCGACGTCCGGGGAAAGCCCGTGTGCTGCGTTCGAAACTTTTGCGGCTTGGCCGGTACCGAGCTGCGCCGCCCTTCCGGTTGTGTTCCCGTGCCCAGCGGCTGATAACGGGGAATGAGATGCTGCTTTCCATTACCGATTAGGTCTGCCCGCCCCATTCGCTTCAGTGCTTCGCGCAACATTGGCCAGTTGTTTGGGTCGTGATAACGCAGGAATGCCTTGTGCAGCCGACGAATCCTCAGGCCTTTGGGTATCTCCACCGTTTCACTGTCGCGCGTGACCTTGCGCAACGGGTTCTTTGCGGAGTGGTACATGGCTGTGGCAGTCGCCATAGGCGATGGAAGAAACGTCTGCACCTGATCAGCACGAAACCCATTTCGCTTCAGCCACAGCGCAAGCTGCATCATGTCTTCTTCCGTCGTTCCCGGATGCGCTGCGATAAAATACGGAATCAGATACTGCTCTTTGCCCGCCTCTTTCGAAAACTTGTCAAACAGCTCCTTGAACTTGTCGTAGGCACCCATGCCAGGCTTCATCATTTTCGACAACGGCCCGCCTTCGGTATGCTCCGGCGCAATCTTCAGGTAGCCACCGACGTGATGTGTCACCAATTCCTTCACATATTCCGGGGAACGCACAGCGAGGTCGTAGCGTAAACCGGACCCGATCGTAATCTTCTTGATTCCAGGGAGCGCACGCGCTTTTCGATACAGCTGTATCAACGGCGCGTGATCGGTATTCAGATTTGGACAAATACCCGGGTAAACACACGATGGCTTTCGGCATGCGGCTTCGATTTCGCGCGACTTGCACGCCAAGCGGTACATGTTGGCGGTCGGGCCACCCAGGTCCGAAATGTGACCGGTAAATCCGGGAACCTGATCGCGAATCTGCTCGATCTCGCGCAGGATCGAACCTTCGGAACGACTTTGGATGATGCGCCCTTCGTGTTCGGTGATCGAACAAAATGTGCAACCCCCGAAACAGCCGCGCATGATGTTGACGGAAAACCGGATCATTTCGTACGCCGGAATACGCGCAGCACCATAGGACGGATGCGGCTTGCGTTGATACGGGAGATCAAACACGGCATCGATCTCCTTCGTCGCCAGCGGTATCGGTGGCGGATTCAGCCAGACATCACGCCCGCCATGGCGCTGCACCAGCGCGCGCGCGTTTCCAGGATTGGTTTCCAGATGCAAGACGCGCGATGCATGTGCATACAGGACAGGGTCGTCGACAACGGCTTCAAACGACGGGAGACGAAGCACCGTTCTTGCCCGGTCCATTTTCTCCCGGCGATGAACCTGCACTGGCACTTCATTCGGAGAAGTCGCGCCCTTGGCAGGCCCTGCGAATTTCATTTCGTAAGGATCCGGGTGCGACTGAACCGGTCCCGGCGTGTCAACTGTCGTGCTATCCACAACATTCCACCCGGGGTCGATGCTGGATGCGATGAATGCCGTACCGCGCAGATCTGTAATCTTGTCGACTGTTTCCCCTGCGGCGAGACGGTGTGCAATCTCTACGATCTGTCTTTCACCGTTCCCGTAAACCAGCAGGTCCGCCTTCGCATCGAGCAATACGGAACGACGGACTTTTTCAGACCAGTAATCGAAGTGCGCAATCCGACGCAGGCTTGCCTCGATGCCTCCAATCACAATCGGAACGTCGACGAAGGCTTCGCGACAGCGTTGCGAATACACGATGACAGCGCGATCCGGTCGCTTGCCGCCTTCGTCGTCCGGCGTGTACGCATCATTTGATCGAATTCGGCGATCCGCGGTGTAGCGGTTCACCATCGAATCCATATTGCCGCCAGTCACTCCGAAAAACAGGTTCGGGCGGCCCAGTCGTTCAAAATCGACGGCATTGCGCCAGTCCGGCTGCGCAATGATTCCTACACGAAATCCTTGCGCTTCCAGCACACGGCCAACAACCGCCATCCCAAAGCTGGGATGGTCGACATAGGCATCCCCGGTGACCAGAACGACGTCACACGAGTCCCAGCCCAATGCGTCCATTTCGGTACGGGACGTCGGGAGGTAGGCGGCGGTGCCGAATCGCTTGGCCCAGAATTTTCGATACGAAAACAAATCGGGAGCGGACGGCATGGAAACAACAGGATGAATCATGAATTACCACGGTGCTTGAAACGCCGCACATTATATCAGGCGATTCGCTGTCCAGTCGTGCAATCGCGTGAGAACGCATGAAAATAGGGACAAGTTGCACGGCCGCGGCCGGGATAGTCCACCTTAGCACGGCCAAAAACATTGATGCCCAGCATCAGACCCAGAACAAGTCGGGCATTGCCGTCAGATATGTTTACTCGCCCAGGCACTTTCGCGGTTGGGCGCGCACAATTCAGCGTAAAAAAAGACCGCCGCACTGAGGTCCGTCGCACCACGAATACGCAAGCGCTAAATAAGCGCAAACCAGATCGGGAGACTGGCGAAACTGATGATCGTGGTGGCCGTTACCGCGGCGCCGTAAAAATTGGTATCGAGCCCATAGCGGTCGCAAATGACGAGTCCCAAGACCATGCTTGGCATCGCCGCTTCCAGGATCGTTGCCAGACGAAAACTCCCGGCAAGTCCCAATGATCCGGAAACACCCCATACAATCGCCGGCATGATGAACAATTGCACGACCGCCACCAGCGCAATCGGTTTGGCAAATTCACGACTCAGCGACTCCCATCGCAGGCTCAATCCGAGAACAATCAACATCAGCGGCGCCACGGCGCCACTCATCATGTTCAGTGCCTGCGCCATCAGGCGTGGCAATGGAGCTCCGGAAAGATTCATCGCGACCGCAATGACAGCCGCCCAAAGCGCAGGCACGCGCGTGACACCGCGCGCGATGCTGACTGAATTTCCGGCATTGCCGTACTGCTGCGCGATCAGCATTCCCACGGTGAGAACGAGCGGAGTGCAGGCAAACAAGTCGTACTGAATCGCAACCGATCGCCCCGTCGAACCAAACACCGTCTCGAGCACCGGCAGCCCCAAATATGTGGCATTGGGAAATGCCGACGCGAGAATGACGGCGCCTGCCAGTGGTCCGGGGAATTTTGCGAAACGACATGTCCAACCGCTCAGCAAGATGCCGGAAAGGACGCCGATTCCCGCGCACAACGCGACTCGCGACGCGGTGATATCGAGTGGCGCACGCCATAAAACCTTCAGGATCAGTGCCGGCAGCAGGACGTAATAGACCAGACCGGTCAACGCACGGCGAACCTGGTCAACGTCGAGTTGCGCCGGACGGCTGACGCGCCAAACGACGCCGCACGCCATCAGCAACGCCATATTGATCAATGCTTCCAGCATGTCTATCCTCCGGATNNCCGCCGCATCGCCGGCGATGGATCGTCCGGACGCAAATGGACATTCAGCACACTGGGTCGATCTTGCGTCGTCAACGCCCGCGTGAATGCCGCTTCGAACTCCCCTTCGGTGCGAATGTTATAACCGTCAATCGGCCCGAACAATTCCCCCATTCGGTCAAAATTCCATGCCGCAATATCGTTGAAAGGACCTTCCAGAATATAGCGCTCCGTGCTGTAACCCTTGTTGTTAAAGATGATCACAATCGGATTCAGTTTCAATCGCGCAGCGGTCGACAGCTCGGTTCCAGTCATCTGGAATGCACCGTCACCCACCAGGACCAGGGCGCGATGATCGCGTCGGGCAATCTGCGCACCCAAGGATGCCGGCGTCGCAAAACCCATGCTGGTGTAGTACGCCGACGCGAGAAACTGAGTTCGATGGTGGACGCGCAGCTCGACAGCGGCAAACAGGCAATCACCCACATCGCAGACTACTGTCATATCCGGCGTCAATCCCGAATTGATGCGACCAATCAGGCGAGCGACCGTCATCTCCTTTTTGGCAATGGGAAAATTGTCCGCTTCAGGCCCTGGCGACGCTTTCGGTGGCGCGCCGACGCGACAGGACACACGAGTCGCCAACGCGGCCAGGTAATCGTCCAACATCACACGGGGAAATCGGTGATGACGAATCACCACTTCGTCATTGCTTGCGCGCACCACGCAGTTGGGATCCAGCTTCGCTGTGTAGATTCCCAGATCGACATCATTCAGTTTGACTCCGAGCATCAAAAGGAGATCGGCACTTTCAAGAACCTGCTTTGCGATCGGTGATCCCATGGCGCCCTCATAGACGCCAAGATAATGCGAATGCCGCTCGGCGATAACTGACTTGCCGGTCAATGTCGCCGCCACCGGGACGTTTGCACATTCAACAAACTTGATCAGCGCATCCTGCAAGCCTCCACGGTGCAGTTCGACACCTGCAAGTATCGCGGGGGCCTTGGCGTTGGCGAGCAATGCGACCGTTTCCTCGACCGCCTCCTTCAGAGCGTTTGAATCACTCTGCGGGCGCCCCAGATCTTCCAACGGCACTGGAAACCCGTGGGCATCAACCATGTCGCGCGGCAACTCAATATAGACGGGCTTGCTGTTCTGTTTTGCCATGGCAAGTGCCCGATCGATCTGCCGAAATGCGATCAAAGGGTCATCCAGCACAACGGCAGCGCAGGTGATTCGTTCAAAGATTTCGCGCTGAAAATTGAATGGTCCAAACCGATGGTGGATCTGCGGATCTTCTTTTTGTTCGCGAACGCCCGGCGCGCCGCTGATAACAACGACAGGTGACGATTCCGCGTACGCACCCGCTACCGCATTCACCACATTCAGTGCGCCAACTCCATAGGTCACCGCGAGCGCGCCGATTCCACGGCAGCGGGCATATCCGTCGGCGGCGAAAGCCGCCGTATCTTCCCGTGTAGTCCCAATGTGTTGAATCGGACTCTTGGTCAGCAAGTCGTAGAATTTCAGAATGTAATCGCCCGGCACACCGAAGACATGCTCGGCTCCGGCCTTTGCCAGCTCGTCCAGAAGATAGGCACCGATCCTTGCGTCAATTGCCATGTTTTGCCCTCCGTTTGTCGGCTGGGAACAGCCTGGTTTTTGCTGTTTGACGAACGAACCTCCGACGGCTCCTGTATCGGCAGTCTGGCATCGTCGCTGGAACCAAGACTCATTTTAGGACCGAGACGTTTGTAGCCCACTCGCGCCGTCGCGCGCTTGTTCTTACCACGTCGCATTAGGTTCCCCAGCTTTGATCCGGACCCACTTCACAAAATACGGACCGTAGATCGATCAGGTCGGAACAAGAAGCCGATACCCCTTGGCATAAAACAAAGACAAGGGCCGGGTTCACATGCCGTCATCGACGACGCCGCGAACAAGTTTGCGCAGGCAGTATGCGCTACTGTCCACCATTCTTATTGCCGCGATCCTGGTGGCAATGGTCGTCGCGAACGGATATGTGAACCGGTTGCGACACGCAACGACCGATAACATCAGCCAGCGCAAGACGCTCCTCTCACACAGTCGCGAAATCCGCGACGCGGCGTGGCAGGCCAGGCAACTCCTGTCATCGTTTCTGCTTGACCCGTATCGTGGCGAGTATCGATCGCCGATTCGTGCCGAGTTGCAGCGCGCCCGAAATCATGTTCGCGCGATGACCGAAACCATCGCATTGACGCTGCCAGATTATCTCCCCGTCGTAAACCAGGTAGAAACGACATTTTCGACACTGGATCAATCCCTCGAAAAAATCATCGACACGCGTTTGAACGCATTGACCCAATATCCTTCGATGGCCCTTGCGCAGGAAATCATGCAGCCGCTGAATCGCGACTTCTTCACTGCCGTCTCGCTCGCCCTCGAAGACGTGGACAGCAGTGACACGCGCCGTGCGAAGTCGGATGTGTACGTCACTCTGTTGCGTGCACGTCATCTGTGGACTCAGATGATCTCCAACTTTCGAATCTATCTGGCAAACCGCATGGGATCGTTTCGGGAGGACACCCTGCAGACGCAGGAACATGACGTAAAGGCCATGTACGATCAATTGAAAGTTGATTTGAATTCACTGATCCGCCTTTCCGGCACAGGGAAGCTTGGGTTTCAAACGGAGGATTCCCTGGCAACAATGAAGGTTGCTTCCGAACGATGGATGGACGCATTTGGCAGTGTACTCATGCTACACGCGACGGATGCGTGGCGGGCCGACGCAAAACAGCTGAAAGAATCCGTTGAGCCGATGTATCAGGACATCTGGAATGCATTGCTGAGTATTGATACGGCGATCGAAGTGGCCGCGGATCAAGACATCGCTTCACTCACCGCCGCTACGGATACCCAGGAAAAGATCTTCTGGACTGTTACCACCGTTTGCATCCTGTTCATCTTCGGTGGTTATGTTGCTATCGAACGTTCCGTCCTGACGCCGCTAGCGCGCGTTTCGCGCGCCCTTCATGCGGAAGCCAAGGGAGAAAATCAGACCCCGCTTGCACCCAGCGGCGTTGCTGAAACGCATGATTTGCTGCTGGCGTTTGACACCATGCGGCAACAGGTGCACGCGCGCCGAAGTGAACTTGAGTATCAAACGCTGCACGACTCGCTGACCGGACTACCAAATCGCCACATGCTTGAAAACATGCTTAGCGACGCCATACGAGCCGCGGAATTATCGATGCGACCGTTCGCCCTGCTGATGATCGACCTGGACCGGTTCAAAGAAGTTAACGACACGCTCGGACATGAGATTGGCGACCAACTTCTGAGAGAGATCGCCCGCCGGTTGGCGACAGTTTCTCGTGAGCCGGACGGCGTTGCGCGCTTTGGTGGCGATGAGTTCTGCATGGTTATCCCGAATGCCGTCGAAAGCGACGCGCGCGAAGCCGCTAGCCAAATAGTGGCGATTCTGGATCGGGCGATCGAAATCGGACCGCATCAACTGCTTGTTGGGGCCAGTGTCGGAATTGCGCTCTATCCGAAAGACGGAGAAACTGCCCAATCCCTGTTGCAGCACGCCGACGTCGCGATGTACGACGCAAAACGCAATCGAACCGGCCACGCCGTCTACAACGCCTCCAGTGACGAGCATAGCGTTCGCCGCCTTTCGCTGGTTCGTGAACTGCGCGACGCCATCGAGAATGGCTCGCTCGAATTGCACTATCAACCCAAGCTGGCCACTGCAACTTCCAACTTTTGCGGAGTCGAAGCCCTGCTGCGTTGGACGCATCCGACGCATGGCCGCATTCCGCCCGAACAAGTAATTTCAGTTGCCGAACACACCGGATTGATACGTCCGCTGACGCGTTGGGTCATCGACGCCGCGCTAAAGCAAGGATCGCTCTGGCGCGATGCTGGTCTAAACATCAGCATTGCCGTGAATATTTCGGCCAACTCCATCCTCGACCAGCAACTGATCGACTGGATCCATGACTGGTTTTCGCGCCACTCCTTTCCGCCTTCGCAACTCATTCTGGAGGTGACCGAAGGCGCCATGATGGCGGATCCACAGAAATCAGCCGATGTCCTGTCCCGATTTGCCGAAATGGGGATCGGTATCTCGGTCGATGACTTCGGCACGGGCTTTTCGTCGCTTGCCTACCTGAAACGCCTCCCGATCACGGAACTCAAAATCGACCGTACGTTCGTCATGGAGATGATGAGCAACAAGAATGATGACCTCATCGTTCGCTCGACGATCGACCTCGCGCACGGCCTCGGCCTCAAAGTGGTGGCGGAAGGTGTCGAGGACGCCCAGGTCCTTGAGCTCCTTGCGTCTTTGGGGTGCGATTTTGCGCAGGGTTACCATATTTGCCGTCCGGCAGCCGCTCCCGAGTTGATGGATTGGTGGAGGACGACATATCCAAAATTCATCGCGGCCCGAATCCCTCCTCCGGCCCAAACCCCGCCGTCACCCGCATCACTGCGTATTATTCAGGGATAAGGTCCCGCAGCGCATTTCATTTTGCAGCAATTCCTCTTTACGTTAATTTGAAACCATCTATCATTACAGCGTATTGAGCGGTAATGACGAGGTTACAATGCTGAATCGAATTCTGGCTGTTGTGAAAGGCGTGGCTACGGCGATCGCCCTCAGTTCATTTTTCGCTTTTTCCGCCTACGCAGGAGATCCCATGCACCCGCACGTCATGCTCAAAACAAATTTCGGCGATATTCTTCTGGAACTCGACAAGGAGAAAGCGCCAAAGTCGGTTGATAATTTCCTGTCTTATGTGAACAGCGGCTTCTATGACGGAACCGTATTTCACCGCGTGATTGACGGCTTCATGGTTCAGGGCGGCGGATTTACACAGGATTACAAACAGAAACCCACCAATCCGTCAATCGACAACGAGGCGGACAATGGACTGAAAAACAATCGCGGGACGATCGCGATGGCGCGCACCAACATGCCGCATTCCGCCAGTTCGCAATTCTTCATCAACGTTGTCGACAACGACTTCCTCAACTACCGCTCACCGACCCAGGAAGGCTGGGGGTACGCGGTTTTCGGCAAGGTCATCCAGGGCATGGATATCGTCGATAAGATCCGAAAAGTTCCTACCGGCTCCGGCGGACGATTTCCAAAAGACGTACCGCAAGACGCTGTGATTATCATGAAGGCTTCTGTCGAGCCGTAAGATTTTCGTCACGGTTCGGCCTGCCATACGGGCATGGCCACATTCGTACTTTCTGATCTGCATTTAAACCCGGAGCGCCCCCGCTCCACCGACGCGTTCGTCAAATTCCTGCGCGGGCCGGCCCGCGCCGCGGCGGCGATATACCTCCTCGGTGACCTTGTTGAATACTGGGTCGGCGACGACATGCTGGACATTGAAAAACCGGAATTCGTCGCTGCGCTTCACGATCTCTCCGACACCGGAACTGCAATTTACCTCATGCACGGCAATCGGGATTTTCTGATGGGCGATCGCTTTGCCCAGGCGACTGGTTGCCAATACATCCCCGACCCCTACGTCGTCGATTTGTGCGGCGAGAAAACGCTTCTGATGCACGGAGACACGTTGTGTAGCGACGATGTGGAATACCAGAAATTTCGGCTCCAGGTGCGCGACCCGGCGTGGCAAAAAGCGTTTCTCCAAAAGAGCTACGCAGATCGCATCGCAATGGCCCGCTCAGCACGAACGGAAAGTGTCCGTCACACCGCTGAACAACCCGAATACATCATGGACGTGAGTCAACCGGCGGTTGACGCCGCAATGCGCGCGGCGGGAGTACATCGCCTTATCCACGGCCACACGCACCGCCCTGGCCATCACCGATTTATGCTGGACGGGTCTCCGGCAGAGCGGATTGTCCTCGGAGATTGGTACAAAACAGCCAGCGCGCTTCGCATTGATGAACAAGGCATCACATTCATCGCGCTGGATTGAAGTCCGAACGCTTGAATGGAAGCTCGCCGTTCCGCTCACATCCCAAAATCATTGTTGGCCAGCAACTATCCACCGCTCAACGGCGGGGGNNTTGCCCGAAAGGATAGGGCTTGAACCCGGCAGGAAACTGAAGAAATTCGGGCTCCGGTACCACCCCCCGTTTGATGTCCTTCAGAAACTTGGAATAGCCATCCGGGCTCCATTCACGCACCGGAAATCCAAACGCAAGGTGATCCACGGCGTGATAAATGTTCAATGCGAGATCACACGCGTCGATCTGATCGTCCGGGATATGCCCGACGCTCCGTGAATGCTCACCGGCCAGTGCGGTGCGAAATTCAGTAAACGCCTCGACGACCTGCGGCAAGAAACCCTCTGCGGCGACGACGTTGTAGCAAAGTTTGCCGTTCGCGTAAAAACGATAGTGGTAACTCTTGCTCGTATCACCGCCTCGACCGGTCGCTGCACTCTCCTGTTTGTCATGCGTATACTCGATCGTGATCGGGGACGACGTTGAAACCGGACTGGGCGCGATTACGTATACCGCTTTTTCTGCGCTGATGACGTTATTGATCGTCTTTGACTTGCGATCGAACAGTATGAAGTCGTTCGGAAATGCCTGGTCATCAATTCGAATATAGTTCTTGTTCACAAAGATGCTGACATACGAAGGATCCTGGCCTGGCTCGTTTTCAACGTAGAGCATCGCGATTCCGACATTCTCACGCTCCGGATCCACCGCCTCATCCGCGACTTCAGTCGTCGCACAACCGGCCAGCGCCGCAACCAGAAAACCTGCTGCCATCCAGAAAACTTTTTTCATTTACGCTCCCAATCCCGATTCAATAAAGTGAAGCTCGCGCTCGCTGAATCCCGCTTGCTCCCGGGCTTGCCGCTCGATCTTTCGCGCCCCACGTCCTTCGACATATTCACGTACGAGTCGTTCGAATGTTTCCTCTCGGTCAATGTTTCGTTGTTCGCAAAGGTATGTATACCAGCGCGTTCCAATGGCGACATGCCCTATTTCATCCCGAAAGATGGTTTCCAGTATTTGGGCCGCACGTTCGTCGCCGGATTGCCGGAGCCGGTTTATCATTCCGGGAGTTACGTCAAGTCCACGCGCCTCCAGCACCCGGGGGACGAGCGCCATCCGAACCAGCGGATCATGCGCCGTTTTTTCTGCCATTTCCCACAACCCGTTATGCGCCGGGAAGGAACCATAATCGTATCCCAATTCGCGCAAGTGGCCGCGCAAGAGCGTGAAGTGACTGGCTTCTTCATCCGCGACACGGGTCCAGTCGGCGTAGTATTCGTGCGGCAGCCCTGTAAATCGATACACGGCGTCCCAGGCCAGATTAATTGCACTAAATTCGATATGGGCCAACGCGTGAATCAGCGCAGCGCGGCCTTCCACCGTTCCAATCTTTCGCAATGGGACCACGGCGGGATCAACCAATTCCGGACGCGGTGGCCGCCCTGGCATTCGAATCGGCTGGGGAATTTCCTGCCCATCGACGGCGAGTTTTCCGAAAGCAAGATCGCGCGCCGCCTGATGCGTCAGAGAGACTTTCTCATCTGCGTCACTTGCGCAAAGACATTGCCACGCCGCACCACCGAGCGTAACCACTATCGATTCGCCGTGGAGCGCTCGGCACCCTTGGGCCGAAATGCCTTTAAGATTTCGGGACGCGTTTCAAGGTATGGACCACCGATAAGATCGATGCAGTACGGAATGGCCGGAAACACCGCCTGCATGCAGTCTGCAATGGATGATGGCTTACCCGGAAGGTTCAGAATCAGTGACGTTCCACGAATTCCGGCGGTCTGTCGGGACAGAATCGCTGTGGGAACAACTTTAAGTGAAACAGCGCGCATCTGCTCCCCAAAACCCGGCAACATCTTGTCGCATACTCTCTCGGTTGCCTCCGGCGTCACATCGCGTGGCGCAGGTCCTGTTCCACCCGTGGTTACAATCAGGCAGCAATTTTCAACATCGGCGAGCGCAGACAATGTGCTCTGGATCGATTCAACATCATCGGGAATGACTCGCGCGATCGCAGTCCACGGCGACAACAAGATCCGCGTCAACTGGTCGCGGATTGCCGGACCGCCAAGGTCTTCGTAGATTCCTCGGCTGGCTCGATCTGAGACGGTAACTATACCTATTCGGGCGATTTCAGGATCCACGGTCGCTGTGCTCGGGCGTTAAATGTTGGATTTTACGACGTTCCGCCATTCACCGCGAGGTGTGATGCCCTCTACTTAAGCAAAGTTCCGAAGCGTAACCGGCATTCGGCGACTGCCCCATCGCCCCGGAGCAGCTTCGAACACTCCCGCACATTTTGTCCCGCACGTCTTGCATGCCCCGGCGGCGTCGAGGTTCCACTCGTGCAGCACGTACCAATCGCGCCCAATTAAGAGCGCCCCACAGTGATGGCAGTAAGTACTGCCGCCAACGCGGTCATGAACATTGCCGGTATACGCGTACCTGACACCATTCTTGCGCGCGATCTCCCTTGCGCGCGCCAGTGTTTCCGGGGGCGTTGCCGGACGGTCCAGCATTTTCCAGTCCGGATGAAATGCAGTGAAATGCCAGGGAATATCCGGACCCAAATGCGAAACACCCCATTGCGTCATGGCATTCAACTCGGCGTCTGAATCGTTAAGGCCGGGAATCAGCAACGTCGTAATCTCAAACCAGACCCCGGTGTGGTGTTTGAGATACGCCAGTGTATCGAGCACCGGCTGCAATTCGGCGCCACAGATTTTGCGGTAAAACTCGTCTGTAAATCCCTTGAGATCCACATTCGCGGCGTCCATGTGTTGATAGAACTCCTGTCGTGGCTCCTCGCACATGTACCCCGCCGTCACTGCAACTGTCTTGATGCCCGCAGCGCGGCACGCCTTCGCGACATCAATCGCGTACTCCATGAATACCACCGGGTCGTTGTAGGTGAACGCAACGCTCGAACATCCAAGGCGGCTTGCGGCGCGAGCGATTACTTCCGGCTCTGCAGAATCTGCGAGCGTATCGATTTCACGCGACTTGCTAATGTCCCAGTTCTGGCAAAATTTGCAGGCGAGATTGCAGCCGGCCGTACCAAACGAAAGAATCGGTGTCCCGGGCAAAAAATGGTTGAGTGGCTTTTTTTCGACCGGATCAATGCAATACCCGCTGGATCGTCCATAAGTCGTCAAGACAATCTTTTTATCCAGCGCGCCTCGAACGAAACAAAGTCCGCGTTGCCCCTCGTGCAACTTGCAATAGCGCGGACAAACATCGCACTGCACTCGGCCGTCATCGAGCACGTGCCAATAACGCGTGGGATGGGAATTGTCGATAGGAGCCTGCATGCGAATGCCTCGCTCGCCGCGCACGGGCGATCTGAGGCCATCATCACGCACGCCTGGGCGGGCGGGTATTCGTAATTACATCAACCTACGAGTGCGGGACAAATGACGGATCGAGGCCCTTGAAGGCCGCGGCGATCTGCCGGAAGTCGTAGGCATTTTCCGCGGTATGTGGCGGCATCGCATCGTTGATGCGCTTCAACAGCTCGTACACGTCGATTTGCACGCCCTGTCGCTGCAGAGTCATCAGCACATCGATCGTGATGTCGCTAATCTCTTGCGGCGGATTTTTGCATTTCGCACGAATGTCCGAGAGCAAATCCGAATACCGCGCTACACGCGGATCGTTTTCAGGCATGCTCTGGCCAGCGTCGAGCGCAGCAAGCACATAGGCTGGCGGCTTGGCATAAACGCGCCCGGCCGTCTTGGCCTCACCTTGGCTACAAGCTGAGAGAATACAAACGGCAAAACTTAAAAGGACGAAGCTCGCCCCCAGATGCGAACGGTAAGTCATGGTGAACCTCCAAAAACTTCGCCTTGACAGTTCGTCCATGGACTGTGGCGGCACCCCAGACGGCGCTTGATCCTAGCGCTAGCTACCCAAGAAGCTCCCTCACGACTTTATTTTCGGAAGCGTATTTATTTTGCCGGGCATTGCCCTCCGGCTGCAAGGCGAATTTGCGATTGCCAGATAAATTGTCATGCCCGGCGCTCGAAAAACAAAAGAGGCCCGAAGGCCTCTCTTGAATCACTAAAGATTAAACTCGATCTATTGCTTTACTGCTTTCATGCTCAGGCGAATTCGACCCTGCTTGTCTATTTCGAGCACTTTGACAGTGACCGTGTCGCCTTCGGAAAGCTTGTCGCTCACGTGTTCGACGCGCTCTTCCGAAATCTGCGAAATGTGCACGAGGCCATCGCGACCCGGGAGGATCGTTACAAATGCGCCGAAATCCATCAGCTTGGATACACGACCCTTGTAGATCATGCCCACCTCGACATCGGCGGTGATCTGCTTGATCCGGTCCATCGCTGCCTGAGCCGCGGCGTTGTCGACTGATGCGATCTTGACGGTACCGTCATCGGAAATATCGATAACCGTTCCGGTTTCCTCGGTAATAGACCGAATCGTGGCACCGCCCTTGCCGATAACGTCGCGAATCTTCTCAGGATTGATCTTCATCGTGACGATGCGCGGTGCGTAATCCGACATCTGCGGGCGAGGCTGCGAAATGACGGCGTTCATTTTTTCCAGAATATGCAACCGACCTTCACGCGCCTGCGCCAAGGCTTGCTGCATGATCTCGCGCGTAATTCCGTTGATCTTGATATCCATCTGCAACGCGGTAACACCTGACGTCGTTCCGGCCACCTTGAAGTCCATATCACCCAGGTGATCTTCATCGCCAAGAATGTCGGTCAGAACTGCGAATTTTTCGCCTTCCTTGATCAAACCCATCGCGATGCCCGCAACAGGAGCCTTGGTGGGAACGCCCGCATCCATCAGCGACAAGCTTGAACCGCACACGCTGGCCATTGAGCTAGAGCCGTTCGACTCCGTAATCTCGGAGACAACGCGAAGCACATACGGAAAATCGCTCATTTTGGGCAACACCGGCGCCACGCCACGCTTCGCCAGTCGACCATGGCCGATTTCGCGTCGCTTGGGGCTTCCAACCATTCCGGTCTCGCCGACCGAGTACGGAGGGAAGTTGTAGTGCAACATGAACGGTTCTTTTCGCTCACCTTCGATTGCATCGATCAGCTGCGCATCGCGTTCGGTACCCAGCGTAGTCACGACCAGGGCCTGTGTCTCCCCGCGCGTGAATAGCGCCGAACCGTGCGCTCTGGGAAGAACGCCAACGCGCACCGCGATCGGGCGCACCGTGCGTGTATCGCGACCGTCGATTCGCGGCTTACCGTCAATGATTCGGCCGCGCACAATTGAACTCTCGAGATGTTCAAAGGCAGTACGCACGGCCTGCTCGGACGATCCAGCGGCGCCTTCTTCTTTGGCAACCAGTTTTTCCAGAACAGTCTTGCGAATCTCGTCAATTCGACCGTAGCGGGATTGCTTCTCTTTAATCGAATACGCGCTTTCAAGATCCGTGCGCGCAAGCTCTGCAACGCGTCCGGACAATGACGCATCACCCGCAGGCGGCGTCCAATTCCACTTTGCCGCGCCGGACTCAGACGCGAGTTCACGGATGGCCTTGATAACGGCCTGCATCTGTTCGTGGCCAAACACCACCGCGCCCAGCATGACTTCTTCGCTCAACTCGCGTGCTTCGGACTCCACCATCAACACGGCATCGCTTGTTCCGGCGACGACGAGATCCAGCGCAGACTCTTTAAGTTCGGACAAAGAAGGGTTCAACAAGTACTTGCCATCTTTGTAACCCACGCGCGCGGCACCGATCGGCCCCTCAAACGGAACTCCGGACAATGCCAATGCCGCCGAGGCTCCGATCATGGATGGAATATCCGGATCAATTTCGGGATCGAGCGAAACGACGGTGGCGATGATCTGAACTTCGTTGGTAAAGCCTTCAGGAAACAACGGTCGCAGCGGTCGGTCAATCAGGCGGCTGGTCAGCGTTTCCTTTTCACTGGGGCGACCTTCTCGCTTGAAAAATCCGCCAGGAATCTTGCCGGCGGAGTAGGTTCGTTCTTGATAGTTTACGGTCAGGGGGAAAAAGTCACGTCCCGGCTCAGCTTCTTTCATCGCCACCGCAGTGACCAGGACGACAGTGTCGCCCATGCTCGCCATGACGGCGCCGCTTGCCTGGCGCGCAATTTCACCGGTTTGGAGCTTTACAGTATGTTGACCATAGGAAAAAGTTTTGACTACTGGCTTAAGCGTCAGGTCCATCGTTCACGGTCTGCTTTTGTAGTGGAGGAAGAGGTAAAAAAGGATCCGCTTCTTACTTGCGTAGACCCAGTCGCGAAATCACTTCGCGATAGCGCGCAATGTCGACGCGCTTGAGGTAGTCCAGCAACTGGCGACGCTTGTTGACCATCTTCAACAAACCCTGGCGCGAGTGGTGATCCTTCTTGTGCGTTTCGAAATGTCCGCTCAGATCCTGAATTCGCTTCGTCAGCAGCGCGATCTGGACTTCCGGTGATCCGGTGTCGGTCGGCGCGCGTTGATATTCCTTCACAACGTCTTGCTTGGCTTGCGTGCTAAGGCTCATTCACTACTCCTAATCGATTCTCAGTCTTAAAAAAATTCAGCGCGTATCTTACTCGCGGGAAGCACGCCATACAAGCAATGCCTCACACGATTTCCGTTTTTTAGGGGGTCTGCCGCAGTAACCGCCGCGGCGCGACGCGCCCGTCTTCAAGCACTTGCCCGACGCCGAGAAATTCATGCTGCGGGGTGCTCAACCGAACCCAACCCGGCTCCAAAGTGGTCGGAGCAAAGACCGACTGACCGCGCCTTACAAAAAAAGCAGCGTCGTCAGTCAATTCCACACAAGGCCAGTCCACCAAGGCACTCTCCACCGGCAGGAGTGTCTGATCCAGCGCGTTTTGCATGGAAAATTCTTCAAGTTGTTCGGGTGTATAGGCCCGATCCAGCGCGAACGGCCCAGAACGCAAGCGCCGCAACGCCACAACGTGAGCTCCGCACCCAAGTGTTTCCCCGATGTCTTCAACCAGTGTGCGTACGTAAGTGCCCTTAGAGCATCGAACTATTAAGTCCAACTCGTTTTCCCGTTGTGCTTCCAATACCAGATCAAAAATTGTGACCGGGCGTGCTGCGCGCTCAACTTCGACCCCTTGCCGGGCCAGCTTGTAGAGCGGTTGGCCCTCGACCTTCAGGGCAGAATACATCGGCGGGATTTGCACGATCGGGCCGGTGAAACGACGCAGGGCCTGCTGAATATCCGACTCGCCAAGTACCGGAACGGGGCGAGACAAAACGACAGGCCCGTCTGCATCGCCGCTGGCCGTCTTCTCACCCAGGCGCGCCGTTACCGCATATTCCTTGTCAGCATCCAGTAGAAATCCGGAGACTTTTGTTGCTTCACCGAAACACAGCGGAAGTAGTCCGGTTGCAAGCGGGTCCAGGCTTCCGGTATGCCCTGCTTTGCGGGCATTCAACAAGCGCTTTGCAAACTGTAGCGCCGCGTTCGAGGTGATTCCGCGCGGCTTGTCGAGCAAAAGCACACCATCGATATCTCGACCTTTCCGACGCATGGCTACTTTGTCTCAGGCTCGCCATCCGAATCGGTGGCGTGGCGCGCAGCATCTTCCTCGCGCGCCTGCCGAATCAGACGGGCAACGTGGTTTCCTTTTTCAATGGACTGGTCGTACTTGAACTTCAGCGCAGGAACATGACGCAAGTGAAGACGGCGACCGATTTCCCGGCGCATAAATCCTGCCGCGTTGTTGAGGATCTTGACCGGAACTTTGCTGCTCGCTTCGTCCCCACCCATTAACGTGACAAACACGGTGGCTTGTTCGAGCTCACGGGTAACCTGAACCGCGATCACGGTAATCATCGCGACGCGCGGGTCCTTCATTTCCTGCTGAATCATCGTTGCAATCTCGCGATGCAACTGATCTTCAACACGCCGCAGGCGACTGTCGTCATGAAGCATGGCAAGGTTTACCAGTGCAGCCTAGAGCTTGCGAGTGACTTTGACACGCTCAAAGACTTCAATCTGATCGCCTTCCCTGACGTCGTCATATTTCTTCACGCCGATGCCGCATTCAAAACCGGCGCGAACTTCATTGACGTCATCTTTGAAGCGACGCAAGGATTCAAGCTCGCCTTCGAAAACCACGATGTTGTCGCGCAGGACGCGGATCGGGTTGCTGCGTTTGACAACACCTTCGACGACCATGCATCCCGCGATGAGACCAAACTTTGGCGAACGAAATACCTGCCGTACCGCCGCGGTACCGATAATCTGTTCGCGGTATTCCGGCGCAAGCATGCCGGACAGCGAGTTTTTGACCTCATCGATAACGTCGTAAATGATGCTGTAGTAATGCAAGTCCACACCACCCTCATCGATGAGAGCCTTGGCTTTGGCATCGGCACGTACGTTGAAACCAATGATGACTGCATTGGAGGCAATCGCCAGGTTGACGTCGGACTCGGTGATTCCGCCAACGCCGCCGGTAATGATTTTGACCTTTACCTCGTCATTGGAAAGGCCCGTGAGCGCATGTGAAAGCGCCTCAACCGAGCCTTGCACATCAGCCTTCACGACAAGATTAAGAATGCGGCTCTTGCCTTCTTCCAGCTGCGAAAACACATTGTCCAGTGACGTCTGCTTCGTCAGTGACGCAAGCTTCACATCACGGAACTTGCCTTGGCGGAACAGGGCGACTTCGCGCGCTTTGCGCTCATCGGCGACAACGGTAATTTCGCTTCCCGCATTCGGCACACCGGAAAGTCCGAGCACTTCGATCGGCGTGGATGGGCCGGCTTCCTCGATATTCTGGCCGGTATCGCCGACCATGGCACGCACGCGACCAAAGTCCTGGCCGCAAAGAATAATATCGCCCTTGTGCAGAATGCCCTCTTGCACGAGCACCGTGGCAACCGGTCCGCGGCCCTTGTCCAGCCGCGACTCAATAACCACGCCGTGCGCGGGCCCCGTGGCAATCGCCTGCAAATCCATCATTTCTGCCTGAAGCAAGATCGCGTCCAGCAACTGGTCAACGCCTTTGCCCGTCCGCCCCGAGACTGGAACAAACTGGGTGTCACCACCCCAGTCGTCGGGAACGACGTTTTCCTTCACGAGCTCCTGACGGACACGATCCGGATTGGCGTCCGGCTTGTCGATCTTGTTGACTGCAACAACAATCGGCACACCGGCGGCGCGCGCGTGTTCGATTGCTTCCTTGGTTTGCGGCATCACACCATCGTCAGCAGCAACGACGAGGATAACAATGTCAGTGACCTTGGCACCGCGTGCACGCATGGCGGTAAACGCCGCATGGCCCGGGGTATCCAGAAACGTGATGCGACCTTTGTCAGTCGCAACACTGTAGGCGCCAATGTGCTGCGTGATACCGCCCGCTTCACCATCAGCAACCTTCGCGCGGCGAATGTAATCGAGCAAGGTTGTCTTGCCGTGGTCGACATGACCCATGATGGTCACCACAGGAGCGCGATGTTCTTTGTCGCCCTCACTCGTGGCACGACTCGCTGCCAGATCTTCCTCAAGGGCGTTTTCGCGCATGAGCTTGACCTTATGCCCCATCTCTTCGACGACAATTGACGCGGTTTCCTGATCAAGCACCTGATTGATGGTC
>DKAR01000016.1:38555-43816 GCA_002450895.1 Proteobacteria bacterium UBA6921
TTCCTCGGCGGGTTTGCGTACTTCGGTGCTGCGTCGTGCTTCGTCGGTCTTGCGTGCTTCTTCGGCCTGCTTTTGCTCAGCCGCTTTACGGGCCTCTTCCGCTTCGCGTGCCGCGCGCTCTTCCTGCTCGCGCCGCGCGACTTCAGCAAGCCGCTCCTGTTCCAGGCGTTTACGCTCTTCAATCGCCTGCGTTTCGGCCTGAACTTCCTCGGCCATGACGCTGCGTTTGACGTACGTGCGCTGCTTTCTTACTTCGACGCTGATCGTCTTGGACGTGCCCTTGCCCTGACTGCCCGATTGGCGCAATTCAGTAACGGTGCGTCGCTTGAGCGTAATCTTTTTGGGTTCGGTGACGCGCAACGGCTCAGTCAACCCGTGCTTTTCCCGAAGGTGCTCCAACAAGCGCATCTTTTCGTCAACGCTGATCTTTGAATCTGCGTCTTCCACTTTGAGGCCGACATCCTGTAGCTGGGCGATCAATCGATCGACCGGAATTCCGACGTCATGCGCGAATTGGCGAACAGTTACATCTGACATAATGTCCTACACTCCTACCCCTGCTGCTGTGCTGCAAACCAGGGCTCCCTGGCTCGCATAATCAATTGAGCGGCTCGACTGCTGTCCAGTCCTTCGATATCCGCAAGATCATCCACTGACTGCTCCGCGAGATCTTCCATGGTCCGAACACCACGCCCGGCCAATTTGTTTGCCAGGTCCGGATCCATTCCGTCCATTTCAAGCAGGTCCTTCGCCGGACCCTGATCGCCCATCTGCTCCTGCTGGGCGATGGCACGAGTGACCAGATAGTCCTTGGCGCGATTTCGCAGCTCATCCACGATTTGTTCGTCGAACTCTTCAATTTCCAGCATTTCCTGAACCGGAACGTAAGCTACTTCCTCAAGTGTCGAAAAGCCTTCCTGAACCAGAATTGAGGCCACTTCCTCGTCCACGTGCAGATGCTCCATGAACGTTGTCTTGGCGTTTTCTGACTCTTCTTCACCCTTCTTCGCAGCGGCGCTCTTGTCCATGACATTGAGCTCCCACTTGGTCAGCTCACTCGCCAATCGCACATTTTGGCCGTTTCGACCAATGGCCTGCGAAAGGGTCGCATCCTCAACCGCGATATCCATGCTGTGGGATTCTTCGTCGACGAGAATTGAAGCGACTTCCGCGGGGGCCATTGCATTGATGACAAACTGCGCCGGGTTGTCGTCCCACAAGATGATGTCCACGCGTTCGCCGGCAAGTTCATTTGAGATCGCCCGCACGCGCGAACCGCGCATGCCGACGCAGGCACCAACAGGATCTATGCGCGGATCTTTGGACTTCACGGCAATCTTTGCACGCGAACCCGGATCGCGGGCCGCACCCTTGATTTCGATCAGGCCTTCGCCAACTTCCGGAACTTCCAGCTTGAACAGTTCAACCAGAAATTCGGGCGCGGTGCGACTGACGAAGAGTTGCGGCCCACGGATTTCGTGGCGCACGTCTTTCAGCCAACCGCGCAGGCGGTCACCCGGACGCACGGCCTCGCGCGCAATCAGATCCTCGCGCGGAACGAGTGCTTCAACGTTGCTTCCCAAATCAAGGATTACATTGCCCTTGTCAATACGCTTCACCACGCCGGTGATGAGTTCGCCTTTGCGACCCTGGTAGGCCTCGACGATCTGTTCGCGCTCGGCTTCACGGACTTTCTGAACAATCACCTGTTTTGCCGTTTGTGCGGCAATGCGGCCAAATGGAACCGACTCCATCGGTTCCTCGATGTACTCATCGATCTTGATATCCGGTTTTTCATCGACGGCATCCATTAACCGGACTTCGCGGTCCGGGCTTTCCATGACGACGTCGTCAGCGACCACTTTCCAGCGACGAAACGTCGAGCTTTCACCACTGACGCGATCGACTGCAACGCGGACTTCGATATCTTCGGTATATTTCTTTTTCGTCGCCGTCGCGAGCGCAGTTTCGAGCGCTTGAAATATCACTTCCTTGTCGACGCCCTTTTCGTTCGATACGGCGTCCACAACCATCAGGATTTCTTTGTTCATAACTGTCTGCCTCGCAAATTCGGCACCGTGATTCCCGTTTTTGTCAGTCAAAAACCGGAACCAGATTTGCCTTTTCAATCTGTTCGAACGGCAGCACGATTTCCGTGCCGTCCACGTTCAAAGTCACTATCGTTTCGTCTGTCGCACGAATGGTTCCGCGAAAGTTTCGACGGCCATCCACGGGCACAAACGTTCGTATCTTCGCCTCCCTTCCGACGAACCGCGCAAACTGCGCGGGCGTAAACAGCGGCCGGTCCAACCCCGGCGAGGACACTTCAAGCGTGTACGGACCGCTAACGACGTCTTCAACATCCAACACACCGCTAACCTGATGACTGACTTTTTCGCAATCGTCGATCGTGACTCCGCCATCGCGATCGATATACAAACGCACCAGCGACGAACCGCTGCGTGACAGCCACTCCGAACCCACGAGTTCGTAACCTAATCCCTGAACAATCGGCTCAATAAGACTTTGAAGCCGCTGCGATGGCGCACGCATTTTCTGGCTCGCAAATAAAAAATGGGCCAATGGCCCACCCCAAAAAAACCCAACTACGAATGAACGCGCACTAGTATAGTCGCTGAACCCTAGTGCCGCTACTTTGCCCCGGCGAAAACCGTCTTTCGCTTCGTTTCGTAGTTACTTTCCTCGACTCCGCCGCTGCACTTTGAGCATCGACAAGCCGAGAGTCCCATGCAAAGTGCGCGAATTATAGGCATAGAATCCGGGGTAGGCAACCCAAAAAATCAGGAAAATTATTAACTTCTCGAAAGAAGTGAAGGCACAGTTTGAGGCCCGTACCGCCTGCTTCAGCACCATCCCTAAGGCCCGATACACTGTCCGATACCCTTCGCACAATTGCTCCGAACGTCCGATCGACCATGACTCAGCGCCCTGCCGTTACCGTCTCTGCCCTGATTGCCCACGGCGACAAGTTCCTGCTGGTCGAAGAGCGGGTACGCGGTAACCTCGTCCTCAATCAGCCGTCCGGCCACCTGGAAATCGGCGAATCCCTGCTTCAAGGCGTGGTCCGCGAAGTCCTCGAAGAAACGGGGTGGGAGTTCATCCCGGAGGGGCTGACAGGCATCTATCGCTGGGCCAGCCCGACGGAAAACAAAACGTTTATTCGGCTTTGTTTCTTTGGGCGTCCGGGACACCACGATGCGTCGCGCCCACTCGACAAGGGCATTGTGCGAGCCGTTTGGTTTGACCGCGCTACGCTTGAACAACGAACCTCGCAGCTGCGCAGCCCGCTCGTCTTGCGGTGTATCGATGACTACTTGGCCGGCCGCCGATATCCACTGGATATCGTCGTCGACATCGAATGAATCCCGATGAAGTCAATTGGACAAAGTCAGTGCGGCTTATCGCCTGGCAATGGTTGTTCCGGCGATTCATCGTGCAGCGCAGCATAAACCAGCAACACGCCTGCGCGCAGATACTCTACGAGTTCGGCAAAATCAGCCTCATTTTCGTCGCTGTCCTCCACGTGAAAGCGACCGGCTTTCGCGATCTCTGAAATATCACGCACAATCTCGCCGGCTTCACCGTCCATTGATTCCGGATTTTGCGCACCACCGAGCCGCAAGCCCTCGACAAAGCCCAGGCACCATTCACTCATTGCCTGCGTGCGCTGTTGAAGCGGCGATTCGTCGACAGGAAGGAGCGGTTGGAATCCGAATTCCGGGTCATTTAGCGATGCAAGCGCCGAATTCCACAACGAACCAAGTTCGCCCGTTGTCTCCTTCACATAGGCGTTTTCGGGATCGCATGAACCCAGGACGTATTCGATCCACGGGTTGGGGTTTGTCTTCCACTGGGCGGAAAGCAATCCGCAAAGTGAACCGTGGCACTCCGCGGCTTCAATACCGCTTTCGGCCCGTCGCAAAGCCGCGTCAATCGAAGTGTAGTCAGACATATTCAGAAATCAGCCCAAGGCGGGAAGTGGGAAGTGTATCAAACTAGGCCACCGCCGCGCAGAACGTCGTGCTGAATGATGTAGAATCGACGCATCGAATCCATAATTCATGGCATGTCAGCAAACTCAAACATTTTGCGCACCAAAGCGAAACCGTCTGCCCGACCTCGCACGATGGTGGGTTTGTCTGGCGGCGTGGATTCCTCCGTCACGGCGTTCCTGCTTGCCACTGCCGGATACCCGGTCGAAGCGTTGTTCATGAAGAATTGGGACGAAGACGACGACGACCAGTGCACGGCCGAGCAAGACTATGCTGACGCAAAGTCGGTCAGTTCCCAGCTTGGTATTCCTCTGCACGCCAGAAATTTTTCATCAGAATACTGGGACCGAGTTTTTTCGGAATGTCTTTCCGAATTTGAAAACGGACGAACGCCGAACCCGGACGTGTTGTGCAATCGCGAGATCAAATTCAATGTTTTCCTTGAACACGCGCACCTTCTTGGCGCCGAAAAAATGGCGACGGGACACTACGCGCGGGTGAGCGCCACTGACGGCAAGTACAAGCTCCTGAAAGCACGTGACGAAGAAAAAGATCAAACCTACTTTCTCTATATGCTCAACCAGCAGCAGCTATCGCACACAATGTTCCCGCTGGGCGAGCTGACAAAAACGGAAGTTCGCCGAATTGCGGCACAACAAAACTTTGTCACCCACGCAAAGAAAGATTCCACGGGAATCTGCTTTATTGGTGAGAGAAAATTTCGCGACTTCCTCGGGCGCTTCCTGCCCGCCAAACCCGGTCACATCATCACCGAAACTGGCGAAACGATTGGAACCCACGATGGCGTCATGTACTACACCGTCGGACAGCGCAAGGGACTGCAAATCGGCGGACGTCGCGGCGCGAAAGCGGAACCCTGGTATGTAGCACGCAAGAACGTTGCGGAGAACACGTTGCTAGTCGTGCAGGGAGACGATCACCCACTGCTTTTTCAGGCGGAACTGAATGCCGGAAAAATCACCTGGATCGCTGGATCGGCCCCGGATTTTCCGTTTTATTGCAAAGCCAAGACGCGCTATCGGCAAACGGATCAGTCATGTGTGGTCGACTCGATTAACGACGGCACGCTGCGCGTCAGCTTCGACTCGCCGCAGCGCGCAATTACTCCCGGACAGTCGATCGTCTTTTACGCGGGCGATGAATGTCTCGGTGGTGGAATCATCGAAGCATGAGTCGAACACTCTCCGATCGGGTTGTCGCGCTGGCGGGCGTTTACCAGGCCGCCCT
>DKAR01000195.1 GCA_002450895.1 Proteobacteria bacterium UBA6921
CAGCGGCGTGCGTGAAGAAATGTCTGCTTACGCACCGCGCATCATCACCATGAAGATTAATCCGGAAAAAATCCGTGACGTGATTGGCAAGGGAGGCGCTGTTATTCGCGCACTGACCGAAGAAACCGGCACGCAGATCGACATCGATGAAGACGGCTCCATCAAGATTGCCTGTACCAGCACCGAATCCGGCGAAGCTGCGAAAAAGCGCATCGAAGAACTGACCGCTGAAGTGGAAGTGGGTGGTGTGTATGAAGGTACCGTAGTCAAGCTGCTCGACTTCGGCGCAATCGTCAATGTGCTGCCCGGCCGCGATGGTCTGCTACACATCTCCCAGATTGCACACGAGCGCATTGCCACTGTGGCCGACCACCTCAAGGAAGGCCAGCAGGTTCGCGTGAAGGTTCTGGAAGCCGACGAGAAAGGCCGTCTGCGCCTGTCCATGAAGGCTCTGATCGAAGCGCCCAAGAAGGAAGAAGCCCCTGCTGCAGCCGAGCCTGCACCGGCACCCGAAGGCGCAGCCGAGTAATTCCGGTTCGCCTCAATAAAAAACCGCGCTTCGGCGCGGTTTTTTATTTCGTGTCTTTTGCAATTTTCTCAAAACACATACTGACCTCAAGCCCTCCTTCAGGCTTGTTTATGGCCTGTGCTTTCCCGTCGTAAGTCATGGCCACTTGTTGCACGATGGAAAGTCCCAACCCACAACCTTCTGCCTGCGAACCTGGCACGCGATAAAAGCGATTGAACAGCTTGTCCAGTTCTTCTTCCGGGACCCCAGGGCCATTGTCAGAGACAGCAAGGCAGGCTTGACCGTCTTTTTCATAAACCTTGACGGTAACCTGATCGTTTTCACGACAATATTTCAATGCGTTATCAAGGAGGTTGGCAAGCGCCTCGGAAATGGAATGCATGTTGGCAAAGACACGCACCGGTTTCTCTGGTGACTCAAAGGCTATTTCAATCTTGCGATCCAATGCGTGAGGCACCCATTCAGCAGTCACGGTGCGCGCCACTTCATCAAGGCTGATTTCATTTTTTGCCGGGTCAGCCAGCGCATTCTCCGCACGCGAAAGCGTCAGGAGCTGGTTAACCAGCCTGCTCTGCCGATCAACGCTGGCAAGCAGGCGGTTCAAGGTCTCAATGCTTTCGGGATCATGAACGCCTCGCAGGGCGAGTTCGGTTTGGGCACGCATGCTTGCCAATGGGGTACGCAATTGATGGGCAGAGTCCGCAAGGAAACGCTGTCTTGAATCATGCAGTGTACGCAAGTCGCTCATCAGGCGATTCATTTCTTCCAGCAGGGGTTCGATTTCTGTCGGCAGCTTTTGTATTTCAATGGGTTCAAGATCGTGAGACCCCCTGTGTGCGATTGCCTCCCTTATGGCATTAACCGGCTTCAGGCTCATGCTAAGCGCAAGACTGACGGCGTAAACCATCAACCCAACGATCGCGATCATGGGAATGAAAACCGTCAACAACACGTCATCCGCAAGGTCTCTTCGTTTGGCTATTGTTTCGCCTGCCAGAATCATCACGTTTCCTCTGGCGCTGGTTCCCTTTAGTGAAAGGGTATAGGAAACGACCCGTACATTTTTGTTGTCCAGTTTGGTATCAAAGAAGGCGATCTGCCCTGCCTTTGCTGTTTTTTTCAGGTGTTCTGGAATAGGCAGGTCTTTGGTTCCAGAAAGATGCTCACCATTCGGGCCAAGAACCCGGTAATAAAAAATGTCCGTCGGGTCAAATTCCAGAATGCTGTGGGCCGCTCCGGTCAGGTCGAGCAGAACCTTGCCGCCCAACACTTCCACCTGGTCTGCCAGTGCGTACGCACGCCTTGTCAGAGAACGGTCGAAAGCCTCATTGGTGTAGTGCAGCGTTGCCTTGTAGGCGATAAACAAGGTGACCAGCGCCAGGGGGATGAGAAAAACGAGCAACCGAAACAGCAGCAACCGATACAGGCTGTGCCCGGACTTGCTCATTTCAGCCATCACTTTTTTCCAGCAAGTATCCCAGCCCGCGCAAGGTGCGTACGGAAATGCCCAGCGGTTCCAGCTTCTTGCGAAGCCGATGGACATAAACTTCCACGGCATTCTGGCCTATCTCTTCATCCATGCCGGTAAGATGCTCGGAAATCTGATCCTTGCTAACCACTCTCCCGTAACGGCTCATCAGAAGCTCAAGAACATCAACCTCCCTGGATGAAAGACTCAGGGGTTGATTGTGATGAAATGCCTCGCGGCTGCTTTTATCCAGACGCAGATTGCCTGCATCAATAAATCCGGAACGCTCTGACTGGGTACGCCTCAACAAGGCCTGGAGACGCGCTTCGAGTTCTTCAAAATCGAACGGCTTGAGCACATAATCATCCGCACCCGCCTTCAAGCCGGAAACCTTGTCCTGCAGGTTATCCCGGGCTGTCAGGATCAGAACTGGCGTTGTTGCGCCCCGCTTTCTGAAGCGCTTGAGAATCTCCATCCCGGACATGTTTGGCAGCCCCAAATCAAGCACTATCAGGTCAAAGTTTCTCACAGCAAGAATGGCATCGGCCTCGGCCCCATCCTGACTGAGCTCAACAGAAAAACCCATTTGCAGCAGGCCTTGCTTCAGGCTGGACGAAAGCGCCGGGTCGTCTTCTACAAGCAGTATTCGCATGACGGCATTCTAACTACTATTAATCGTTGCAACATAGATAATCCATCTGTAAGTCTGCAGTAAGGCTGGCGATCCGGGATAAGTCTACGTTAAGTATTCATTCCTAGAATTCCATTCAAGCAGATTAGACCTGCGATACGGAATTCCATTTAATTTTTTGGAGCACCTCATGAACAAACTTCTGATTACCCTGATTGCCACTGCGTTCGCCGGTTCCGTGATGGCTGCTGACAAGGCTGTACCGGCCACCTCGGCAACCCCTGCCCTTGCTGCCTCCGAGAAGCCTGCCGATGCCCCCAAAAAGTCGGTCAAACATGCCAAGAAACACGCCAACAAGCATGCCAAAAAGAACACTGGTGACGCCATGCCCGCAAAGGGCTGAACAACGCCAGAACTACATCAATCACATCACCTGACTGCAAAGGCCCACGCACTGGCGTGGGCCTTTTATCTTCATGAACAGCTCCCTATCCTGGTTTCCAAAAACGGGTTACCGGGGCTAGAGAATATCTTCTTCCATGCCCTTCCCTTGCGCTTTCAGGGAAGCGGCAATCGTAAGCCCAGTGTAAGCAAGGCTGGTTGCACGTAAGTTTCGAGTAAGTGAGCCTTCTTAAGATTCCATTCAAGCAGGAAGCACCTGTGAATCCCTTAACTAAATGGAGATAGAAATGAACAAACTGCTGATTACCCTGATTGCCACCGCTTTCGCCGGTTCCGTAATGGCTGCTGACGCCAACAAAGCCACTCCCGCCACCCCGGCAACTCCTGCTGCTGCAGCTGCTGAAAAGCCTGCCGATGCACCCAAGAAAGCTGAAAAGCATGCCAAGAAGGCTGACGTGAAAAAAGCTGAAGCTGCCGCTCCTGCCGCTCCCGCAACCTCTGCTGCCCCTGCCAAGAAGTAATTTCTGGTCTTACAGCAAAAACGCCCTGCTTGGCAGGGCGTTTTTATTTGTGCAGGTCAGAACAATCAACCGCCGAATAACGAAGCCCACCAGCGCTTGCGATTTCCCGGCACAACAGCAGGCTTGAGATTCACCGGTTCCTGCAGGCTCATGGTCCATCCAGGAAAAATGTGATGGCCGCTGGAACCGCATGAGACACCAAGATTGTGCGGGTCGTAAATCTTGATGAAGCTGGGATTTTCCAGATCGTCTGCATAGACAATCCCGCAATAGTCCTCTTCGTGCTCCTTGCGTAACAGTTCATCTATGTGATGAATGAAATGCTCAACTTCTTCAGAGCTGGAAGGGGATTGCGGCACATCCTGTCCTACGGCATACAGATACCAGCCCGCGCTGCTATCTACCTTGTTCCAGAAGGTCGTCAATTGCTCCCATGACAACACATTGAACAGCATGCCCCAATACTTGGCCTCAAAGTCAGTGGTTACTTTCTGGGGTGCATTCATGGACATCAGACCTATTTGGCGACCTGTTTTTCCTTGATTTCTTCCAGGGTCTTGCAGTCGATGCACAGGCTGGCGGTAGGACGAGCCTGCAGGCGTTCGATGCCGATCTCAACGCCACAGGATTCGCAATAGCCGTAATCGCCCTCGTTGATCTTCCCGATGGTCTCGTCAATCTTCTTGATCAGCTTGCGCTCGCGATCGCGGGCGCGGAGCTCCATCGTAAAATCGGACTCCTGCGAGGCCCGGTCGTTCGGGTCGGGAAAATTAGCTGCTTCGTCCTGCATGTGGTGCACGGTCTCGTCGACCTTTTCCATCAACTCCCGCTTCCATGCATCCAAAATATTACGGAAATGCTCCGACTGCTTTGGTCCCATGTACTCCTCGCCACGTCGTTCCTGATAGGGCGTAAATCCTTTGAATTCGAGTGAGTCCGAGCCGCTTCTTGGCCGGGCGGTGGCCACGACTCCGCGCGATGCGGGCCGTTCGGGCGCCCTGGGTGCCGGTTTGGCGACCGGCTTCGGGGCAGGCTTTGCGGCGGGCGCCTTGGCTGCAACAGGCTTCGCCGCTTTTGCCGGTTTTGGCGCGACTTTCGCGGCCTTTACCGGGGCCTTTTTCGGCGCGGGCTTGGCTTTCTTCGCCACCGGCTTGGCCGCGGCCTTACTGGCGGGTTTCTTGACCGGTTTCTTCGCGGTTTTGGCGGGCATCGGAAGTCGGCTCCTGATCCTGAAAAAAATAAGCGCGCATTGTTACCAGAAACATCGACGCTAAGCAACCAAAACGCGGTGTGGAACGGGGGCTGGGATCACGGCTGGGAATTCAGTAGTCTTACGCCCTTCGTTTTAACGTATTACATTCGTGGTGGGCAATGAACCAGTTGAAAGCGTTGATATTTGATGTGGATGGAACCCTCGCGGATACCGAGCGCGACGGGCATCGAATTGCCTTTAATAAGGCATTTGAAGAGGCCGGCGTTCCCTGGGTATGGGACGAAGAACTGTATGCTGATTTATTGCGCATTACCGGCGGCAAGGAGCGCATCCGCCATTATGTGGATACCTATCTTCCGGACTACAAGCGCCCCGGCGACTTCGACGGATTCGTCGCCGGGCTGCACAAACGCAAGAATGCTCTGTATGCCCAAATGCTTGAAACGGGCGGGATCCCGCTGCGACCCGGTGTGCGTCGCTTGCTTGAGGAAGCGCGCGCCGCGGGATTGCGATTGGCCATCGCAACGACCACCTCGCCGGAAAACGTCACAGCACTCTTAAATCACTCCCTGGCGCCGGATGGTGAATCCTGGTTCGAGGTCATCGGCGCAGGCGATATCGTTCCGGCCAAGAAACCCGCCCCGGATATTTATCTGTGGGCGCTGGAACAACTCGGACTCGGGCCATCCGAAGCGCTGGCGTTCGAAGACTCGGAAAACGGTATTCGGTCCTCCCGCGGTGCGGGACTGACGACCATTGTTACGATCAATGATTACACGCGCCGGCACGATTTCACCGAGGCGGTCTTGGTCGTTGATCAGCTCGGTGAGCCGGGCCAGCCTTGCGAAGTATTGCGTGGACGCCTGGACGGGGCGACGATGGTGACGATCAGCGCGTTGAAACGTATCTTCGAATTTGCCTAGTTCGCGGAATGCGACCGTTTCTCGCGGCGGGGTCTGCGCCGCCCGGTTTCCAAAAGTCAGGACTTCGACCTACCATCGAGACATGGCCTTGTCGCCCGCAGATCGGCTTCGTGAAATCCAGCCTTTTCATGTCATGGCGCTGTTGTCGCGTGCAAAGGAATTGGAAGCCCAGGGGCGCGATATCGTCCATATGGAAATCGGCGAACCGGATTTTCCGACGCCGGAACCGATTCTCGCCGCGGCCGAAGGCGCCTTGCGCAAACGTCTCATGCATTACACGCCAGCACTGGGATTGCCAGGGCTGCGCGAAGCAATCTCGCGTCACTACCGCAACCGGTATGGTGTTGACGTATCTTCAAAACGAATTGTTGTAACGACGGGGGGATCCGGCGCGCTGCTGCTCGCGTTGGGCGCACTCGTCAATCCCGGACAGGAAGTGCTCGTCACGGATCCGGGCTATCCCTGCAACAGAAATTTCGTTCAGTTTGTCGGTGGGGTCCCGTGCGCGGTTCCGGTGACTGCGGCGACGAATTATCAGCTCACGCCGGAATTGGTTGAGCGGCATTGGACCTCGCGCAGTGCCGCAGTGATGCTGGCGTCGCCGTCCAATCCAACAGGAACCGTCATGGCGCAGGACGGGCTTCGCGACGTACTGTCCTGGATATCTCGGCAAGGCGGCGCCGTCATCGTTGATGAGATCTATCACGGTCTTGTTTACGGTACGCACATTCCCACGGCGCTGCAATTCAGTGACGATGTCTTTGTCGTCAACAGTTTCTCGAAATATTTCCAGATGACCGGGTGGCGATTGGGATGGTTGGTCGTTCCCGAGGCATTTGTTCCGCATATCGACAAGCTGGCGCAGAATCTTTTTCTTGCTGCGCCGACTCCGGCGCAATACGCCGCACTGAGCGCGTTCGATTCCGCGACCATCGCAATACTCGAACAGCGCCGCGCCGAGTTTCAGCGCAGGCGAGACTTCCTGGTTCCGGAGTTGCAGAAACTGGGATTTCAGATTCCGGTGATTCCGGACGGCGCATTCTATGTGTATGCAAACAGCGCGGCGTTGGCTCCGGACAGCTTTGAATTGACCCGGCGCATTCTTGAGGAGGCCGGTGTTGCTTTTACTCCGGGAATCGATTTCGGAAAGAACGCACCGGAACAGCACGTTCGATTTGCTTACACGACCTCGGTCGCGCGACTGCAGGAAGGTGTTCAGCGCCTGGCCGCGGCGCTCTGATCCGGCCAGGCAGATCGTTTCAGGCGCGTGATCAGACGTATGGTCTGCCACGTCGACAGTCCGATTCGAAGTGTGCGCCACATTCGACGGCGCGCAAACAGGATCATCGCAATGGCCACGGCTCCGACAATTGCAGGATGATGTTGCGCGCGATACAGAGCGGCAATGATTCGGTCCACGCGCGCGATGGTATTTCGGACCGGCCGCATGCGAATGCGAAACGTGGTGCGCTGCAACTCACTGCGTGCGAGCAGCAGTTCTCGTCGGCGTTGAATCTTGTGGAGAGTCGTGCTCATGAATCGCCTTTGAGTGCGTCGCGATCGCGGGATAACTCGAAAAGCGTGGTCGCAAAGAGTCCCGGGCGGACCTTCTCGCGGTGGCGAACATAAAGCAGGAGCAAAAACCCGGACAAGAGAAATACGCCCCCGACGATCGCCAGGGCGTATAACCCGAAAGTCGCCCACAGCCAAAGTGTCGCAAATGCGGTCAGCGCAATGACGCCGAGACTGATCAGCGCCAGCGCAATCGCCCCGAAAAACAGGAGCGCTTTGAGATGTTCGCGCTCTTCCTCGAACTCGCATGCGACGATTTCAATGCGAGTCCGAAGAATTCCGAGGATCGAATCCAGCATCCGCCGGGCGGTGCCCAGAAGACCAACGTCACTCTCGACGGTGGCAGCCGCCTCGCTCACGATAACCTCCGAGGATCAGTGACGATGCGTCAACAGGCCGAGCAGGAATGCCACCGAAGCAGCAATACCAATCGCCTGCCAAGGATGGTCATGGACCATTTGGTCCGTTGACTTCGCAGCGCGCTTCGCCTTGTCCGCCGCCGTCTTTTCCAGCTCAATGATACGGTCGCGGGCTTGGGTCAAACGTTCTTCCAGTTGTATACGTGCCGTCGACGCCTTCTCTCCGACCTGATCGCGAGTGGCGCGAAGCAGTTCTTCGGCGTCTTCCACAACAGCGCGCATATCCGTCGCCAGGTGGTCCCGGGCATTGGTAAAACGGGTGGATTCCGCAGTGTTCATAAAGCTTCTCCTTGCATCAATAGGTGGTATTCAGATTCTTTGGGGATGATTTGATTCTCGCTTCCGGTGCGCTACAAAATCATCGGTGAAAGTACGCAGCTTTATGGAAATTGGATGCTTCGGCGACTTGCGGGATTCCCGGAATCAGTGAAGAGGCTGGAATTCGTTTAGGCCGCGTTGCGTGAAAGAAACGGACGGCTCGTTGGGAATGAACTGTGCGGTATCGAGCCGGCGCATGGCAGGGGTGTCGTGCAGAAACAGACATGCCGCATGGGGCTGCTGCAAAAAGTTGGCGTCAGGGCACGAATCCGGTTTTACCGGTCGGCTGATCCTTTTTTCCGGTGGAAATCGTTAAGGCTTCTTGCCAATCTGTTCAAGTGCCTTCGAAATCGCGTCGGCGATCATCCGGTCAATTTCTGCACGTTCCTGCGATGTCAGAAAAAACGCCATATCGACGTCGTGCCGGATATAACGTGGCGGCAGATGATTCAGTGCCATGCAGGCGACATCTGCGAGATACTCGGCGTCCGGATGATTCTTCGCGACGTGTTCCACGATGTACTGGAACACGAGGGGCTCGTAAAAATTATGCACGCTGTCGAAGTTCACGGTCGGAAGTGGCTCATTTAGGGTTCGATGTCTGATTAGGTATCGACACCAACAAAACCATGCTTGAGCCATTGAATTCAAGGCGAAAAGGGGACATGCCGATACGTTTTGCATTGGCGACCCCGTGGCATAAGGAGATCACGTGACAACTACAAGAATCCGCGTGCATTTTTCCGTTATCGGAGCTGTTTTCGCATGCCTGTTTGCAGCTGCCGGGCTGAAGGCGAGCGCCGCGGAGAATCCGGGAAGCAAACCCTTGGTGTTCGGTGTCTTTCCATACCTTCCACCGCGTGAGCTGGAAAAAATATTCGCGCCGATGGCCGCCGATTTCGGCAAGGTGCTGGGAAAAGAAGTGGAATTTGTATCGAGCACCAGCTATCAGATCTTTTCGAAGAATCTTCGTGAACAGATCTATGACATCGCCTTTGTTCAGCCTTTTGACTACATCGAGGCGCATGACAAGTATGGATATTTGCCGCTGGCGACGCGAGCGGAGCCGCTGAAGGCACTGATCGTGACAACGAAGGACAGTCCAATCAAAAGCATCGCGGATTTGCGAGGAAAGCGCATCTCCATGCCGCCGGAAGAGGCTGCCGTCAGTCACCTGGCACTGTTGTATTTTCAGAAGAGCGGACTGGTTCCGGGCAAAGACATTACTGTGAGCCATTTTCGATCTCACATGTCATGCCTGCAGCAGGTTCTGATTGAGTCGACAAACGCGTGTGCCACCGCCGCGCCCGCGTTGCGCTACCTGAAAAGCCGAATGAATGTCGAGATGCGGGCGGTTGGTGAGTCGGACGCGATACCGCATACGCTGTTCACTATTAATTCGCGAGTGTCACAGGAAGACCGGGACAAGATCTTGCAGCGAATTCTCGGTTGGGGAAAAACTGCCGAAGGGCGGGACATCCTTGAGCGTGGCAAGATGACAGGATTTGTGCCCGTATCGAACGAAGCCTATAACGTCGTCCGAAAATTTCCACGCGAATAGACTTGTTCTGGACTGACTAACCCCCCATGAGGCATCTCTCTCTCAAGTACCGCATCGCGGTCGTCATTTTTGTGCTTGAGGCATTTGTTGTGACGTTCGCGCTTCTGGCGTCGCTCAAGACAAATGAGGAAGCCAGTCGTGAGCAGTTTGCCAATTCGGAGCAGGTGCTGTTGTCCCTGCTGGGTGATCTGAGTCGAATTGCATTGATTACCGCCGAATTCGACGAACTTCAGCCTTACGTCGAACAGGTCATCAATGATCCGCATGTGTCCAAGGTCTGGCTGCTGGATCGCGATGGACGCATCGTCGTCAGCAGTCAGGTCGACGAGGTGGGGTCAAAATTCGAGAAGTTCAACGATTCGCCGGATCATTTCTGGAAGTCCCAGGAAATCGGAAACGTCGCAGGACGAATGGGAACAATCGCCATCAATTTTTCGCACGCCGAGATGGTGGCGGCAAATCGAAAAGCCCTGAATGCCGGAATCAGGACGGGGCTCGCAGGCATGCTGTTTATCGCATTTGTGAGCGTGCTGATCGGGCACCTGCTGACGCGAAAACTGAGCGCATTGAGCGCGGTTGCATACCAGTTCGCCGACGGAAGGCTTGATGCCCGGGCGAATTTTTCCGGTACGGATGAAGTGGCGATGCTCGGAAAGACATTCGATTCGATGGCAGGGAATCTCCAGCGTCAGATCAGCTCGATGCAGACCAGCGAAATCGAACTGCGCCAGACGCGCCACGATCTGGAACGGCGTGTCGCCGAACGCACGGCGGAGCTCGCGGTTGCACGCGACCATGCTTTGGAGGCGAGTCGGACCAAAAGCGCATTCCTGGCCAATATGAGCCACGAGCTGCGAACGCCGCTGAACGCCATTATCGGGTACAGTGAAATTCTGCGTGAAGACGCGCGCAGCGCGGGCATTGAATCCTTTGTCGGAGATCTCGATAAAATCCATTCCGCGGGTTCGCACCTGCTGACGCTAATCAATGGCATTCTGGATTTGTCCAAGATCGAAGCCGGAAAATACGAGCTGGCGCTTTCCAATTTCGATGTCGAGCCGGTGATTCGCGAAGCGGTCGATACCGTCCAGCCGATTATTGCCAAGAATCGAAATACCCTGACGCTTGAATGCGAAAACAATCTGGGCATGATTCACGCCGACCAGGTGAAACTCCGTCAGGCGCTGTTGAATCTGCTCGGCAACGCCGGGAAGTTTACCGAAAGCGGGCGGGTCCATGTGCGCGCTACGCGCGTGAACGATGAAAAGGGGGAGCGCGTCGAAATTGCGGTCGCCGATACCGGTATCGGAATTACGGCGGAGCAAATCGAAAAACTTTTCTCGGACTTTTACCAGGCAGATACGTCGACAACCCGGCGTTATGGAGGCAGCGGTCTGGGTCTCGCCATCAGCCGCCGATTCTGCCAATTGATGGGTGGCGACATCCGCGTCGAAAGCCAGCCAAGCGAGGGATCGACTTTCACGATCGTCGTGCCGGCCGATGTGAAGGAGCCTGTGCCGCCTCCGTCACGATCTCTCCCGCCGGATCTGCCGCGCAAGGATATTCCGGATCCCAAATCGATACGATTCACTGAGGCGCAATTGCCACCGGAAGTTCCGGTCGAGCGGCGCCGAAAACTTCCCAAGATCCTGGTCGTTGACGATGACCCGACGGCGCGGGATCTCGTCTTGCGCTTGTTGACTCGACAGGGTTTCTCGGTGGATTTCGCGCGTGACGGTGTTCAGGCGCTTGAAGTTGCGCGTCGTACGCAACCTGACATCATCACGCTGGATGTAATCATGCCCGGAAAGAACGGGTGGGAAGTTCTGCAGGAATTGAAGAATGACCCGGCGACCGCGCACATTCCCGTGATCATGTTGACGATGACGGATGAGAAAACGCTGGGATACAGTTTGGGCGCGGCGCACTTTCTTTCCCAGCCGCTCGACAGAGTCACCTTTATGGATGTTCTGGTTCGACTGCTTCGAAAGTAGTTTTTGTGCCGATCGCTGCCAGGCGCATTAGTCGATCGTCATGCGGTAGCCGAAGGCGACGCCGATGTAGTCGGTGCCCACGGTATTGATCAGGTAGCCCTCGCGTTCCAGTTCGCGCGCTCGCGATTTCACGTAAGACGAATCAACATAAAAGATATCGAACTCGAACCCGGCGCCGTCGTTGGACAGCCGGGTCGACCCGCTGTTCATCCAGGTGAATCCCAATCCCAGGGCCAAACTCTCAAAATCTTCACCAGACTTGTTCACCGCGCGCCCGGCCTTGTCGGTAGTGCGATATTTCAATCCGCCATAGTCGCCGTAGAGCGCGGTAAAACGGGCCCGCATATTGTCGCTCAGGTCGTAAAAGTAGTACCGACCGCCTACGGCATACCCCGTGTCGCTGTATCCCGATCCAATGCCTTCGGTGAAGTGGAAATCCCGAGTCACCCGAATGTCGAAATTGACGCCCAGATTGCCGTAGGGGAGGCCCAAACCGACCCCCATCGCCAGGGCGCTGGCTGCGCTGGCGACCGACGAAGCAAGGGCCGCACTTAGAAGTACTGCGGTGGCGAGGAGTCTTTGATTTTTCACGTTTCTGACTTCCCTAACCTCTGCGAAAGTGAGCGAGTTTAGCATGTGTCCCGCCCGGTGCATGCGTCAGCGATTGTAGCGGAATGTATTGATCACCTAAGGAATTCCCGCCCGGACCCGATATCGATTCTGACGACGACCGGGCGTCCTTATGCCTGGTGTAGGGCGGCGGCGCGCGCGCGTCGACCGGCAAATCGCGACTCGAAAAAGGCTTCTCTTGAAGGCGAAAGGAAAGTTTTCCGCACTGTTCCGGTTCGGCATACGACAAAAGATGATTGTCGTATTGCTGAGCGTATTGGTCATGGCGCTCGGTGCCAACGGCTTCATGACCCTGCGCCAGCAGGAGCAGGACGTTCTGCGCGAAATCAAACAGCGCGGTGAAGATATTTCGCGGTTCTCCGCGCAGTCGATCGCCTTTCGTGTCGTCGCGTACGACTATCACGGTATCCAGCTGCTGCTCGACGACATCATTCGATCCAAAGACATCCTTTATGCCCGCGTGAGCAGTCGGAAGGGCAACACCATGGCGGAAGCCGGCACGCAGCCGGTGAATCCGGAAGGATGGGTGCTCTTTGATCGCGAAATCGTTTTTGATGACGAAGTCGTAGGCCAATTGAAAATTGGACTGGATACGGCGCGCATCGCCAATCAAATGCGTGACCAGCAATTCGCGATGATCATGCGTGAAGGCATCATGATCTTTCTGATTGCCATCGGAGAATTCCTGGCGCTTTCGTATCTGATCGTTCGACCGGTATCGATCATCTCCAAATCGATGACGGATACCGTCGATGAATTCGGACGGATCCAGGCGAACCGGATTCCGATCGATTCGCAGGACGAATTCGGAATGCTGGCAACCCAGTTCAATACCATGCGGGCGCAACTCAACGATATTCACGCGCGCCTCCAGTCGAAAATCGAACTCGCAGACGTCAAGCTGCGCGAAACCAATTCGCAGCTGATGGAGCAATCGGATGAGTTGAAGCGCATGAACGACGAGCTCAAGCGCCTCGCCATTACCGACCCGCTCACGGGCCTCTACAACCGCCGCCAGTTCGAGCGCCTGATGGAAACGGAGGTGGCGCTGTCGGTCCGGCACGGGGAGGACACCAGCATCCTCATCGTGGACGTCGACCACTTCAAGAACATCAATGACCAATTTGGCCACAAGGCCGGTGACACCGTCCTGCGCCGGCTCGCAAAGATACTGACGGAAAATCTCCGAACGACCGATATTGTTTGCCGAATCGGAGGCGAGGAATTCGTGGCGATCTGCCGGCGTGCCAAGGCTGATGATGCGTTAATGGTGGGCGATAAATTGCGGCGAATGGTTCAGGAGCACTCGTTCAGTTTCAATGCGGATCGGATCCCGGTCACGGTCAGCGTCGGGGCCGCAACCATTCCAAACGCCTTGGGGGTCCAGACCCCCGAAGAATTCTTCCAATGTGCCGATATAGCCTTGTATCACAGCAAGGAAACCGGGCGAAACACCGTAACCCATTACTCCAGGATCGCGAGTGAAGTCGGGCGGCCCGGAAAGAACCGAGTCTCATCAGGAGAAGCATCATGAAATTCCGCATTTTGTTTTCATCGTTGTATGCCCTTGCCACTATTGTCGCGACGTTCGTATCCGCGCCTGTGAAGGCCGAAGTCGCTGAACTGAAATTCGGCTCGGTTGCAATGGATATTCCGGCGGAGATGCACCGCCGTCTGAAGCCGCTGACCAAATATCTGACCGATACGCTTCAGGTTCCGGTGTCACTGCAGCTTTCGCCCGACATGCCCAGCGCGATCAAGGAAGTCTCCGCCGCTTCAGTTGATCTTTCCTATCTCACGCCGGTGGCCTACCTGAAGGCCAAGGACAAAGGCAACGTACAGTTGATTGCCAAGACGATAACGCAGGGGCAGGGTTCGTTTCAGCTGATGATCGTTGTGCGTGACGACAGCCCGATCAAGAAGGTCAGCGATCTGGCCGGTAAGACGTTCGCTTTCGGTGACGTAGCTGCAATTCTTCAACGCGCCGTGGTCGTGGGGGCCGGAATGCCGCTCGAAAAGCTCGGCGAGTACAAATTCATTGGGCACTATGACAACATTGCTCGCGGCGTGAAGAACGGAGACTTCGAAGCAGGAATCCTGAAAGACACGACCGCATTTAAGTGGGAGAAAGAAGGGCTGCGAATCATTTATTCTTCAGAGCCGCTTCCGCCGTACAACATCGTCGCTTCATCCAAGATGGATCCAAAAATGGTCGCGAAGGTGCGCGACGCGTTTTTGAAGCTCGACAGCAAGAATCCTGAGCATGAGCCGGTTATTCACGCGCTCGATCCGAGCTACAGCGGGTTCGCCGCCACCTCCGACAAAGAGTACGAGGTTGTTCGTACGCTGGTCGCTCCATTCGAGAAGAAATAACAAAGCCGGGACCACGGCCCGCTGTCGAAGTTAATCCGGCATTACATCAAAGAAACATCGCGGGCCTGTGGCCCCGCGATGCGTTTCAGAATCCTGCGCCGGTGCTAGCCGGCGAATTCTGCCTGTGTTGTTCGGTCCTGTTCGCGCGCGCAGCGAAAGAACACATTTAGTGCATAGTTATGCGGCGTGCTGGTCCACAGGTACGCGCCCCACATCACGATCAGGATGTCATCGCGATACTCCCCCTCCGTCAGCGGCGCCACGTCGGGCCGCTGTGCCAGTGCCAGAGCGTGCTCGGGAGGAAGCCCCAGGCGCGAATTGATGACCGAATCGAATCCGATCATCGCGCGCGCATAGCATTCGCGAACACCTTCATCGAACAATGGCAGATCATGGGCGGCCAGCGGGCTTGAAATGGCCAGCAGGAACAGTGCGGTGGCGAAGCGGTTGGAGTGCGTCATGGCAGTAACCTCCGAACTTCATGTCGATGGCGCGCCTACCCTGGGCAAAGTCTCCCTTATAGAGTGGGACAACGCTGCGCAGTGAAAATTTCGACAAGCAACGAAACGCCTGTGAACTCGGTGAGTTAGTGGTCATGTTGCGGCGCGTCGCATGGTTCAACGACTCTCGCGACATGAGCAAAAATTATCGCGACCTGCTGGGAAAATTAATGAGTGATTTGCAAGCGTCGCTTGACGGTTTCGACCAGGTATTGCAGTTCGGGATTGCCTGTGTCGAAGAGCGACAAAGCCAACTTCTGTTCGTCGGGAGTCAATGGTTGGCGTGATTCCAGCTGTTTTTCGAGTACCGCGAGGTCGGCGTCTGAAACATCGTTGGCGCGCCGGGTTCGTTCCGACACCCGAGCACGCAACACGTCGACCGGCGCGTCGCAATGAATGATGACGGGATCAGCTCCGTGTTTTCTGGCGAGGTTAATTGCCGCGGATCGCGAAGATCGGTCAAGAAATGTCGCGTCAAGGACGGGAATAAACCCGGCTTGCAGAGCTTCGGCGGCGAGTTCGTACAAGGTCTGGTAGGTAAGTTCGCTCATTTTCGGCGAATAAAGATCGAGGTCCGGATGCTTACCGGCCAGGCGCTTGCGTTCATAGTCACTTCGTATACGGATAACACCCAAGGCCTCGACGAGGCGCAGCGCCGCTGTGGATTTTCCCGATCCGGAAACGCCGCACATGATGATGACGGCGTGTGGGGCCGGTCGTGTGTACCTCACAGCGAGTGCGACATAGGATCGAAACTCTTCGCGCAGGGCATCGCGCTGTTGCGGCGACGCATCGACCGCGCCGATGACGGCAACCTTGGCCCTGACCATGGCGCGGTAGCAGAGATAAAACGGCACAAGCGGCAATCCGGAATGATCCGCAGTCAGTTCGACGTACGCATTCAGCAGCCGTCGCGCAAATTCCGGCGAGTGATCGGCTTCAAGATCCATGACGGTAAAGGCAATCTCGCTGAGCACGTCGATCCAGCGCAGATTGGCATTGAATTCGATAGCGTCAAAAGGGACAAATTGGTGGTTTAGATAGGCAATGTTGCGCGCATGCAGGTCGCCGTGGCATTCGCGAATATTCCCGGCGATCAGTCGTTGCTCGATCAATGGTCCGAGCCGGTCGCGTTGCGCAAGAGTCCATCGCTCCAGTTGTTCCAGCGTGGGTGCGAGATCTGGCGGAAACTCCCGCGCGCGAATCTGTGCAAAATTTTCCAGCACCGGTGCGAGCACTGCATCAAGGGTCCCGAATCCGGACGCCGTATCCGCCCGGGGTGCATCAGCGTGAATCCGTGCAAGTTCTGTCGCCAGCCGATCCATGTCTTCAGAATGAAGCTCCCCGCGCGCGAGAACCTTGTCGAGGCGGGCCNNCACCCAGGAAATGTGCGTTTCGATCAGCCGGACTTCGGAGGTCGGATGCGGGAAACGCGCGGGATTTTGGAGAGCTTCGATCAGTTTCGTGTCCATGGTGGCCAGAATGATCGGCGGACGAGTATGTCCAGTATAGTGGGCACGTTTTCATTGCGACTGTGCGTAGATTTACGCACAATAGCTTGGGCCATTTTGGCGTTAAGTCCCTATCCGCATGACTCTTTATCACGTCGACAAGCTGATGAGCGAGGCGCGCCGAAT
>DKAR01000137.1 GCA_002450895.1 Proteobacteria bacterium UBA6921
CTCGTTCATCACCTGGGTCTGGCGTTGCGGATAGAAATATTGCGCGACCTTGCGCACGATGCGAACGACTTCGCGCTGCCACGGTTGCAGCAGCGGGGCGTTTTTCTCAATGAAGTAGAGCAGATTTTCCTGCGGCTCTGGCGGAAAACGCTCCTCTTTTTCCTGCTCGCCTTCGGTGACTTTGGTCGGTATCGTTCGCCACAGATCGTTCACCTGACGTTGCAGGTATTCTTCGCGTTCCTTTTGGCGCAATTCCTCTTTAACCGTGGAGAGCTTTTGCGCGCGCTTGTAGCGATCGACTCCGAAGTTCATCAGGGCATGGCAGGAGTCGAGCACATCTTCCACCGCCGCCAACCCATAGCGCTTTTCGCAGTCGGCGATGTAATTCTTGGCGAACAAAAGGTAGTCGATGATGGCGTCCGCGGACGTCCACGTCGTGAACAGATAGTTGTTCTTGAAAAAAGAATTATGGCCGTAGGCCGCATGCGCAATAACCAGCGCCTGCATTGTCATGGTGTTTTCTTCCATGAGATAGCAGATGCATGGATTGGAATTGATGACGATTTCGTACGCCAGACCCATTTGACCGCGACGGTAGCGCTGTTCCGTGGAAAGAAAGTGTTTTCCGAACGACCAGTGGTTGTAATACACAGGCATGCCGATGGAGGCGTACGCGTCCATCATCTGTTCCGCGCTGATGATTTCAATCTGCACAGGATAGGTCGACAGTTTGTACTCGGCCGCGACGCCGGCGATCGCTTCGTTATAGCGTTCGATAAGCTCGTAGGACCACTCGGGTCCTTCGGAGAGCAGTTCGCGTTTTTTGATTTCTTTTTTCATGCAAGTTGTTTCTTGAACAGTTCGCGAAATACCGGGTAAATCTCATTGACGCTTTCGATGCGTTGCATGGCGAAATTGCTGCACATCGATTGAACGCTCAAATACTCGCGCCAGAGGTTTTGCGGATTTTCGTTGGTGATTTCGATGTAGGCGAAATACTGAACCAATGGGGCGATCTTGGAAATGAGAATATCCCGGCAGATCGGGGAGTCATCATTCCAGTTGTCGCCGTCCGAGGCCTGTGCCGCATAGATGTTCCAGTCGCCGGTCGGATAGCGGGCCTGCATGATTTCCGACATCAGTTTTAACGCACTTGATACAACGGTTCCGCCGGTTTCGCGCGAGTAGAAAAAATCCTCCTCGCTGACTTCCTTGGCGACCGTGTGGTGCGATATGAACACCAGCTCGATTTTTTCGTAGGCCCGAGTAAGAAAGAGATAGAGCAGGATAAAGAATCGCTTGGCGATATCCTTTTTCGATTGATCCATCGACCCGGAGATGTCCATGATGCAAAACATCACTGCCTGGGTCGTCGGCTTGGGTTTTTCAATCCGGTTGTTGTAACGCAGATCGAACGGATCAATGAACGGGATGGCGGACATCTTGCGACGGATGTCGTCCATCTCCTTGCGGACCCGCACTACACGCGCGTCGGTTTCCCCGCACACGAGCAACAAACCCTGGAGTTCGGCTTCCAGTTCTTCGAGCCGCTTCGCATAGGGGGCGCGCAGGGCAATTCTGCGGCCGGTTGCGCCGCGCATCGAACGAACGACGTTGATATTTGACGGAGTTCCGTCGTGGGTGTGCCCGGCCCGCTGCTTGCGCACGTCCGGAATCTTCGCAATTTGGGTTTTTACGAGGTTGGGAAGCTCCAGATCCTCGAAGAAGAATTCGAGGAACTCCTCTTTCGAAAGCTGGAAGACGAAATCATCCATACCTTCGCCGGAGTTGCTGGCCTGTTTTCCTCGGCCGCGTCCACCGCCGCCGCCCGGGCGGGGGATCTTGTCGCCCGTGATGAATTCCTTGTTGCCGGGATGAACGTTTTCGCGCGTGCCGCCGGAGCCGTGCCGGAACGTCGGCTCGGAAATGTCCTTGGACGGGATCGAGATCTTTTCGCCCTTTTCGATCTCCGTAATCGATCGGCCGGCGATGGCATCGGAAACCGCTTTCTTGATTTGAGTACGGTAACGCTCAATAAATCGCCGCCGATTTACCGCACTCTTGTTCTTTCCGTTGAGCCGCCGATCGATAATTTGCGCCACAAAGGCTGACCTCGCTTACGACGACTTGCGTACGCGCAGATACCATTCGCATAGCAGTCGGACCTGCTTTTGCGTGTAACCGCTCTTCATCATGCGCTCGACGAAGTCCTGGTGCTTTTTCTGGTCTTCAGCCGATGCCTTCGCATTGAACGAAATGACCGGAAGCAGATCCTCGGTATTCGAGAACATCTTTTTCTCAATTACTGCACGCAGTTTTTCGTAGCTCGTCCACTTTGGGTTCTTGCCGTCATTGTTTGCACGGGCGCGCAAAACGAAATTGACGATCTCATTGCGAAAGTCCTTCGGATTGCTGATACCCGCTGGCTTTTCGATTTTTTCGAGTTCATCGTTCAGCGATGAACGATTGAACACTTCACCCGTATCGGGGTCGCGATATTCTTCGTCCTGAATCCAGTAGTCTGCGTATGTGACGTAGCGATCGAAAATGTTCTGCCCATACTCGGAGTACGACTCAAGATACGCTGTTTGAATTTCCTTGCCGATGAATTCGATGTAACGGGGCGTCAGATAGCCCTTGATGTAGGAAACGTATTTTTCTTCCGTCTCGGGCTGGAATTGTTCGCGCTCGATCTGCTGCTCCAGAACATAAAGCAGGTGAACCGGGTTTGCCGCCACTTCGGTGTTGTCGAAATTAAAGACTTTCGAAAGGATCTTGAACGCAAACCGCGTCGATAAACCGGTCATGCCTTCATCGACACCGGCGAAATCGCGGTATTCCTGATATGACTTCGCGTTCGGATCCGTGTCTTTCAGGCTTTCGCCGTCATACACACGCATTTTCGAATAAATGTTCGAGTTTTCGGGTTCCTTCAGGCGTGACAGGCAGGCGAATTGGGCCATCATTTCCAGCGTGCCGCGTGCGCAGGGTGCGTTGGCGAGATTACTGTTGCGCACCAGCTTGTGGTAGATCTTCACTTCTTCAGAAACGCGCAGGCAGTAGGGAACCTTCACGATGTAAATACGATCGAGGAAGGCTTCGTTATTCTTGTTATTCTTGAACGCGACCCATTCAGATTCGTTGGAGTGGGCCAGAATGACTCCCTCAAATGGAATTGCAGCGAGACCTTCCGTTCCTTTGTAGTTGCCTTCTTGCGTTGCTGTTAGCAACGGGTGGAGAACCTTGATCGGTGCCTTGAACATTTCGACGAATTCCAGCAGTCCCTGATTGGCGAGGCACAGTCCGCCTGAATAGGAATAGGCATCGGGATCGTCTTGGGAAAATTTTTCCAGCTGGCGAATATCGACCTTGCCTACCAGCGAAGAGATGTCCTGATTGTTTTCGTCGCCCGGCTCGGTTTTTGCCACGGCAATTAGTTCCAGCACCGAGGGGCGTAGTTTCACCACCTTGAATTTGGTGATGTCTCCATTGTATTCATGCAGTCGTTTAACCGCCCAGGGTGACATGATGCCCTTCAGGTAGCGGCGTGGAATACCGTAGTCTTCTTCCAGGATAGGGCCATCCTCGATAGGATTGAACAGCCCCAGGGGTGATTCGTTAACCGGT
>DKAR01000130.1 GCA_002450895.1 Proteobacteria bacterium UBA6921
CGGCCTATACCGACGGTGTAATCGATGCCCGCGACGCCATCGGCGCTGATTTTTCTGCTGAACGCCTGCAGGAATTGATCAATGCCCGGCACGGCCCGACCACGGACATGCTCAGCCGGGTTTCTGCCGCACTTGCGCGCCACGGAGTGGGGGCGAAACAGTTCGACGATATCACCCTGCTGACGGCGGCGAGGGTCGCTCCCTGACCCCGGATGCGGCCACGGGTGAATTATGCGTATAATCTGCTCGCGCCTTCCCGGCCCGCGGTGCAGTGCCTATGGGAAGACGGTGGAGCCCGACACGGACAGTGGCTTCCGGAGCGGCGGAGGCTGCTTATTTCCCGAACACAAATTGAGAGAGGCTGACGCCGTATGACTGCAGAAATGAAAATTAACGTCTCGACCATGAAGGGCAAAAAACCGGTCACCGTTCTGACCATTACCGGCGAAGTGGATGCCAACAACGCCAAGAGCCTTGAAGAAAAGGTGACGGCGGCCTGCAAGACTTCTTCTGCCCTGCTCTTCGACATGGGCGGCGTGACCTACATGGCCAGCGCCGGCTACCGCGCCATCCACAAGGGCTACAAATTGTTGCACCCGGAAACCGACGTCGTACCTTCCGGACTGTCTGACAAACTCAAGATGCTTAACCCACCCGACAGCGTGCGCCGCATCATGAAGACCCTCGGTTTCGACGTCTACATCCCGATGGTGTCTGGTGACGTGCGGGGCGCGGTTGACTCCTTCTGACGAAAGCGTTCAAAACGCAAAAACAGAATTTCGCCTCAAGCTGCCAGCAGACCTGGACAGCCTCGCGCAGGCGCGTGAATTTATTGCAACGGTGTTCAAGTCCCTCGGCGTCGATGACACCCTCGGCGCCGATTTGATACTGGGAATCGACGAGGCCATCACCAATGTGATGATTCACGGCTATCGCGGCGGCCCGGGTGCCATCCGCATCGAAGTCGCACCGCACGGCTCGAGCGTGCACATCCGCCTCGAGGATCATGCCCCCCTGTTCAATCCGACGAAGGCGGCACTTCCCGATCTCACACTTCCACTGGATCAGCGCCCCATCGGTGGCATGGGAATTCCGCTTATGCGCCGCACCACGGACGAACTGCTTTACCGTGTCAGCTCCGACGGCGGCAACGAACTCACGATGATCAAGCACCATGCTGTGCAAAAAAATCCCAAACCCTAAATCCGGGGGAAGCCTCGCTGAATTGTAGTCCCTTCCAACCCGCCGCCGCTCCCCTTCTTGTTGTTTCGTTTACAACTTTATTTACCCGATACCGGGACTCCGTAAATCCACGCTCCCCCAATCCCGCGGCGCCATGTAGGGTGTGATTAAAAAGGACACACCTTAACGATGGATGCCATCCGCACAGAGTTGCCACCGGACAAGCTTCAGCGCCGCGTCGACCCGCAGGCGTTGCCGTTCGATACCACAAATCACGGCATCGAGGTCACGGCCATTGTGGGCCAGCCGCGTGCGCTGGACGCGGTGCAATTCGGCGCGCGGATTCGGCGCGATGGCTACAACGTGTATGTGATGGGCCCTGCCGGGATGGGAAAGAGCACGGTGGTTCATGCCGTGCTTGAAGAGCAGGCACCGAATGACCCGACCCCCGGCGACTTCTGTTACGTATTCAATTTCATTGAGCCGCACAAGCCACGTGCATTGACGTTGCCGGCCGGGATGGGCGCCAAGCTGCGCGAAGCGATGCGACAGTTGGTCGATGAGCTGAATCATTTCATTCCGGCCGCGTTTGACAGCGATACCTATCGCGCGCGTGTGCAGAAGATTGACGAGGAACTCAAGGAGCGCGAAGAGGCGCAATTTTCTCAATTGCAGCAGGAAGCCGAGAAAAAGAAGATCAGCCTGTTTCGCACGCCGACCGGATACACCTTTGCTCCAATCCGTGACGGTAATGTGATTGACCAGGAGCAGTTCGACAAACTGCCTCCGGAAGATCAAAAGCGCATCGAGCAGGACACGGCCGAGCTGCAGGAAAAACTCGAACGCTATATTCACGGTATGTCACGTACGCGCCGGGAACGCCGCGCTCGCGTGCGACAACTCAATCGCGAAGTCACGATGCAGGCCGTTGAACAGATCGTGATGGAAACCCGCAAGGGGTTTTCCGGACTGGCAAACGTGAATGAATATCTGGACGCCGTGCAACGGGACGTTATCGAGAACGGCGATATATTTCGCCGCTCGGAAGAATCCTCGACACCAACGATGTTGCCAGGCATGCAGGATCGCGATTCGTTCCTGCGCCGCTACAGCATCAATGTGATGGTCGATCATTCAGAATCACACGGCGCGCCGGTGATTTATGAAATCCTGCCCTCACACCAAAACCTGGTGGGCCGGGTCGAACACATTTCTCAGTTGGGAACCCTCGTCACAGATTTCACGCTGATCAAGCCGGGTGCCGTTCATACGGCCAACGGGGGCTACCTGATCCTGGATGCGCAGCGTGTGCTGACACAACCCTATGCGTGGGAAAGCCTTAAGCGCGTTCTTCAATCACGCACCATCCGCATCGAGTCGCTGGGACAGCTGCTGGGGATTCTGGGAACGGTGTCGCTGGAACCGGAGCCGATTCCGGCCGATTTGAAGGTCGTCTTGCTCGGGCCGCGCATTCTGTATTACCTGCTGGCGGAGCTGGATCCGGAGTTCAATGAGCTGTTCAAAGTCGCCGCAGACTTTGACGAGAGCGTCGATTGGACCGATGAAAATCTCGCCATGTATTCGCGGCTGTTGTGCACCCTGTGCCACAAGGAGAAGCTGTTGCCCTTCGATCGCTCGGCGATTGCGCGGTTGATTGAACACAGTGCGCGCCGCGCCGGCGATCGCGAAAAGCTGTCGACGCATCTGGGCGATATCACCGACCTGATGCGCGAGTCCGACTACTGGGCACGCGCCGCGAAGGCGTCGCTGGTGGAACGAGCACATGTAGATCGCGCCTGGGAGGCGCGCCATGTGCGCTTGCGCCGCGTGCAGGAAAACATTTTCGATAACATTCGCGATGGCGTCTTGCTTGTCGACACGCGCGGCGAAAAGGTCGCACAGGTGAATGCCCTATCGGTGTTCGAGTTTGGCGACCGCGCCTATGCACAGCCGTCGCGCATCACGGCCACCGTGCGGATGGGTAAAGGCGATGTCGTCGACATCGAGCGCGAAGTCAAACTGTCGGGCGCCGTGCATTCCAAGGGCGTCATGATTCTCTCCGCCTATCTCACATCACGGTTCGCGACGAACGTGCCGTTGTCCCTCTCAGCCACGCTTGTGTTCGAGCAGTCGTACGGATTGATTGATGGCGACAGTGCATCGATGGCGGAGCTGTCTGCCCTGCTTTCCGCCCTCGCCGATCGGCCACTGCGACAGTCGCTGGCGATCACCGGATCGGTAAATCAACTTGGGCAGATCCAAGCCATCGGGGCGGTGAACGAAAAGATTGAGGGCTTCTTTGACGTCTGCAACCAAAACGGACTCACTGGAGAACAAGGGGTGATCATTCCGGAATCCAACGCGCGGCACCTCATGCTGCGGCAGGATGTCGTCGATGCGGTCGCGTCCGGAAAATTCCACGTATTCACCGCAAGCACGGTCGATGACGCGATGAGTTTGTTGGCAGGCCAGGACGTGGGTTCCCGCGACAAGGCGGGTGAGTTTCCCAAAGGCAGTCTCAATCGCGCGGTGGAAGACCGGTTGCGCAGTTACGCGAAGGCACGGCAGGAATTCAGCGAGCAGGAACACTCGAAAGCAACGCGCTGACTCGTGAGCCAAATCAAACTCGCCTTGACGTTGTGATGTCGTGAAATTCCTGCGTCGGCTGTTGTTCCTGCAAATCGCCCGCCCTCGTGCGCGAGCACGGGAACCCAAGTAATGCATTTAATAACTGGATCCCCGCCTACGCGGGGATGACATCAAAAACAATTCAAGATGACATCCCGGCGCCGTCATTTCCGCGAAGGCGGGAATCCAGTTCTTTGAGCGATGCTTGATCCCCTAACGGCGGGAGGACGGCGCCAGGATGCCGATCGTCGCGGACATAACAACGAAAAGCCGAAGGCTGATTTTGGATCGGTTGGAATGTTTTTGCGATCGGACACTCTCGTCGCAAAAACCGAATTCGTGTTACTGCGGAGGCGGTGGCGAACCGACCTGGATGGAATACTCACCCAACACATCTCCGGCGCCATTCAACACTTTGACGGTCCACTTTCCGGCACGCCCACCGATCGTCTTCAACGACCAGACGCGCCAGTGCCAGTTGCCCACTTCAAACGTGGATTCCCCTTGCGGTATGCCGTTGCGGTCCCACCGGTGTCGAATGGTTTCACCCTTGAGGTCATTCAATTGCGTAAAGAAATAGATGCGTTGCGTGTCTTCCGGCACTTCCGTCAAATTGTCCGAGGGCTCTTTGTTCACGACACGTGTTGTGAAGATGCCGCGGGCGACCTCGGGGTGTGCGGCGGTCGATGCGCGAGCCGCTTTCTCCGACGGCGGAGAGACTTTTTTCTTTTCCTCCACGACCGGTTTCTTATCTTCTACAACCGGCGCGGTGGGCGGTTCACTGATGGGCGCCGGTGTCGCAACCTTTTGCACCGTCTTTGGTGCGGTTGTTAGAACCGGTTCGGTCGCAGGAACGGGTGCGGACACTGGCGTGGCGACCTTTTGCACTGGCTTTGGTGCAACCATTGGTGCTGCCGTAGGTGATGGAGTCGGCGCGGCCGCGGGCGCAGGCGCGGGTGGTTTTGGCGGCGTGGACGTATTGACGAATTGCGGCGGCGGACCGTTTTCATTAAACGGAGCCACGAATTCCTGCTGCTGATCGGCCGGAATCGGCTCCGGCGTCGCGGCATAAACGGACGCAGACGCCAGCAGCGCCGCCGTGATCGAAGCGATTGAATTTCGGGCGTTGTTCAACATTTGCAAAACTAGGGTAGTCAGCCGTCAAATCCCTTTTCGGCAGTTATTGCTATTCCTTGAAGAAATATCGAGTTAACGCTCGAACAATGCGATGGCCTCCACATGAGCCGTGTGGGGAAACATGNNCGTTGCGCGCCGCGTTGTCGCGCGCGGTTTGCACCAGGCCTGCCTCGCCTTCCACACCGGTCACATGCGCCGCGTGGCGTGCAATGGGTAACGTGAAGTTGCCTAGCCCACAGAACAGATCAAGCACGCGATCGGTCGCTTGTGGCGCAAGCAGCTCGAGCGCGCGATCGACCATGCGCGCGTTGATGTCGGCATTGACCTGCGTAAACAGCGTGGGACGAAATTCAAATTCGACGTTGTAGCGCTCGAGCTTATAAGTCAGTGTGCCGCGCTCGGGCCACAGCAACGCGA
>DKAR01000049.1 GCA_002450895.1 Proteobacteria bacterium UBA6921
GAAGGACGTGAAGGCGCTGATCCGCATGGCCGCCGATCACAAGTTCGAACCGCATGTATTGAATTCTGTGGAAGCACGCAATGAGCGCCAGAAGCATGTGCTGTTCGAGAAGGTCGCTGCTCGCTTCGGCACCAACCTGAAAGGCAAGACATTCGCTGTTTGGGGTCTCGCCTTCAAACCGGGAACCGACGACATGCGCGAGGCGCCCTCTGAAGTGTTGGTGAACGCGCTGCTCGCAGCCGGCGCCGCGGTGCGTGCACACGATCCGGTAGCGATGTCCGTCGCGCGCCGCGAGTGGCCGGCGGAGTGGTTTCGCCCCGATGGTGTCACCTTGGTCGAGAATCAGTACGAGGCTTTGAAAGGCGCGGATGCGCTGGTCCTGGTAACCGAATGGAAGCCGTTCCGGCACCCGGATTTCGATGCGATGAAGGCAACGTTAAAGAGCGCCATTGTGTTTGACGGCCGTAATCAATACGACCCGGCGCTGCTCAGGCGCAGTGGCTGGGAATACGTCGGAATCGGCCGATAATTGGGCGCGCCACGCGCAGTCCGCGGCCGTTGGCGGCCTGCGCCCCATGCGGAAGGAAGCTTTCCAGAGACTTTGAGAGACCGATCACGCGGCAGGTATGCCCGAAGAGGACGCCTGACCCCAGATCCTCGGGAGCCGGGAGTGCGGTTTTCCTGAACGAATTTCTGTATACCTTTTGTAACATACTGATTTCCTGAACTGATTTCCCAACTATACTTCCGGGTGCAGGGATCGCGCAGCCGTCCGGGGCCAGGGAGAGAGGTGTTCTGCGCAACTACTAGTATTAAGGGATGTCGGAACCGGTACGTCGACTTGTCGGTAGCGTTGCGAGTTGGGAAAGCGCCCTTTGCCGCTCAGATGCTGGGGGGAGCAGGCTCGGTCGCAATTTAGCGGATCTGCTGTCTTATTCAGGCGGCGGTCTCGGTCGCTGCGGGGCCATGTCCGATCGGCCGTCAGTAGGATCGTTCTGTCTGTCATTTCCAAATAGGTCTCCATCCAAAGCGGTATTCCAGTGACTGCAGTCATCCGATCACCCTTGTCGGTCACCTATGCGGTTTGGCGCGCGCTTTTCTTGCGTGAGGCGGTATTTCGGCTGTCCGGTCGCCGAGTTGCCTGGCTTTGGCTACTGGCCGAACCGATATCGCACGTCGCCTTCATTACGCTGTTCTTCGAGATTGCGCGCGTACGCGTCACACCGGGCGCGGACCCCGGCATGTTTATCATGACTGGCCTGCTGGGATTCTTCATGACGCGCAACACCGCCTTGCGCTCAATGGAGGCCATCAAGGCCAATTCGGCGCTTTTCGCCTATCGACAGGTGAAGCCGGTGGACACCGTTATCGTCCGCGCCGCTCTCGAAGGTTTCCTGGGACTAATCGTCGCACTCATTATGCTGTCTGGCGCCGCGTTGGCCGGTTTCACCATCGTGCCGTATCACCCTTTGGAAGTACTGACGGCCTTCACCGGGTTGTGGACAGCAGGCCTCGGGCTTGGCTTGATTCTATCCGTTGTCGGCGAGCTGCTGCCCGATATCGCGAATGTCGCGAAGTTGCTTTTCGTGCCACTTTACTTTGTATCTGGTCTCATGATTCCGGTTGAGTTCGTGCCGCATCCGTACCGCGAATGGATGTTTTACAACCCCATTCTTCATGGTGTTGAGATCATGCGTGGCGGTTTCTTTCCGCTTTACCATGTCGTCCCGGAGGCTGATCTTTCGGTTCTCTATGGTTTCTCCCTGATAACAGTTTTTCTCGGACTGGCACTGCACGTGCGATATGCCCGTAAGATCATCGCGCAATGATTGTCGTTAACGACGTGTACAAGCGTTATCGCACCGATCACGGTCCCGGCAAGTGGGTCCTGCAGGGTATCAACCTCAGGATACCACCCAAGATCAATGTGGGACTGGTAGGGCGGAATGGTGCGGGCAAGTCGACCTTGCTTCGTCTCATTGGAGGTAATGACACTCCCACGCGCGGCACGGTTGAGCGGCGCTGCCGGGTATCCTGGCCAATGGGTTTTGCTGGCGGGCTCCAGGGTTCGCTCACGGGACGCCAAAACGCACGGTTCATCTGTCGCATCCACGGGCATGAATCCGACATGGCTGAGCGCATTGCCCAAATCGAGGATTTTTGTGAGATCGGTGATGCCTTCGATGAGCCGGTGAAAACGTACTCCTCGGGTATGCGATCGAGATTGCAGTTCGGCATGTCACTTGCATTCGATTTCGACGTGTATATTTCAGACGAGGTTACTTCCACGGGCGACGCCGCGTTCCGCGACAAAGCCCTCGCGGCCTTCAGAAAACTGACCGATCGCGCGGGACTGATTATGGTGTCGCACGCCGAAAACACGCTAACGCAGTTTTGCAAAGCCGGAATCTTGCTACATGACGGCCAAGCTCACTGGTTTGATGATATCGGCGACACCCTCAAGGCATACAAGACCACCCTTGCCGCCTCATGAGCAGCCCATCTGAAAGCATTTCGACGCGTGCCCGCACCCGCCTCGGCGAGCGATTGCTGAGATTGTTGGCCTCGGTCTCCGTGCCACGCTATACGACATACGCCACCCTCATCGCCTGCACTCTCGCGGTGCTGTACTGGGGCGCGCTCGCTTCGGATCGCTACGTCTCTGAGGCACGCATTGTCATGCCGCGTAGCGAAGTGGGCGGCGCGCCGTCACTGGATTTGGGGTCGCTTCTCACGAGCTCCGTTGGTGGAGGGCGATCCGATCAGCTCTTGTTGCGGGATTACTTGATGTCGATGGACATGCTGAACCGTCTCGATAAGGCGCTCGATTTGCGTGGCCACTTCAGTGATAGGAAGCGCGACATCCTTTCGCGCATGTGGTCCAGGGATGTCCCGCAGGAGTGGTTTTACCGGCATTTCCTGTCCCGCGTAGGTATCGACTACGACGACTACGCGGGAGTACTGGTCATTCGGGCGCAGGCCTATGATCCGAAGATGGCGCATGCTATTGACGCGATGCTCGTGGACGAAGCAGAACGCTACGCGCAGATACAGGACCTGAAGGCGCGGCGAAGTCTGCTGCTCCGGTACCTTGCCCCGGAGGCGCCAGCGATATCAGATCTCGATTTTCAGATCGCGGCCGCGGAAAAGCGCATTGCCGAGGAGCGCAAGAATCCCGCTGCGCCGGGCAGTGTCTTTCCTATGAAACTGTCCGTATTCCAGGCGCCGACACTTCCCGAGTATCCGCTGGAGCCGCGGCGGATATACAACATCGTCATTTTTGTTCTCGTCGCATTTGTGGTCGCAGGCATTGTGCGCTTGCTTGCCGCGATCGTTCGCGAACACAAGGATTGATCTATGCGTCGTTCGTTTCTTCTCGTTTTGGCAATGTTCGCCGCACTGCAGGTTCAGGCGCAGACCCCGGGGCCTGCCCAGCTGGGTCCAGCACTTGAGTATGGATTGCCGCCAAATCCTGCGCTCATGCAGGGGGCGCCGGGTGTACCGGCAGTGCCGTCAAGTGCCAGCAAAGTCAAACGAACAGCATCCGAGGCAGCCGCTGAAACAGTGCCGCAAGCGCCACAGCTTTTCGACTACTCGGAGAACCTGAAGAGCGATGTGTTTGGTGCGCAGCTCTTCACTGGCAGCTTCGCCCGCCAGGGACCTGCGCAATTCAATCCGGACTACGCCATCGCTATAGGCGACCGTATCCAGCTGCGTCTATGGGGCGGAATTGAATACGATACCTTGCTGGTCGTGGACCCGCAGGGCAACGTCTTCCTGCCTCAGGTTGGTCCGGTTAAGGTCCTCGGCATACGTAATCGCAATCTTCAAAAGGTCATCGAGGGGGCAATCCGCAAGGTGTTCCGCTCGAATGTCTACAGCTACGCCAGCCTAGCAGCAGCGCAACCGGTACGCGTGTTCGTAGGCGGTTTCGTCAATCGCCCGGGTCTCTACAACGGCACGTCCATGGACAGCCCGCTGAACTATCTCGATCAGGCGGGGGGTATCGATACCGAGCGCGGCAGCTTTCTGGATGTTCAGGTGAAACGCGGCGAACAAGTGCGCGCAAGGCTGAATCTCTATGACTTCATGCTGAAGGGTCAGATCCCGCTGGTCCAACTGGCGGATGGCGACGTTATATTCGTGCCGCCACGCAAGAACACCATTAAGGCATTGGGTCTTGCGGAGAATGCGAAGCGTTTTGAGTTCAAGTCCGACACAATTTCGATTGCAGAGTTGTCGCGACTGGCGAAGCCGATGGCGCAGGCAACCAACGTTCGGGTAACCCGCAACACGGGCAGCATTAAGAATGTTGAATACTACGCGCTCGCCAAGGCTGGAACTGTCACGATTGGAAATGGCGATGAGGTGGAATACACCGCAGACAAGAGGCCCGGCACCATCACGGTGCGCGTGGAGGGCGAGCACGTCGGGGCGCAGGAATACGTGCTGCCGTATGGGGCAAAGCTTGGTGACCTGATGCAGCAAGTCAAGTTGTCCACGCATTCGGACGCCAAAAACATTCAGCTGTTTCGTGTGAGCGTGAAAGACCGCCAGAAGGTCGCGCTGGATACTTCGCTGACGAGCCTCCAGAACACGGTGTTAACGGCGCGCAGCGGTACGAGCGACGAAGCGCGGCTACGCGACGAAGAGGCGAACATGATCCTCAAGTGGGTCGACCGCGCTCGTAAAATTGAGCCGCGGGGGCAGGTTCTGGTCGCGCAGGCCACGGAGCGCGACAAGTTGCTGCTGGAGAACGGTGACGTGATCAAGATCCCCGCGCACGATGGGCTTGTATTGGTGAGTGGGGAGGTTCTGTTCCCGAATGCCATCGCCTACGACTCCAAGCTTTCGCTGGATGACTACATCCAGCGCGCCGGCGGCTACACGCAGAATGCCGATAACTCCCGCATCGTCGTGGCTCACCGCGACGGCTCATTCGACCAGGGAGAGAATGATCTCAAGATGCGCGAGGGCGACCAGGTTCTGGTGTTGCCAAAGGTTGACGTAAAGTCGCGCCAGATCGTCAAGGAAATGTCGCAGATCCTGTACTACATTGCAGTGAGCGCGGCTGTGATCATTGGGCTTTGAGTAACGGCAATTTTCTCGGTTTCCGCAGGATGATCCATCTTGATTCGAGGAAGATCCGGGGAGAGTGGGTATGAATTCGATTCGTGCCTATTTCAAAAAGCTGTTGCGCGGCGGCGTGGAAGGTTACGTCGATGGTATCGATCAGGATCATGTAACCGGTTGGGCGTGGAATCCGCGGGCACCCGATGATTCATTGGAGGTGGAGGTTGTTGCCAAGGGTCGCGTGCTGGGACGAGCGTTGGCGGATGACTATAGGAATGATCTTGAGGTAGCTGGAGTTGGCGATGGTCGGCATGCTTTTGTGGTACCGCTACCTGTTGACGTTGACCCAAGCTCGGTGACAGTGCGAGTCGCCAGCACAAGACGCCGTTTGCCTTGGCTCATGGATCGGCAAAACCCGGGCGCCGCAGCAGAGAGCAGTGACGGGAGTGATCAAAGGAGTTTCGACGTGTCAGCTGAAAAGATTAATGCTGGCAACGTTATCGTAGATGCGACGGGGATTGGGATGGAATTGCACGAAGAGAGGTACTCGGAACTTGGCGCAGCTGCGACGCGTGTGGAGTCCGATCAATTGCAGCAATCGCGGATAGACGGGGATCGTCGAGAGGGATCAGAAGAGCATGAATTGGACGATGTTGTGATCGTAAATCTCGCGGACATTATTACTTCTCGGAACCGGAAGAATATCGAGATATTGGAAGCGAGTCTCGGTTGGGACGACCGCGTCTATCGGAGCACGAAATCGGAGCTCAGCTCTGTTAGTGCCCAGAGCCCGGAAAGGAAACAGCTGGCTCATTTTCTTGAAAAGGGGATTAAGGAGAGACGGCAATTTTCGCGGAACGTGAGTTTTGCCAAGCAGTATTTCTTTGATCCATCGATTTATAGCAGCGGCTACTTAGTTGTTCCGGGATGGTCGGAAATTCCGCTCTCGGACCCGAAGGTCATTGTGCAGGGCACGGCCAACAGCTTTGCCATCCTTCCGGTCAAACATCTCAATTTCTGGCGGGACGACGTTGCCAAGCACCTTGGGGTTTCCGTGCGGCGCGCTAGACATGGCTTTCTATTGCTGCTGCAACTGCCACCGGAATTTGCTCGTGGTGAGTTGAACCTCATTATCCGCGACGGCAAACAAATGCTCGTGGGCTCCATTTCGCCGCGCCGGGTGGAGCTGGAAGAACTTTTGCAATACACGTTTCATCTTCTGCAAAGCGGGTTGAGTTATGAGGAGATGGTCCGAACATTTGATGAGCATTACGAATATCTAGAATTTCTTCGGCGGCCACTGCGGCGAATTTTCACCAAGGCGCCCGCGGAATTTCGGTATGAGAACGCCGATGCCGCGAGGAGTGTCGATCTAACCGTTTGCGCGGTTTTGTTGGGATCAAGCGTGCTCCTTAAACCCTTCGTAGCGAGTCTGATGGAGCATCGTCCGGCCAATGCGTGCTGGGAGTTGCTTCTACTTGCAAATAGCGGACTGGAGGTGGACAACCTCAAGTTGGCTGCCGAATGGTGCAGCACGGTGTATGGAGTCGATGTCACCGTCTTTTCCCATGAGAACAACCTTGGGTTCGGCGGGGGAATGAATTTTCTTGTTTCGCGGGCTCGCGGACGGATCACCATGATGAGCAATGTCGACCTTCGGTTCTCGCGATTCGATGCGAGCGAAATTTCGCGCGAAACGGTTGGTCGCGACGCGATAGTCGCCGCATATCAGTTCAACCCCTGGGGATCGTTGCAGCACGAGGGCTTGGTCCATGATCGTCGTGCCGCGCTTGTAAACGGTAGAGTGATCGAGCTCGTCGATACGCGATTACTCGGGAGAAATACGTATCCGGCGACACTCGTTCGCAAGGAAGTCGAATATTTTGGTGCCGCATGCCTCGTCGGAGATACCGATAAGTTTCGCGCGCTGGGACCATTCTCAACCGATTATTTTTACGCCTATCACGAAGACTGCGATCTTGCGAGGCGAGCGCGAGCAGACGGATTGACTTGCGCACTCTCGCCGGCGCTTCAAGTGGTGCACTATGAAAGCAGCGCGGCGTCTGCTGCCGCCGCCATGCCACTGCGTGGGATTAATGCTGCGAATCTCGTGACTTTCATGAGGACAGATGCTGCGCCAGGGAAGGACAAAACATGAAGCTTGCAACACTCTGTTACCTGCATCCGCACAAGGTGCCTGGCGGGCAGCAACGCATAGCATACGATTTGTTTCAACAGGCCGCGAAGAAGTTCGGTCGCGAGAATAGCCTGTTTATCGCCTCGGATTTCGACAGTGAACCGCTTAAGACCGCGCAGTCGAGTCGCATGGTCGAAGTTGGAGCTGGCGAATTTGTCTACGTCTGTCGCGGTTACGACTTCCGATTCTTTACAAATTTCGACTATCCCGGGGAGCTGGAAATGATCAGGTTGCTTGAAAGCTTCCGACCTGACGTGATCCACATGCACCATTTTCTCGGATTCGGACTGGATTTCATTTCCTTCATGCGAGCCCGGCTGCCCGATTCACGCCTGGTATTCACGGTGCATGAATTCTTGTCAATCTGTCACAACAATGGACATTTGCGACGCAAGCACGACGGCGGCATCTGCGGAAAGGTACATGCCGTGGATTGTCAGCAGTGTTTCCCCCAGGAGCGACTGGACTACTTCGAGCATCGGAAGGTGTTCTTTGGAGAGATGCTCTCCAAATTCGATGGCTTGTCAACTGTCAGCGAGTTTGCTCGTCACACAATTGAAGAGAACCTTCCCTTAAGAAAGCGGGTTCAGGTTATTTCTAATGGACCTCTTCGCCCGCGCGAGCAGGCGGTTCGAAAACGGAAGTTCGGAAGCACCGACCGATGCGTCATCGGTTTTATCGGCCAGGTGCATCCGGTCAAGGGTGTCGATTTGCTGCTCGATGCGGTCTCAGAACTGGTAGCCGATGGCACGGTTGAAGCAAGACGCATCGAGGTGCAGATTTTTGGAAATCTGATTGATCCAGCCTATAGAGAAAAGCTGGAAGCAAGGGTCGCGCACACAAACGGTCAGTCACTGAAGACAACGTTGCGGGGAGTGTACTCTCCGACAAATCTTTCAAGCGTATTCTCAGATGTGGATATAGTGGTTGTTCCCTCCATGTGGCCAGAAAGTTATTGTCTGACGGCGGATGAAGCGATTCTTGCGAAAAAGACGCTCGTTTGCGCGAACTTTCCGGCGGTGCGGGAGCGAATCAAAGAGTCCAAGGGCACGTTCTTCTTCGAAAGCGGATCTACAAAGGATCTCAAACGCGCTCTGGTTGAAGCAATTACGTCCCTCGAAAAGGGAGAGTGGGAGAACCCGTTCAGTGTGCAGCTCTCGACGCCCGAGGCACTGTACGAGTCATATGAGAGTCAACTTTACCGAGAAGTCTAGAAGGAGGGTGGCGTCAAAATGAAGGCTGTGACAAATGGGGATATCGCGCCCGTGTTCGTTGTTGGAACGACGCGGTCCGGCACCTCCGTAGTTCAACTCGCGCTGCTCGCAAGTGGGCGGTATCAAGGAGGAGGGGAAGGGCATGTTTCGCCCCTGCTCACCCTTCTGGTTTCGGCAGTCGACCAGTTTTGGCTACAAGCGGAAAGCGCCATTCGCGCAGACGCGGAGGTCGCGCGCTTGAGAAAAGAAGATCTATTGGCACGAGTCTACGAGGTCGTTCGGGCAACATATGCAGACTTGTATGGTGAACAAAACTTTACGGCGAAGACACCAACCATCGATGCGATTCGTGCCACGCCGTGGCTTCACAAGGTGTGGCCGAAGGTCAAAATAGTATTTTGTCGGCGGCGTGGACTAGAGAACGTACAGTCCAAGCGCGTTAAATTTCCGGGTTTGAATTTCACGACAGCCTGTGCGGAGTGGCGCGACTGTATGCTTGAGTGGCACGAGATTAGATCTCGTGTACCCACTTATTGCGAAATTGATCAGTTTGAGATCGCGCATGCGCCAATCGCAACGGCGAAGCGCCTAGGTTCGTATTTAGGATTCAGCGATGAGGAGATTGAGGGTCTCGGAGATTTCTTCGCAAAGAAGTTTCCAGAACGCAGCGGAGCAGACTATGAGCCTCTCACGATAGACGAGATGACATGGACAGCCGAGGAGCGAGCCGAGTTTCGTCGTGTTTGCGATTCGGTAATGCAGACATATGGGTACTGTTACGACAGCAGCTATTGGACGGACGCCAAACCAACCGAGATGGCAAGCGCCGACTAATTGCACTGCGCAGAATGCCTGACCTGAAGGAATAGGTAGACAAGATTTTCTTGTTGAATCTGCGCCGATGGTGTATTTCGAAGGCTTCTTGTCGAAGGATTGCTACTTCCCTGAAATATCCCTCATTTTGACCGTTACCTTTGTTCCGAAGGCGCTGATTCGGGAACGGTAACCGAAATGCTGAAGCGCACAAGATTCCGCTCGAGTGTTGCGCCACAATTGGTCACCTTGAGTTCCGTCATGTAGATCTCTGCCGAGTCACCAATATCCGAAAAATTTCGATCGAGGGAATTTAGGTCAATCAGCGAAGGATAGGAATATCGAGTCGTATCTTTGCAGTTCCGGGACCAGATTAGCGACAGTGAAAATAATGGGAACGGCGGCGACCACTCCTTGAGATCAGTCGAAGCACTGATGCCAATGGTCCCCGCGGCGGCGTTGAGCGATTGCATACCAACAGTCGCAAGGAAGAGGCCGCTCTGACGATGGCGGCGAATAGACCACACACGGCCAGCTAGCCCCGGCAAGGGCTCGCAGCCAGGTACCTTCTCTATCGGTCTGGCGTAGGGATTTGAGCGCGAGGGATAGAAACCAGTACCCGTCCAATATTCCCAGGAGGCATCATCCGGGAAATTACGCGTTCGAAAAAGGCAGTTGCCTCGTTTTTGCCCCTCGCCGCCAGTAGTAAAGATGATCGTATAGAGATAGTCGCCATCCCGCAGGATATTGGTTGGCCCAAAGAACCCTCGTGGCATCCCCTGAAGTTCTTCGTAACGAAACGCAGCGCCGGCCACCGGCGACTCTTCCGGAATTCTCGTGAACGAGCGGCCTCCATCGTTGGATTTCAGGAGCACAATGCTGTTGTACCAGCATTCCTGGTACGAC
>DKAR01000204.1 GCA_002450895.1 Proteobacteria bacterium UBA6921
AGGACGGCATGCGCATGGTCATCGGCCTGCGCCGTGGTGAAGTTCCGGAAGTCGTGCTGAATAATTTGTACCAGCAGACCCAGCTGCAGGACGTGTTCGGCATCAACATGGTCGCGCTGGTCGATGGCCAGCCGAAGTTGCTCAACCTGAAGCAAATGCTCGAGGCGTTCATCCGCCATCGCCGCGAAGTGGTCACGCGGCGTACGGTGTACGACCTGCGCAAGGCGCGCGATCGTGCGCACGTATTGGAAGGCTTGGCAATCGCGCTGACCAATATCGATCCCATCATTCAGCTGATCAAAGAATCGCAGAGCCCGGCGGAAGCCAAGGCCGGCTTGATGTCGCGCGTATGGAAGCCGGGCATCGTCACCGGCATGCTGGAACGCGCCGGCGCCGAGAATTCGCGCCCACGCGAGCTGGCAGCGGAATTTGGATTGAGGGCTGACGGCTATCATCTGTCGGACGTTCAGGCCCAAGCCATTCTCGATCTGCGCCTGCACCGACTGACCGGCCTGTCGCAGGAAGAAACGATCAACGAGTATCGCGAGTTGCTCGACAAGATCGCCGACCTGCTCGACATCCTCCGCAGCCCGGAGCGTTTGATGCGCGTGATCCGCGAAGAACTCGTCGGCATTCGCGACCAGTACGGCGACAAGCGTCGCACTGAAATCGTCGTGAACCAAGAAGACCTCACGATTGAAGACCTGATCACGGAAGAAGAAGTCGTCGTGACGTTCTCGCACGAAGGCTATGCGAAGGCGCAGCCGCTGACCGATTACCGCGCGCAGCGGCGTGGCGGCAAAGGCAAGTCTGCGACGGCCGTGAAGGAAGAGGATTTCGTCGAGAAGCTGTTCATTGCCAACACGCACGACACACTGCTGTGTTTCTCGAGTCGCGGCAAGGTCTACTGGATCAAGGTTTACGAGTTGCCGCAGGCTGGTCGCGCATCGCGTGGCAAGCCGTTGGTGAACCTGCTGCCGCTGGAAGAGGGCGAGCGCATCAACGCCGTATTGCCGATCCGCGAATACGATCCGAACAAGTTCGTGTTCTTCGCCACCAGCCACGGCACGGTGAAGAAGACCTCGCTGGAAGATTTCTCGCGCCCGCGCTCCAGTGGAATCATCGCCATCGATCTGCGCGACGACGACCAATTGATCGGCGTGGACATCACCGACGGCACGTCCGATGTGATGGTGTTCAGCAGCGGCGGTAAGTGCGTGCGCTTCAAGGAGAGCGACGTGCGCCAGATGGGTCGCAACGCCGGTGGCGTGCGCGGCATTCGCTTGCCGGAAGGCGAGAAGGCCATCGCATTGATTATCGCGCGCGGTGAAGGGTGCGTGCTGACGGCAACCGAAAATGGTTACGGCAAGCGAACGCCACTGGCCGACTACCCGGTCAAAGGTCGCGGCGGCCTCGGTGTGATTTCGATTCAAACGTCGGAGCGCAACGGCAAGGTCGTCGGTGCGGCCCTGGTGGAAGAGCAGCACGAAATCATGCTGATCTCCAATCAGGGGACCCTGGTGCGTACACGTTGCTCGGAAGTCTCCGAGGTCGGACGCAACACGCAGGGCGTGCGGCTGATCAATTTGGATGAGAGTGAGCGACTTGTCGGCGTCGCCCGCATCGAAGATGAACAGGAAGAGAACGGAGTCGATGCGGCTCCGACGACGTAGCAGAAATTTTGATTCGATGAGGCTCGTAAGAAGCTTAAGTGTACGCGCGTCATTGGGTTTTGTTGGAAACAAATGGGGGGCGAATGGACGTAGTTGCGCGCGGTTTTATTGTTTTTTAACTGGATGCGGCATGTCGATGGTGGCAATGGCGGGAGAACAAAACAACAGTAGTGATATGTACTCAATCGGAGTTCCGATTTTTCCGGATGATCGTTCGTTTGAGATCGATGCGAAGAAAATGCACGGAGCGGATTCGGCCATCACCGCCGGAATGTATTTTTCAACATCAAACCAGCGCAATTCTAGCCGGTCCAGTTCCGGCTCGTTTGAATCGAGCGACAGAACAAAAGAGGAGAGTCGTTTTCTGGAGTTGCTTGCGGGGTGGAGAAAGTACATATCTCGTTCCGAAGTTCGAGTGTTTTGGGAAGCTTCGGGCTCAGTTTTTTACGGTGAAGCCAAGGCGACCGGAGCAGGGTGCGCAACGCTTTGCAGCTCATCGGAGTCTACTTTTCGGTCCCAAGGGTTTACGGTTGCGGTGGCGCTGGGCGGCGAATATTACCTGAACGAACGATTCAGCATTGAGGCTTCAACCGGATTCGTACAAGATTTTACGCAGAGTCGAGGTCGGAGTAACTCGTCGAGCGCGTTTCCATCTTCGTCGAATCGAGATAAATCTTACGTCAATAGCCTTGGAACCTACGTATCGGGGCTTCGGGTCAATTACTATTGGTAGCGCCAGGCAGGGCGCATTATTTCCAAAACTTTTAGGACTAAGAGGTACGCAATTTATGGCGCGCGTTTATAACTTCAGTGCAGGGCCTGCGGTATTGCCGGAAGCAGTGCTGCAAAGAGCCAAGGAAGAAATGCTCGATTGGCAGGGCAGCGGCATGTCGGTGATGGAGNNTCGAAGAAAGCGATTGCGGAAGCCAAGCGTTACTGCACCGTCAATGTTGCAGGCACCAGCGAGGCGAGCAAGTTCACCACGGTGCCGCAGCAATCCGAATTGAAACTCAACAAGGATGCCGCCTATTTGCACTACACGCCGAACGAAACGATCGGTGGCGTTGAATTCAACTATATGCCGGATGCCGGGAATGTACCGTTGGTTGTCGACATGTCGTCCACGATCCTGTCGCGTCCTGTTGATGTCTCCAAGTTTGGTCTGATTTACGCCGGTGCACAGAAGAACATCGGGCCCGCCGGGCTGTGCGTCGTGATCGTGCGCGACGACTTGCTCGGACAAACAATCGCCGGCACGCCGACGATGTTCGATTACAAG
>DKAR01000189.1 GCA_002450895.1 Proteobacteria bacterium UBA6921
ACGGGTCTGGGTGGTCAGCGACCTCGACAAGCCCAATTGGAATGATGTGGCGGCCGCTGGCGGTAACGTCGTGACCGGCAGCTACCGCGCTAACTATTTCGTGATTAACGGTATGGGTGGTCGGGCGGCGATGGACGACCGCATCGGCACTGCAATCGATGGCAAAGTAGGACAGACAGCGCTGGTACGAATTCTCAATGCGGGCCAGTACACCGAAACCTTCCACTTCCACGCGAATCATGTGAAGGTCATCAGTGTGGACGGCGTCCGCAAGACATCTCCGTTCAAACAGTTGGATGTGCTGTTAGTACCACCGCTGAGCACAATCGAAGTGCTATTCGATTTGAACCAACAGGGCGATTACCCCATGCACAACCATACCGCGCAAATGGAGACGGCGAATGGCGCCTATCTGAACGGTGTGGGAACCGCGATCTACATCGCACCCTAATTCGATGGAGCACCGCGTCATGAATACCCGCCAATCGACTGCAAAAGCGCTTGTTGTTGCAATCATCGCAGCAGCGGCGTCCACCTCACATGCGGCGACAATCAACAAGACACTCTGTGTCAGCGTTGCCAACAAGACCATGAGCGATGGCCAGTCGATCACGTTTTGGGGATTCACCGAAACATGTGCAACGGCGAACGTCGGCCAGGTTCCGGGTCCTCCCGTGGAAATCGGAATCGGCGATACGCTGAATCTGACACTGTCCATCCCGATGGGGATGCCGATGACGACGCCGTTTGAAATGATGACCAATTATCCCGGTCACACCATTCATCTCCACGGCGCGGATGTCCCGCAAGGTGAAGACGGCGTACCGGAGTTCGGCGCGCGCACTGACGGCGACACCTACACGTGGACGCCGACGACAGTGATGGGCGGCAGCTACATGTACCACTGTCACCAGCATACGGTAAAGCATCTGGAAATGGGCATGTACGGCCCGATGATCGTGCGACCGCGCAATGCGGCCGGAACGGGTTTTCTGAATCAACTGACGCCGAGTGCCACCACCGCATACAACGTCGAGCAGACTTATTTGTTCAGCAGTGTGGATCCGAACTACCACGCGAGTACCGCCGTAGGTGACTCGACGGTCTTTGCCGATTACAACCCGGTCTATTTCCTGATCAACGGCAACGAGGGCAAAGGCATCGCCACACCCGCAACCACATTGACGACATCGCCGAATCAGAAGGTCGCACTTCGTCTCATTGGCCTGCACTCCGTCAGCGGTACGTTCAGCATCCGCGACTCTGCTGGCAATAAGAAACCGTTTACCGTTTATGTACAGGACGGGCGCCAATACCCAACCCCGGAGACTGTGGAAACACTTGACGTCGGTCCAGGACAGCGGTTCGACGTAATTTTCTCAACGCCCGGTACAACCGGCGCGTGGTACCCGCAAATGGAGTTCAAACGACTGCGCGATGGCAGCGTGTACGCCACAGCGTACGGTCGTGTCGGTTTCTAGAACTCCTGAGGGGCGTTCGACTCGCCTCTAGAACCGCGTTCCGAAATCGAGTCCAAACATCGTGTGAGTCTCGCTATCACGCGTCAGCGTACCCTCGGTACGCCGTACGTCGGAATAGAGCGCTCCGAGCATGAATCCCAATCGCGCTCGTTCACCCAGTGGAAAATTGATTCCCAATCGGGCCGCGCTCAAAGCTCCCAGGCGGCCACTACTACCGGTGCCGGCCAACAATTCTGCGCTGATGTAACTGGTACCGGCCATCGCGGACGTGTACCAGCGCACCGCCGGACCAATCAGCCAATAGGTGCTGTCGATGCTGGATTCGCTACCCGCGGAATTGAAGCGAATTCGACCCAATTCACCCGTCAAACCGATTCGCGTAACGTCATCCTCGACTCCCGTGGAAATTCGCAACGAACTCAAATAACCGTCACGATCACCGCCGAACACACCGGTCGACAGAGTGACGTCCCACCATTTTGGACATTGGCGATAGCCGGAATAGGCATCGTAGAAGTACTTTCCGGTGTACGCGATCAGCGCATAGATCACGACAAAGCCGACAATGACAAATACGACGACCGCCATGTCGTCGTTTCCACCACTGTGCACGTGGGAACGCGAAACGATCTGAACGGCAATATCCACCGGGCTGTCCGAGACGGTCACGTCACCGCCGTGTGGGCCGGGGCTGGACGAAAGATTGGATGTGCAAGGATTGGGACTCGCAACAACCGCCCCGGTAGGCTGGGTCATCGGAACGGCTTGCAGGTCCTGTGCGTTCTCGACGACATAGAGTCGCGGNNCCCGACGCATTCAACCTTTCCGCCTCAGCCTGTAATCGCGGCAATTCGGATTCCGGCAGATACACGATTTGCGCATTGGGGAAACGCGCCTGTACTTCCTCAATGGTCACCGCTTGCGTATCACCGGCGCGGTTGATCGTTGCCGCAAAGGATTGCAGCGGCAGCAGGCAACACAAAAACGCTGAGATTGCCCGGTAGGTTTTCATGCCCCCTTCCCCTTTTCTTTGGCGCACTTGCGGCGCCTTGGTCCCGCTATGCGCGCTCGCGCAGGCGCGGATCGAAAGCATCCCGCACCGCGTCGGAAAACAGGTTTGCCGCGAGCACCAGAACAAACATAAACACGAACGCGGCCAGCAGCGACCACCACACCNNGTTGATCATGTTGCCCCAGCTGTCCATCGTCGGGTCGACGCCGACGCCCACATAACTCAGCACCGCCTCGGCCAGCACCAGCCCGCTGAAATCCAGAACAACGGCGATCAGCACGATATGCATGACATTCGGTAAGACATGGCGGGAGATTATGCGGAAATTTCCCACGCCCATGGCCGTCGCCGCCTGAATGTAATCAAGCTCGCGCAACTTCATCGTTTCACCGCGCAACAGGCGACACAGTCCCGTCCAGCTTGTTACGCCCAGAATTGCGCACAAAAACAGCAGCCGAAGGTCGGCACGCTGCAGTGTTTCAAGGTTTTCAGCTTGTGTATTCAAATACACCTGCAACAACAAAACGGCGGACGCAATCAGGAGTACACCGGGAATTGAGTTGAGCGTTGTGTAGAGATACTGAATCACATCGTCGATCCAGCCGCGGAAGTAGCCCGCCATTGTTCCCAGCATGACGGCAAACGGCAGCATGATGAGTGTGGTCAACGTACCGATCACTAACCCGGTCCGTATGCTTTTCACCGACTGATAAAACACATCCTGGCCGACCTTGTCAGTCCCAAAAATGTGATACAGCGGCGCAAGAATCGCGGCGGCACACACGATCACCAATACAAACGCCAGCGTTCCCAGCACTACAACCCAGGGCGTATCGGTTTCGCCCCGCATCATGCGTGTCAGCGCGACACCGAACGATACGTTGGCAATGCGTGCCACGCGCAATGCAATGACAATGGCAACAATCCCAACCACGACGATGGCAACCGCAATCCCGCCCGCGGCATGCAATGCGATATCGCCTGCACGGTCGTCTGGGTTTGCAAGGTGCGCACCCCCATATTTAAGCCTTGGAAACTCGCGAACCTGAGTGCCGTCCCCGCGATCGACGGTCTCTTTAACAAATGCATGCGTCGCGAATGGAGCCGAATAGGTGCGCTCTACGTTTTCCCGCACGCGCGAAGCCATGGCATCCAGCACGCTCAGCGTCTCACCACTGAACACCAGTTCACCGCTACCCTCTTTTCTCGTGCCCTGCTTGAAATGAATCGAATCCAGCAAGCCGACCGCGACGAACGCAAGCAGCACGACCAGCGACATCATGGCGAGCCGCCGGCGCTTCACCTGTCGCCACGGCGCGCGCAAATGTTCGTGCGTTGCGGCGTACATTCCAAACAGGCCAATGCTAAAAACCAGAAGGTAAATCAACCCGTCGGTCCAAAGAACAATGGGTTTGAGTTCAAGCGCCAGAAACATTACCCGAGCCATAGTGGCAGTCAGCAGCGCGACGGACATCGCGATCAATGCGGGTTTGCGTAGTGACTGGCTGGTTTCGCTCATCGTCACCATCATCCAAGGCGAATGCGTGGATCAACCAGCGTGTACGAAATATCAGTCAAGATCAGGCCGACGATATAAAGCACTGAGCCTAGGAAGACCATCGCGCGGACGATGGCAAAATCCTGGCTGTTGATTGCGTCGATGGTGTAGCTTCCAAGCCCCGGAATTCCAAAAAACGACTCGGTGATCAGGCTACCCATGAACAACGTGGGCAATACAACGACGACGCCCGTCAAGATTGGAATCATGCCGTTTTTCAACACATGCCTGAACAGCACGCGCACTTCCGAAAGACCCTTCGCACGTGCCGTGCGTACATAATCCTTACCCATCTCTTCGAGGAAGATGGTGCGATACCAACGCACGCCGGCACCGATGCCGCCGATGACGCCGACAATGACGGGTAATATCAGAAACTTGGCCGCTTCGACACCCGTGTCGTAGCCGGAAATCGGTACGAGATGCAGCAATTTACTGATCAGGTACTGGCCGCCGATGATGTAAAACATCCCCGAAATCGACATCATCACGACGCAGAGCACCACACCCCACAGATCGATGTACGTGGCGCGGAAGAACGCCACCAACAGCGCAAACGTAATATTGATTAGCAAGCCGACGATCAGCACCGGTATCGCAATTGCTAGGCTGGCCCACATACGTTGGCGAATATCGTGACGGATGTTACGTCCGTCGTCCGAATCCCCAAAATCAAACGCAAAAAGCTTTACGGATTTTTCAAAAAAGATGGTGTCAATGACTTTTGCGCTGCCCGGCACAGCTGAATTGAGCAATAGGGGTTTGTCATATCCGTGATCCTGCTTCCATTTGTCAATGGCCTCCGGCGTGACGTGTTTCATGCCAAGGTGCATGCGAGCCATATTCTCCGGAGAGTTCACGACAAAAAATAACGTGAATGTGATGAGGTTGACACCGATCAAAATTGGGATGGCGTAGGCGATACGGCGCAGAATGTAATTAATCACCGCTCGACCCTCGTTTCGTGACGGCGATAGGTCACCAGTGCAGGAATTGTAGCGACCACCAACACGATCAAAATTACCCACAATGGCCAAACCACCGGAGCATTCCATTCCGCGCGCTTTTGTGAACGCAACTCAGGATCAATTCGCTTGTACTTTAGTGTATTGTTCGCCATGTGGTTCGGTTTGGCATTTCTAAACCACGCGTGATACAAGCCGAATTCTTTCGGGTGCAATCCCCAAATCCATGGCGCGTCGAGCCGCGCGATCTCGACCATTTGATCGATCACCTTCTGGCGCGATGGTCCGTTGTCCATATTCTTCATCTTCACAAACAGTGCATCGAATTCCTTGTTGCTGTAGTTCGCAGCGTTCTCTCCCTGAAATTTCACTTTTCCGTTTGGACCGTAAAGCAAGAATAGAAAATTTTCCGGATCGGGGTAGTCCGCGTTCCATCCCCACCCAAACAACTGCGCGTTTCCCTTCAGCATCTTGTCCTGAAAGCGGTTGTAGTCGGTCCCGCGAATGACGAGTTCAACGTTCAGTTTTTTGAACTGTTTTCGCAACCAGTCCAGCCCCGCTTTGCTGTCGGGACTTCCGCTTACAGTCGTATCTAAATTGATAATGAGTGAAGCACCGGTCTGAGGGTCCACTCCCCCGGGATAGCCGGCTTCTATCAACAGTTGCCTCGCTGCGTCGATCGACTTGCGTTGCGGCACATTGTTAACCCAGTTGTAGACATAGGGGTTAATTCCCTCTGCGCCTTCGCGATAACCGAAAATACCCGGCGGAATTGGTCCTTGTGCCGCAATACCGCGACCATTGAGAAATATCGAGATGCGCTCCTCGTAATCCAGCGCTATAGAAATCGCAAGTCGCAGCTTTCGCGCACGTTCCGTGTCACCTCCAACGACAGGATCGAGCATGTTAAACCCCATATACGAGGTAGTCGTTTGCACGGTCGTGACGAGCCGAATTCCCTTGGCGCGCATCTCTTCACTGAGCGTTGCTTCACCAGCAGCATCGAATCGCACGGCCTGGTCAAACGTATCCGATGCAATGCCTGATGTGTCGTAGTACCCTTGCAGGAATTTGTTCCAGTATGGAATGTTTTCCTTTTCCAGTTTGAACACCGCTCGATCGATAAACGGCAACGGTTTTCCCGCATCCTTGAGCATGCCGGCCTCGGCATCACCGCTCTCACCCTCACTGGGGTAGGCTTCCCCATGAAAGTTCGGATTACGCACCAGCACCATTTCCCGATTCGGATTGTTGATCGTCAGCATGTATGGGCCCGTGCCGACCGGATACCAGTCGAGCGTAATATTTTTTGCCTTCAAACCCGGCTGCGTATAGAAGATGTCTGCTTCCTGGGGTACCGGAGCAAAAAACGGCATCGCAAGCCAATACAGCAGTTGCGGGTACTTGCCCTTGATTTTGATACGGTACGTATGCCGATCGATGACGGACGCACCTTCGAGTGGGTATTGAGTTAAATCTAAATAAAAACCTTCGCCCTTCGCCTTCTCGAGCTTTTCGTATTCGGATTTGAGCGTGGCACCAAATTCTCCCAATCCGACGATGTATTCGGCCATGACACCCAAGATCGGCGAATGCAACTTGGGATGAGCAAGTCGTTTGATCTCGTAAACATAATCATCGGCGGTCAGTTCTCGCGTGCCGGTTTCCTCGAAATCTGCCAAGGCGTCGATGTGATCCAACTGGGCGGGCGACAATGCATGATAGAGAAACGCCCCGCTCACATCGCGCGCAAAAGCGGGATGCGGCTGGTAACGTATTCCCGGTTTGATATGAATATCGTAAATCGAGAAAGCGATCCGATCCGCCTCCGCGTTTGCTGGAAGCTCGTGTCCGTCTTTATCGACGAAAATCGGTTTTGGAATTTCCGTTGTCGTCGCTGGAATCAATTCGTAGGGACGCTTCAGGTAGTGATACTGTAGCGGCGGCTCGTATACTTGGCCGGTGAATTCAATTTCGTTGGAGCTGTAGGACTGCGCCGGATCCAGGTGTTTCGGGCGCTCGAAAAAAGACGAGTAATGAATGTTTTGATTGGTCTCGGACTCCGGGTAAGGATTATTCCAGTCCCGATTGCCGCATCCGGCCAATTGCAATGCCATCGCTGCGACGAGCGAGCAAGGAATGAATGACCTGACAATTGTTCCGAGATTCAATGCGGTCGACGATCTTTTTGTGAAGTTGCCATAAACTGCCATTGATTGGCGGACGATGCAAATCCTGCCGGCGCGGGGCATCAGGCAGGCGGCAGCAACATCCACCGATAGATCGCAATCAGCGTTTTTGCATCACGAATCTCACCGGATTGGATCATCGTCTCGAGCTCACCCCGAGTGCGCCAGTGAATCTCGAGCACTTCATGGGCGTCATGCTGCGTCGGGACTTCGCGCAAGCCTCTCGCCAAATACAAGTGAATCACCTCATCGCAAAATCCTGGCGTTGTTACCGTGGAACCCAACGAAACCCAATCGTCGGCGGTTCGCCCGGCTTCCTCCGCAAGTTCGCGCTTGGCGGTTGCCATGGCCGGCTCGTCGGCCTCGAGCTTGCCCGCAGGAAGCTCCCACAGCCAATCCCGGATCGGATGGCGGTATTGGCGCAAAAGGCACACTCTTCCCTGCGCATCTTCCGCGACAATCGCCGCGCCTCCAGGGTGATGCGCGACTTCAATCGTTGCAGATTGACCATTGGGCAACGTAACGGTTTCAAGCTCCAGCCTGATTACACGACCCACAAACACTTCGCGCGCGTCCATAGCATTTCCCGACAGTAGGCCCACAAAAAGCTACGGGGCCCGAAGGCCCCGTAACAAACTAACACTCAAGTAACGCTTGGCTTAGAACTTGTGCCACACGCCGAGCGAAATGCCCGAGGTGTCATCACCCGCGGCCGGAACCTGGCGTTCCGCAGCGACGTTGGAGTGACCACCACCCGACGGGGTAAACGTTCCCGCGTCACCGTTGGCAGAAGCAGCGATCGTCACATAGACCATCGTGGCCTTCGACAAGCTATGGTCATATCCCAAAGCGATAACAGAGCCTTCGGTATCTGGAACGTTGTCGTCTTCGCTGGAGCTATAGAGTTGGGCCTTGATCTTGCCAGAGCCAACTTTGAACGCGCCGCCCACGCCGAAAGCCGTGGTGTCACGTCCATCGACGCCCTTGCCGTTGGTCGTGCTTTGCACCAGGAAGTTGACGGAAGCTGCACCGAAATTCATCGCGCCAATCGCACGAATCGTCGATTCTTCCTTCTGGGTAGCAACCGTGGCATTCGTATAGGTCTTGCCGTAGTTTTCGTAGCCGACGCCAAACGTCATGGTGTCCAAACCAATCATGACATTCATTGCGAATGCGCTTGCGTCTTTCTTGCCGTCTTCCGGAATGAAAGCTACGGAGATCACGGCCGGTCCCAACTTCGGGGTCGCGTAGACGATCTGATCGCCTGGGCGAGCATCAGCACTGGTGAACTTGCTGGTGACCGAACGAGCGTCGCCAAACTGGTTGGTGAACAGGTCGGCCTTGCGGCCCACTTGCTTGACCAGGCTGTCGATGCGACCGATCTTGATTTCGCCAAAGCCACCCGCCAATCCGACATAGGTGTTCTTGTCATAGATAACAGCGTTGGCGCCGGCACTGCTGCCGTCCATGCCGAAGCCCTGTTCGATGTACCACATGGCCTTCAGGCCACCTTCGATTTCTTCGCCACCCTTGAAACCAATGGCGGAGTCATTGCTGTTAACGTAGATGTAGCCATCGGTTCCGTTGTCGATGCTGTCGATCGACACATGAGCGTTACCGAAAATCGTGGTTTCCGCGTTAGCTGCGCCGGCGGCCGCCAGTGCTGCGCCAACTGCGATTGCGATTACTGATTTCTTCATTGTTGCTCTCCCGTAGTTGAGTCGTTTGGTAGATCTACCGGTATCGACGCGGTGTAGTTATAGCAGCTTTTGGCAAAGTTGCAACAAATGCGCTTTTTACACCTGTCTACTGTCCCGTTTGTTGCAAGAAAGTTACAACATGTTGGCCAGTGTAGCGACTGGAAAAACGCGTTCTTGAGGGGGAAAGTTGCGACACGCGTTGCAGTTGGGACGGCTGCGGAACCTGTCGTAAGGGCCGGTAAAAAGGGAAAAAGATGGTTGGACAATACTAAGAAATAGAGTCGAGGTGCCGCTCGAGCACCGGCTTCCAGCGCGATCGATTAAGCTGCTCTATCAAGGACTTCCAAGCGGATCGCTCGCGTTGGGCATCGGCACTTAGTTGGTAATGAATGCCCAGTTCTTTCAATTGCATGTCCTGTTGGATTTTCACCACACCAATATAGACAGGCGCGCCCGGGGCGATCTCAAACGTGAATTGCTCCTCGTTTTCTGAAGGGACCGCCAAGGTCATCTCCTTCTTCCCGGGTTTCGTCGACACGCTAACGAGCTGGTACTGCCCTGGCTTCAAGCCCTGGAAGACGAACAAATCTCCGACCCGCTCCCCCTCAACCAGTAGATCCCCGATGACCTTACGTATAACGACTTTCACGGCGTTCGACTCGGACCGCTCCCCCATGAAGCTCTTGGTCGAGATTTCGGGCTCGACGACCAGCAGCCCCGCGACGTCGGGGGAGCCGCTCAGGACGAACTTTTCCGAGCATCCCGTCAAAGCGACGAAGATCAGCACAAGCAGCGCAGCAAACGGATTCCGCATTATTGAGTCACTCAAATCGTGTCATGCAATTACACATCACTCACTATTAAGATTAGGCGATGAATCAAAAAAATCCCCGGCCACCCCAGATTCGCCTACAGGCCGAAAGTAGAGACCAACGTTACGTGATCATGTTCCGCCATGGTCTGGCGGAAACGCGATCGAACCCGGCGGACGACCCGCGACGCCGATTGACTACGATGGGCCACAGCGAAGTTGCCGTCACCGCCCGAGGCCTACAGAGCCTGGTGCCCCGGATCAGCCTTATTGTGACGAGTTCATTTCCGCGTGCCCGGGACACCGCAAAGCGCCTCGCAGACCGATTTCACCCGCGGCACGGCGTACTCGAACTCTCCAGCCTTCGACCTGGCGGCCATTTGAGGGCGACATCCGCATTCCTGCGCAGAATTCGGCTACCCGTTATCGCCGTCGTCGGGCACGAACCTGATCTTTCGAACCTGGCAGCGCAGCTGTGTGGAATGGATCCCGCGACCCAACTACATTTATCCAAATCCGGAGCCCGCCTGCTTGTACTGGAATCCCCTGGCCCGGGCGGAGCGCGCATGATTTGGCAACTTCGCGCGCAACAGCTGAAAGAACTCGCCGAGGATAGCCAAACGCGTGCCTAAAACATCCGACGTTGTTGCAGCGGTCGACCTCGGGTCAAACAGCTTCCACATGAAGATCGCCCGTGCGTATGAGGGCGAACTCCTGGTGTTGGACCGGATGCGCGAGATGGTGCATCTTGGCGCCGGACTGGACGAAGACGGATCGCTAAACCGGGAGGTTCAACAACGGGCCCTCGCCTGTCTCGCCCGTTTCGGCGAACGACTACGCGCAATGCCCGGCCGCGCCGTGCGCGCCGTCGGAACCAACACGCTGCGCAACGCCAAAAACTCGAAAGAGTTCCTCGCTGCTGCAGAAAAGGCGCTGGGCCATTCCATCAAAGTCATCTCCGGCGACGAAGAAGCGCGCCTGATCTATCTCGGTGTCGCCCATACTCTTGCGGACAACGGTGAGCGCCGCCTGGTTCTGGACATTGGCGGCGGCAGCACTGAACTGATCATTGGCGAACACAGCAAGCCCACACACATTCGCAGCCTCGAGATGGGCTGCGTTTCTTTTAGCGTCCGCTTTTTCAAAGATGGAGAGATCACCGGCAAGCGCATGCAGCGCGCGCGGGAAGCAGCAACGGAAATCCTGGCGAAAGTGGAGTCCGATTTTCGCAACAGCCGCGGCAAGAATTCCGTTGGTGCGTCCGGCACCATCCGCGCGGTTCACGATATTGTTCGCGAATCCAAGTGGACCCCGGACGGGATCACGCGCGAATCACTCGAAAAACTCAGTGAAGCACTGGTCAAGCACGGGGCGGTTGAAAAATTGCGGGCGCTGGGCCTGAATCCCGATCGAGCCCCGGTCTTTCCCGGAGGAGTTGCCATTCTCTGCGCGTTGTTCGACGTCCTTAAACTTGAGTTCTTGCGGGTTTCCGACGGTGCGCTGCGCGAAGGCATGTTGTACGACATGCTGGGCTGGCCCCCCGATGACGACACCTGCAGCAGCAGCGTTGCGGCTCTGGCCAATCGCTTCCATATCGATCCGGCGCAGGCTGTGCGTGTTGAACAAACCGCGTTGCAGTTGTTCGATCAGGTGCGCACGGAGTGGAATCTGGCGGACGAACAACTTCGACGCATGCTGAAGTGGTCTGCACAGCTCCATGAGATCGGGCTCGACATCGCCAGCAACCAGCATCACAAACACGGAGCCTATATCGCAGAACATGCGGACCTCGACGGATTCACCCCATTCGAGCAAAAACAGTTGGCCGCCGTGCTTCGCAGCCAGCGCGGGAAATTCTCAACCGCCGTCTGGAAAGATCTGGGGAATACAGCGGCTCTGCAGCGCACCGCTTTGTGTCTGCGCATAGCGATAATCCTGCATCGCAACCGCAGCGCGGACGGGACTCCTCGCCTGACGACTTCTGCTTCGCGCAATGGATTGACACTGAAGCTTGCGAAATCCTGGCTTGCGGACCGGCCATTGTTCCGCGCTGATTTCGATCAGGAATCTGAATACGTCAAGGAAATGGGGATAAAGCTGGAACTCGATTGATGCCGAGGCGCCTTTTTTACTGAGCGCCTAGCTGCTGGCCAGTTCGCGCAGCAGGGTTGTCTGGGCCATAACCAGCGGTTCATCACCTTGCGCCATCTTTCGCTCGTAGACGCCATCGCTGCGAAGCGACCATGCCTGGGTATTGTCCTGCAGGAAAAGCTCGAGATCTTTTGTGATGCGATCTTTTAGCGCCTTGACCTCGATTGGAAATCCAACTTCCACGCGACGGAAAAAATTACGGCCCATCCAGTCGGCGCTTGCACAATACACTTCCGGCTCGCCGCCATTGTGAAAGTAACAGGCACGCGTGTGTTCCAGGAATCGCCCGACTATCGATACGACGCGTATCCGATCTGATACGCCGGGAATTCCGGGACGCAAGCTACACGTACCACGGACGATCAGGTCTATGGTGACACCCGCTACGGATGCTGCATAGAGCGCCTGAATGATTTGGGGTTCGACCAGAGAATTCATCTTGGCAATGATGCGCGCCGGCTTGCCCTGCTCCGCGAACTTTGTCTCGCGCCTGATTTTGTCGATCAATCCGTCGTGCAATGTAAACGGGGATTGCAGCAGCTTCTGCAACTTGGCGACGCGTCCGAGGCTGGTGAGTTGCAAAAACACCTTGTGCACATCGTCGCCAATTTCCTTGTTGCCCGTCAGCAATCCATAGTCGGTATACAGTCGTGCCGTGCGCGGATGGTAGTTGCCGGTCCCCAGATGGACGTAGTGACACAACTGCTTACCTTCACGCCGCACGACGAGAATCATTTTTGCGTGCGTCTTGAATCCGACGACGCCATACACCACGTGTGCCCCTGCCTCCTGCAGGCGATTGGCCAGCGCAATGTTCGCCGCCTCATCAAATCGCGCACGCAGTTCAATGACCACGGTGACTTCCTTGCCGGAACGCGCGGCACTGACGAGATGATCCACGATGGCCGAGTCGGGCGCGGTTCGATACAGCGTTTGTTTTACTGCAAGCACATGCGAATCGTTCGCGGCCTGCCGCAGAAATTCAATTACGGGTGCAAACGACTCGAACGGATGGTGCATTAGCACGTCATGCTTTCGAAGCACTTCAAACATGTCGCCCGTCTTCGCGAACGCCGCCGGTACCGACGGGGTGAATGGAAGAAACTTCAGGTCGTTGCGCTCGACCATGTCGTAAATGCCGATCAACCGATTCAGATTTACCGGCCCGTTCACCTTGTAGACATCGTCCGCGCCCAGCTCGAATTGACTCAGGAGATATTTGATGACGTCTTCAGGACAATCATCGACGACTTCCAAACGCACAGTATCGCCAAAGCGGCGCTCCTGCAGTTCGCCTTGAACCGCCCGCAACAGGTCTTGCACTTCTTCCGTATCGACGAACAGGTCACTGTTGCGAGTGACGCGAAATTGGTATGACCCCGTTACTTTCATTCCGGGGAAAAGATCCGCCATGTAGTGATGGATGATCGACGACAAGAACACAAAATCATGTGGACCGCTTGAACTTTCCTGCGGTGGCAACGGAATAATCCGTGGCAGGGCGCGCGGCGCCTGCACAACGGCCAGATTACTGCTGCGGCCGAAAGCGTCCTTCCCTTTCAAGGTGATGATGAAGTTAAGGCTCTTGTTGAGAATGCGCGGAAACGGATGCGCCGGATCGATCCCCAACGGACTTAACATCGGCAGTACTTCTTTTTCGAAGTAACCGCGCATCCATTTTTCCTGGGCATCGCTCCATTCATTTCTTCGAATAAAGCGAATCCCGGTCTCAGCGAGCTGCGGAATCAACGCGTCATTGAGTACGCGGTACTGTTCAGCGACCAATTCATGTGCGCGCGCGCTGATGGCCTTGAGGATCTCGGCCGGGAGTTTGCCGTCGGGACCCGGCTGCACCGGCGCAAGATCGAGCGTCTGCATGATGCCAGCCACACGGATCTCGAAGAATTCGTCCATGTTCGTGCTCGAGATACACAGGAAACGAAGGCGTTCGAGCAGCGGCGTCGTATCGTCCTTTGCCTGTGCCAGGACACGCCAATTGAATTCGAGCTGGCTGAGCTCGCGATTGATGTACAAATCAGGATTTCGTAAATCGACGGCGTCCATTTTCTGCAACAACTCTGGTAGCGAATCCTTTCGTTGCGTGCCCATGGTTACGCCTGGGCTCGACGCGCTGACACGTCCTTATGTGCCAGATCTCCATTTTTATGATCTGAAGATTTCAGGCCTGTGACAGCCTTGACGGGCAATCGAACGATGAAAGTGGTGCCCCGGCCCGGCGCACTCATCACATCAATATCGCCGCCCAACAACAGACTTAGTTTCTTTGATATCGCCAGACCCAATCCAGTTCCACCGTAATTTGCCGCTGTTGCCGTAGTCGCCTGACTAAATTCAACAAAAAGCCGCGCGAGCTGTTCCGAGCTCATACCGATTCCCGTATCTGAGACGGCAACTCGAATCCATTCGGCACCATTTTCCAGTAGGCGCTCCACACGGACCGTGACAACACCATCCGCAGTAAATTTCAGGGCATTGCTCAAAAGATTGAACATGATCTGTCGGAACTTGAGCGCATCGGTTTCCGATGCGCCGAGTGCATCACCGTAGCGCACGTCCAATGTGTTTCGGTTTTTCGCGACCAACGGCTGGAGCGACGACAGGATGTCGTCGATAAAACCTTTCACATCGACGGACTCAATATTCAAATCCATTTTACCGGCTTCAATCTTTGAAATGTCCAGGACATCATTAATCAGATGCAACAAATGACGCCCTGAAGCAAGAATACGCTGTACGTCGTCTTCTATGACGCGCGCGGAACGAACTGCCGGCTCATCAAGCAACAACTCACTGTATCCAATGATGGCATTGAGCGGCGTCCGGAGTTCGTGACTCATACGCGCCAGGAATTCGCTCTTGGCGCGATTTGCGGATTCCGCCTGACCTCTGGCGATATCCACTTCCTGTTGCTGTGCCTTTCGCTCCAATGTAACACCGATCCAGCGACCGATCAGTTGAACAAGGTCCCGGTCGGTTTCCAAAAATGGAATTGCACGCGGGGAGCGCGCGGCAAAACTCAAGGTGCCGAAAAATCGCTGCCCGGCCCAAATCGGAGCAGCAACAAACGCTTCGAGCCGCTGCGTGTTATAGCACGGGAGATTTCTGTACTTTGAAGTGCCCATGTTTTCGATTGCCACAGACTGCTTGGTGAGGCTGGGAATGATACAAAACGTCTCATCCAGCGCTCGCACATCTCCGCTCTTCAGTGAAATATCCGGTGGCCCAAAGACGCTGATCACGGTGCTTCGATTGGCCGCAATCTCATTTTGCGTCACCTTGCCGATTTCCATTCCCAATAGCGAACATCCCATCTGCAACGCTTCAGCAATCTCCTCATCAAACGAAAGCCCCGGCATCGAAGCCACGGTATACAAGGCTCGAATTCGCTCCGCTTGCGATTCGCTTGAATGTTGCGCACGAGCGCGTTCGTCAACCTGGATTTCGAGTTCTTGCGTAAAGCGGCGCAACCGCCGGTTCAATCGCCAGACGTGAACCGAAATCGACACGCTGACGAGCACGAGCGTCAACGTTATAACGATCCAATGCCAGTACTCGTAGATGAACTCTTTCAGCGTCGGCGCCCCGTAGCGCTTATATGGTCCGACGCGCAAATCTTTCATCAGTTCATGTACCGCGTGGTAGTCCAATGGCACGGTCCATCCCGCAATGCGTGCCGCTTTCGCCTCGGGAGAGTCCTCGCGCATACCCAACAGGGCCACGCTTACTTGCTGCGCCAAGCCCATCATCTTTTGATTGACCAGGGCCAGCGGCCATTCCGGGTAGAGGTGAGTGCTCAGAAGGAATGGAAATCCCGCCACGACCTGGCGATTGATGGTTTTGAAATCGGACATTTCGATCACACCGGAGTCGCGCAACCGCTCCAGCACATCCGTGCGCACCGTTCCCGCATCCACCGTCCGGTCACGAACGGCGAAAACAATCTTGTCCTGCGGAAAACCTGAAAATTCCAATTGCGAGAGATCTTTTTGCGGATCGATCCCGTTCTCTTTCATTTCACGCCACGCCATCCACCAACCGCCAAAAGCATTGGGGTGAACCGCCATGAACGATTTGCCGCGCAGATCACGCAACGTCGAAATATCTTCGCGGTCGGACCGCGTGAATATGACGGCGCCAAATTGGGTGTAGGCACCATTCGAACGGCGATTCCTCACCGTGAGGAGCCGCGTGATTCCAAATGCGGCTTCGAGGTCGGCGTAGGACGCCGGATTCGTCAAAAGAAATTCGACATCCCCGCCAAAGACGGCCGTATCGATGGTGTCGTTATTCAGGGGAACGATCGTAAACTTGTGAGTGGGAATGGCGGCGCTCAGATAGTCCGCGATGGGCGCCCAGCGATTGACGTCGCTATCCTCGCCCTGGAACGCGAGCACGCCGATGCGCGCGGGAATGGGTTCACTTTCGGCATAGGCCGGCGTCGCAAGCACGGTTGCGAATAACGCCAATACCCAACCTAGAACGAATAACCGCGGAGCGCGCATTCGTTACCCTGTATGTGGTGACCCAATGTCACGACACAGGCAACGACCGCAACCCCATGATGAGGCGCGACAACAATCCGTGCGAGCCGCGGATTCAGACGTTCTGTGCCGATAGAACTAGTATCGACACAGAGCGCCAGATATTTAAGACAAACAGGGCTTTATCTTGCTCCGGACACTTCCAGCGCGGCTTGCACTGCCTTGCCAGGCTGAATGCGCGCACCCGCTTGCACCAAAGCGGATTCCACGGCGCCGAGGCAGAACACTATATTCTTGATATTCGAGGCATATCCCATCAGGCCGATGCGCCACACTTTGCCCGCAAGCGCACCGAGCCCCGCCCCGATTTCAAGGTTGAACTGGCTGAGCAACTTCCCCCGGACCGCGGCTTCGTCGATCCCGTCCGGCGTGCGGATCGCGTTAAGCTGCGGGAGACGCTCCGACTCGGGAACCAGGAACGAAAGCCCCATGGCCTCGATACCGGCCCGCAGCGCGCGATGGTTACGGGCATGTCGCTCCCATGAATTTTCCAGTCCCTCCTCGGCAAGCATAACGAGCGCTTCGTGGAGACCGTAAAGGGGATTGATCGGTGCCGTATGGTGATACGCCCGCTTCACCGCGCCGCCCCAGTAACCCATCACCAGATTTAGGTCGAGGAACCAGCTGCTGACCTTCGTCTTTCGCGCCTTGATCTTCTCGACGGCGTGCGAGCTGAACGTCACCGGTGAAAGTCCCGGCGTGCAGGACAGGCACTTCTGCGATCCGGAATAAACGGCATCCAGCTTCCATTCATCGACTTTCAGCGGCGAGCCCCCCAGAGACGTCACGGTATCCGCGATGACTAGGCATCCGGCGCGATGGGCGATTTCGGCGAGCGTTTTCGCATCGGACTGCGCGCCGGTGGATGTCTCCGCGTGAACAAACGCGACGATCTTCGCATCGCGTTGCGCCTTCAGCGCGTCCTCAAGACGCTGGGGATCGACAGCACGGCCCCATTCCTGTTCCACCATCACAGGGACGCCACCATAGCGCTCGACGTTTTCCTTCATGCGGCCGCCAAAAACTCCGTTGACACAAATAACGACCTTGTCGCCCGGCTCGACCAGATTGACGAAGCACGTCTCCATTCCTGCGGAACCCGGTGCAGAAACCGGAATGGTCAGGTCATTCTTGGTCTGAAATGCGTACTGCAGTAACGTCTTGATCTCGTCCATCATCGAGACGAAAACCGGATCGAGGTGCCCAATGGTCGGGCGGGCCATTGCGGAAAGCACACGCGGATGAACATCCGAAGGACCCGGGCCCATCAGCGTTCTCACTGGCGGCACAAACGAACGGATTTGGTCAAACGACATGGCTTACCTCACCTCGGAATTAGGTTAAATTTCGGAGCCCGCAGTATAGGGGAAACTGCGACAATTCATGTAGCCGGAAAAAATAGGGTCTTATGCCAACAATGCGTATTCATTTTCATGGTGCCGCGCAAGAAGTCACCGGATCCTGCCATGCGGTTGAAACGGCTGGGCGGCGCATTCTCGTCGATTGCGGGCTCATTCAGGGCAGCACTCAGGATGAGGCGCGCAACCGCGATCCGTTCCCCTTCAATGCCGCGGAAATCGATGCCGTTGTGCTCACGCATGCCCATTTGGATCACAGCGGGCGCTTGCCGCTGCTGGTGAAATCCGGATTTCGCGGCCCGATCTATGCGCATCCGGCCACGATAGACCTGGCCACTATCCTCCTGCGCGATTCCGCCTATCTACTGGAAAAAGAAACCGAGTGGGTCAATCGCAAGCGCTTGCGCAAAGGGCTCCGCCCACTGCCGCCCCTTTATACCGCGCGGGATCTCAACGTGGTCAACAAGCGATTCCGACCCATTAACTACGATGTGGACACGGAGCTTTTCTCGGGGGTGTCGGTGCGCCTTTACGATGCCGGACACATTCTGGGTTCGTCCATCGTAACGCTAACCGACACCCGCAACGGCACCCCGGTACGCGCGGTATTCAGCGGAGACCTTGGGCATCGCGACGCGCCGATCCTCCGCAATCCTAGAAAGGTGACCGAGGCGGACCTGGTCGTCATGGAATCAACGTATGGGGACCGCCTGCACCGACCGTGGGAGGCCACCTTGCAGGAGTTGGGATCCGCACTGAAAGAAGCCCGCGAAAATTCCGGCAACATCCTTATTCCCGCATTCGCCATCGGTCGAACGCAGGAGCTTCTCTACACATTTGCGCAGCATTATGACGAATGGGAATTGGGTCGCTGGACCCTCTTCCTCGATAGCCCGATGGCGATCGCGGCGACCGAAGTCTATCAACACCATGTCGATGTCTACGATCACGAAGCGGCTCAGCTCTACAAGTCCAGTGGCGACTTGTTCAAATTGCCCAAGCTGCACTTTACCCGGACCGCCCAACAGTCAATGGCGATCAATCGCATCGCGTCGGGAGCAATCATCATCGCGGGAAGCGGCATGTGCACCGGCGGTCGCATCAAGCAACATCTCAAACACAACGTCTGGCGCGAGAGCTGCCACGTCATCATCACCGGCTACCAGGCCTATGGCACGACCGGGCGCGCCCTCGTCGACGGCGCGCCGCACATCCGGCTGTGGGGAGAAACCGTCCGGGTTGCCGCGAAAGTTCACACCATTGGCGGACTGTCCGCGCATGCGGACCAAAAAGGGCTGGTGGACTGGATCACGGCGTTCAAGAACCGGCCGAAAGTGGCATTGGTCCATGGCGAAAACGCCGCCATAAACCGCTTGAAGGAAAAACTGGGCGAGCACAGCATCAATGCCGTGATTCCAGCCCGGAATGATACGATGGATGTTACTTAGTGTGCGTGTTGCACGCTCCCGCCGTCCTTCATCCACCGGAGATTGAGTGGCAATCCCGTGAAGATCCGCCTGTTGCCCGACCACGTTGAGTTTGAGCAGATTCCTTCCGCATCGCTGCTGGATTCCGCGCTGCGTGCCGGCATTCAACTCAACCACGGGTGTGCCAACGGTGCGTGCGGCTTGTGCCGCGCACGTCGCATCGACGGTGATCTGATCAAGATACAAAATCACGACGCCACGCTTTCAGCGCTGGAGCGCGACCAAGGCGTTTTCCTTTTGTGCAGTTACGCGGCCGGCAGCGATGTTCTGATTGAACAGATTGAAGACTCCGCCGCCGCCGAGATTCGCCCGCAAACCATCGAGACGCGCGTGCGAAAAGTTGAAACGCTGGCGAAAAATACCTTGGTGTTGAGTCTTCGCACGCCGCGCTCGATGACGTTTCACTATCACGCGGGGCAGCGCGCACAACTCACGCTTAAAACCCATCTCGCCGCCGATTTGTCCGTCGCGAGTTGCCCATGCGATCCGATGAATCTGCAGTTCCATGTCCACCGCGAGACCGATCCGGATCTCTTTGAGGCGCTCTTGCACATCCGGCCGACCGAACCGGTCGTGATCAATGGTCCGCAGGGAGATTTCATTCTGCGCGAAAGCGCCGGGCGCCGACTGGTATTCCTGGCCTTCGATGACGGCTTTGCGCCGATCAAAAGTCTGCTGGAGCATGCGCTCTCGCAGGAACTTCCGCAAAACGTCGAACTTGTCTGGATCGCATCACCGATGCGCGGTCACTATCTCGATAACTATTGTCGAGCGCTCGCGGATGCGCTGGACAACGTTCGCTACTGGCCCGTAACTCTGCCCGAAAGTTCGGATGTGCGGCACTTCGAAACGACACTTCTGCCGACGCTTGACGGATTGGGACGCTTAGACGACACCGATTTGTATGTCGCAGCTCCTGCGATGATGATTGACTCGATTCGCGCCAAAGTGATCGAGCGGGGCCTGCCAAAAGAGCGCCTGATTCTGGAAACGCGACCTCACCTGCCGCGCTCACTCTGAAAACAACGCCCCCACGGCGTGTCCAACGTAATGCGTCGTCGCAATCACGGCGACCGCAACCAGAACATGTTCAAAAATGACGCCTATCGGAGCAACGCCCTGGCGACGCGCCAGTCTTTCGCTAAGCACTGCAAGGAGAATGAGTCCCCATGCAACGCTCACGGTCACTGCGGTGTCGAGACTGAAAAAGAAGATGGGAATCAGGAACGTCAATGCGACGAGAAATTTGGTCGCGAACGTAACCCCGGTGGCAAGCCAGACCTCGCGCGCAGTGAACCGGTTTTGGGATTCCTGCGCAACGTGCATCCCGAGCGCATCAGAAAGGGCATCGGCAATTGCAATGGTCACGATTCCGCCGGCAACGGCAGCAAGCGAATGCGTTCCTGCGTGCAATCCCACCATGAGTCCCAGTGTCGTGATGACGCCTGAGGCAAGCCCGAAGGAGATTCCGGAAAGAACCGAGAGATTCATAATTTAGAAAAGCCGAACGCGCCAGAGGCGCGTTCGCTTTTGACCGAATGTCAGGAACATCAGGCGACGTTAGCGATCGTCGTCACCTTCGTCACCGAATTCCTCATCCAGGTCGTCGTCATCGTCATCGTCGAAATCGTCGTCTTCGAAATCATCGTCGTCGTCGAGGCCGAGATCCTCGTCTTCTTCTTCGTACTCGTCGGCTTCTTCGTCTTCATCATCCTCGTCGTCGTCGAAATCGTCGGCCGCGTCGTCATCCTCTTCGTCTTCGTCGTCGAAATCCTCGTCTTCGTCATCGAAGTCGTCAGCGTCGTCTTCCTCATCGACGTCTTCATCGAGTTCTTCGTACTCTTCTTCTTCCTCGACATCATCGTCTTCTTCGCTTCGACGTCGACCGGCGAACAAACCATGAAGTCCTGACGCATCGAGACCCATTGCGGACAAGAGGCCCGCGCGCTGGATGAATTCCGCATGGTTTTGGTTGTGCATACGTATTTCCTCTTTAAAAAATCCTGGCGGCACGAGTTCAATGATGTCCGTGCTACGCCCTACATATTTGACCGGAGATATTATGCCGAGAAACCCGGCACCGCGAATTGTATCAAGCGAACCCGCTCACGCCCAGATACAACGCAATCCCAGCATAGACGCCCGCCATGGCGTCGTCCAGCATGATCCCCAACCCGCCGTGCACCTGTCGGTCCGCCCATCGGACCGGCCAAGGCTTAAATATATCCATGATTCGAAACAACACGAAGCCAGCGGCGATCACCCATCCATTTTGCGACGCGCCGGCAAAGGCCATCGTAATCAAATAGCCGACAATTTCGTCCCAGACAATTGCCGGATCGTCTTGAATACCCAACTCCGCGGCGGCACGGCGACAAATAAAAATTCCCATGACGAAAAGCGCGGCCGTCGCGGCCAGATAAATCGGCAATGTCAGCGGCGACATGACAAGGTACAGCGGAACAGCAAACAGCGTACCAAAAGTTCCCGGTGCGCGCGGCGCCAGCCCCGCACCGAAACCCGTTGCCAGTACTTGCGCGGGACTGCCCCAATTGATTTTTTTCTTGAAGAACATTCTGGAAGTTTCTGACCCGCGCTGCTCTCGTGTCACCGGAAATGATCGTACCCGCGCCGTTCGGGAATCCATACCGAACGATCCTCCCGCACACATCGAATTCCGGACTGCGCTTCGATCGCCCCGATCCTCGTTGCGTTCACCTGGGAGGAAACCTTGTCTGCGCGCCCGGGAGGCACGGTAAAACACAATTCATAGTCGTCACCACCAAACAACGGGACGCTCCAGTCGCCGGTCCACAACTGTCGAAACTCGGTGGACAACGGCAACTGCGCCAATTCGAGCGCTGCGCCTACGCCGCTTTGATCCACGATATGCCCGAGATCAGCCAACAATCCGTCCGACACGTCAATACATGCAGAGGCGACTTCTCGCAGCGCGAGTCCTTCATTCAACCGCGGCGTCGGGCGCAAATATCTTTGCCGCAGCTTTTCTGCGCCAAAGTTTTTCGCGCCTTCGCCGCGCGCAATCTGAAGACCCAAAGCGGCGTCGCCAAGCGTCCCGGTCACAAAGATCACGTCACCCACCTGCGCACCATTTCGACGCAGTACGCGACCGCGCGGGACAAAACCATGCACGGCGACAGTTACGCTGAGCGGCCCACGGGCCAGATTGCCGCCAACGAGCTGAACACCGTGCGCCGCCGCAAGTTCGAAGAATCCACGACTGAAATCCCGGAACCAGGACTCTTCGGATGAAGGCGCTGTAATCGCCAATGTCACCCACGCGGGCTCTGCACCCATTGCAGCCAGGTCACTGAGATTGACCGCCAAGGCACGATATCCAAGATCCGGGGGCGCGCAGTCTTTAATAAAGTGCACGCCTTCGACGAGTGTGTCCGTACTGACAACCAGGTCCCTATCGGCCGGCGTTCGCAATACGGCCCCGTCGTCGCCAACACCGATGATTACATCGTCACGGCGGACCGGCTGCTGCGAGAAATATTTTTCAATCAGTTCGAATTCAGAGGTCATGCGGGCACGCGAGAAAAACATTGGGCGTGCTTTTCGAAAGCACGCAAGTTCAACCGACTAAAGTGCTAAGACCGCTTCGCGGCGATTTCTGTGGAACGCAGCTTTCGCGCAACGCCGTCCAGAATGCTGTTGACGTATTTATGGCCCGCTTCTGCGCCAAAGGTTTTCGCCAATTCGACGGCCTCATTGATGGCCACGCGATACGGAACGGACAACTGCGTTGCGAGCTCATAGGTGCCGAGGCGTAATAAGGCACGCTCGATCGGATCCACTTCATTGATCGGGCGGTCCAACGCGCCGGCAAAATGCGCGTCCAGCTCATCGACCCGGCGAGCCACGCCAAAAAACAGCTCGCGGAAGTATTCCTGGTCAGCATTGGAAAAATCCTGTTCCGCGAGGAACTGCTTTTCGATGTCCTGAAGTTCGTTACCGGACAGCTGCCACTGATATAGAGCCTGAAGCGCGAGGCGGCGCGCCTTGCTGCGCGCCCGGGTTGCATTCGACATACATTCTCACTTTTCTGCGAGTTCGCAGGGTTTACTTCCGCGCCTTGTACGGTCGCAATGCATGCAGCGTCTCGATGGCGCTGAGTGCCGCATCGATGCCCTTGTTGTCACCATCCACTTGCGACCGTGCCTCGGCCTGTTCGACATTGTCCGTCGTCAACACGCCAAAAGCTACGGGAAGCCCGTGCTGCAGCGCGACATCCATGATCCCCCGCGCGCATTCACCGGCGACATAATCGAAGTGCGGTGTTCCGCCGCGAATCACACACCCGAGCGTGATCAGCGCGTCGAACTTCTTGGACGCTGCCATCCGCTGTGCCGCCAGCGGCAGTTCGAACGCACCCGGAACTTGGACCACGACGACATTCTTCTTCGCGGCACCGCGCTCATGCAACGTGCGTACTGCCGCATCGAGGAGGCGCCCGGTAATTTCCGAATTGAACCGACTGACAACAATACCGAAACGCAGCCCTTTGGCGCTCAGCTGTTTTACAAATTCATTCATTCCGCTCATGGGGTGTGTTCCGCTCTACCGCTTCTGGTTCCCGTCATACGACTAATCGCATTCCACGTATTCGACGACTTCCAGGCCGAATCCGGCCAAGCCATGAATTTTTTTCGGAGCGGATAACAAGCGCATCTTGTGCACACCAAGATCACTGAGGATCTGCGCCCCGATTCCGTACACCCGAAGATCGGAATCCCGCTCGGGCTCCGGCACTTTTACGCCGGCGTCGGCGAGATGGTAATTGTACATGCGCTTCACGAGATCGCTGGAAACATGTGGCGTGGCCAGCACGACGATCACGCCGTTTTCCTCACGCGCGATGCGCCGCATGGCGTGCTGCAGCGGCCATTGCGAACCCGGCGGCTCGAAATGAAAGACGTCGCCAAGCGGATCGCTCATGTGCACGCGGATTAGCGTCGGTTGATCCGGGCGAATCTCTCCGCGCACCAATGCGAAGTGCAACAAGCGATCAAGATGGTCCTGATACGAAATCAACTGGAACGTTCCGAACTCGTTGCGCACTTCACAGGCAGCGACGCGTTCAACTGATTTTTCGTTGCGTAACCGGTATTCAATCAGGTCGGCAATGGTCCCGATCTTCAACCCATGCTGCACGGCAAAAATCTCCAGGTCTTCCCGACGCGCCATTGAACCGTCTTCATTCAGGATTTCCACAATAACGGCGGCTGGCTCATGACCGGCAAGACGCGCCAGATCGCAGCCTGCCTCCGTGTGGCCCGCACGCGTCAACACCCCACCGGGTTGCGCCATTAAGGGAAAGATGTGGCCAGGCTGAACGATATCGCCGGGCATCGCATTGGGCGCGACTGCAGCCTGAATGGTCACAGCACGATCTGCTGCGGAAATCCCGGTGGTCACTCCACGCGCAGCCTCGATCGAGACCGTAAAATTCGTCGCATGCTTTGAATTCGTGTCGCTCACCATGAGCGGCAGTCGCAATTGTTCGCATCGCTCACGGGTCAGCGTCAGGCAGATCAGGCCACGACCATAACGCGCCATGAAATTCACATCCGCGGCGCGAACCTTTGATGCGACCATAATCAGGTCACCTTCATTTTCGCGATCTTCGTCATCGACGATGACGACCATCTTTCCGGCGCGCAGGTCAGCAAGAATTTCTTCGGTGGTATTCAGCTTTTGCATGGGCTTGTCTGAAAATATTCGGGCGCTCGAACGACGCACGGCTATCGGGATTTCCTCTTGCGTTTCGCGGCTTGGGTCCGGGCCTTGCGGCGCGGCGCTTTGAGCTTCTTATCATCGCCTATCTCGTCACGCACCAACAACCGTTCGACATAGCGAGCCACCAGATCCACCTCGACATTAACCTCTGTGCCTTTGTCCCACGCTTTCAGCGTGGTTTGTTCCTGGGTATGCGGCACGATATTTACGTCGAAGGTCCTGCCCTTGACCGCATTCACCGTGAGGCTGACGCCGTCAAGACAGATAGAACCCTTCGCCGCCACATATCGTGCAAGTGCCGCGGGTACTTCGACCTTGAAGCGCACCGAGCGGCCATCCGCCTTGCGCGCCCGCACGCGGCCCACACCATCGACATGCCCGCTCACAAAATGTCCGCCCAATTGTGTCGTTGGGCGCAGTGATGCTTCGAGATTGACCGCGTCTCCTTCGCGTAGCCGTCCGAGCGTGGTACAGGACAATGTTTCGTTGGAAACATCGCACCAGAAACCGTCGCGGGTGAGTTCGGTGGCCGTCAGGCAAACACCATCGACACAAATGCTGTCACCGACCGCGGCATCGCGCATATCAAGCGTTCCACTGCCAATATGCATGCGACAATCGCCGCCGCGCATTTCCAGCGCAGCGATTCGACCCACCGCCTGCACGAGTCCGGTAAACATGATCAGCGAATCACACGCGCTACGACTCGCCAGTCGTCGCCAACCGCGCGCATGTCGGTAATCGACAGCGACACGGCGGATTCCAGGGATTCGAATTCCGGGAGACGAAACATACCCCGCGCGCTATTGCCAAAGATTTTCGGCGCGTAGTAAAGCACCAGTTCGTCGATCAATCCGGCCTGAAGAAATGCCCCTGCGAGCGTGGAACCTGCTTCGATCCACACTTCATTGCAGCTTTCCTGCTCGGCGAGATATCCCATCAGCGCATTCAGATCGAAGTCAGTCACGACCAGCACTTCCGCGCCCGCTTCCTGCAGATCGCCGGCGCCTGCAGTATCTTCGCTGGTCGTCACGACGATCGTGCGCCCGTCCTGCTTCAGAATCTTCGCCGAGGGCGGCGTGCTGAGGTTGGTATCGAGCACGACGCGCAGCGGTTGCCGATTTACGCTCATTTCTACATCGCGCACAGTCATGCGCGGATCATCGGCCAGCACAGTACCGACTCCGGTAATAATTGCCGAACTTCGCGCGCGCCAGCGCTGTACATCATGACGCGCCGCTTCGCCGGTGATCCATTGGCTGCGACCGTTCGCAAGCGCCGTGCGTCCGTCCAGGCTTACGCCAAATTTGCAGCGTACATAGGGACGCTGACGCGTCATGCGCGAAACAAATCCGGGATTCAGCTCTTGCGCGGCGGCTTTCATGATACCCACGTCCACTTCAATTCCGGCGTCGCGCAATTTAGCGATGCCCTTTCCTTCCACGAGCGGATTCGGGTCCTGCATCGCGACCACGACCCGCTTGACGCCGGCGGCAATCAACGCGTCTGTACACGGTGGCGTCTTGCCATGATGGCAGCACGGCTCCAGCGTCACATAGGCTGTCGCGCCCTGCGCATTCCCTGCTGCTTGCTGAAGCGCAAGCACCTCGGCGTGCCCGTCACCCGCGCGTACATGCCAACCTTCCCCGATGACCGCACCGTCCCGGACCAAGACGCATCCGACGCGCGGATTCGGATCGGTCGTATAGAGTCCGCGCTCTGCCAATTGCAGCGCGCGCGCCATGAATTCGTTATCGCTATTTTTTCCCATTGTGATGCTCATTTCTTTCGCTTCGGATTTTCGTCGGGCAATAGAGGCAATTGCTGTTTCCTTGCTTCAGGATGCGGTTCACGCTCCAAACGATCCAGTTCCTTTCGAAATGCCTGCACATCCTCAAAACTTCGATAGACCGACGCAAAGCGCACGAAGGCGACCTGATCCAATGCGCGCAATTCATTCATGACCAGTTCGCCGATGGTGCGGGATGGCACTTCGCGCTCACCCAGTTCCACGAGGTGGCGCTTCACGTGATTGATCGCCGCCTCGACATCCTCCGTATTCACCGGACGCTTCTCAAGGGCCACCTGCATCCCGGAGCGCATCTTTGTTTCGTCAAACGGTTCACGCCGCCCGTCGTTCTTGATCACACGCGGCATCATGAGTTCGGCGGATTCAAACGTCGTGAATCGTTCCGAACAATGCTGGCACTCACGTCGCCGGCGCACCATATAACCGTCGTTCGCCAGACGTGAGTCCACGACCTTCGTGTCGTCAGTTCCGCAAAAGGGACAGCGCATAGGTCGCGGCGCGTCGGGAGCGACTTACCCGCGAGACCTCCGTAGGCGTCTTATTGGTAAACCGGGAAACGCTTGCACAACTCAATCACCTGGCCCTTGACGCGGGCGATGGTGTTTGCGCTCGTCACGTCAGCCAAAATATCCGCAATCCAGCCCGCCAGTTCCTTCACTTCCTTTTCCTTGAAACCACGCGTCGTCACGGCCGGCGTGCCAATGCGAATTCCGCTGGTGACGAATGGAGACTGGGGATCATTGGGAACGGCATTCTTGTTTACGGTGATGTTCGCGGACCCCAGCGCGGCGTCCGCATCCTTACCTGTAATCTTCTTGTCGATCAGATCGACCAGGAACAAATGATTGTCGGTGCCGCCGGAAACAATTTTGTGGCCGCGCTCCTGCAGCACACTCGCCATCGCACGCGAGTTGTTCAGGACTTGCTGTTGGTAGGTTTTAAAATCCGGCTGCAACGCTTCGAGTAATGCCACCGCTTTGGCCGCAATCACATGCATCAATGGGCCGCCCTGGGTTCCGGGAAACACCATGGAGTTCAACTTCTTTTCAATATCCAGATTGGCGCGCGCCAGAATCAGGCCGCCGCGTGGTCCGCGCAACGTCTTATGGGTTGTCGTGGTGGTGACGTCAGCAATCTCCACCGGGCTGGGATAGATCCCCGCCGCGATCAGTCCGGCAACGTGGGCCATGTCGACGAACAACAATGCGCCGATCTTGTCTGCGATGGCGCGAAAACGCTGCCAGTCCACAACGCGCGAGTAGGCCGAGAAGCCCGCGACAATCATTTTCGGTTTGTGTTCCAGCGCGAGTTGTTCGACCTGGTCATAATCGATTTCACCAGTTGCTGGATTCAGGCCGTATTGAACGGCGTTGAAAATCTTCCCGGAAAAATTCACTTTCGCGCCATGCGTGAGATGGCCGCCGTGCGCGAGGCTCATGCCGAGAATTGTGTCGCCCGGAGACAACAGCGCGAGATACACGGCCGCGTTGGCCTGCGAACCGGAGTGTGGTTGCACGTTTGCGTAGGCGGCACCGAACAACTTTTTGGCGCGATCGATGGCCAGCTGCTCGGCGATGTCGACGTACTCGCATCCGCCGTAATAACGCTTGCCGGGATAACCTTCCGCATACTTGTTCGTCAGGCACGTGCCTTGCGCCTGCAGGACACGCGGACTGGCGTAGTTCTCTGATGCGATCAGTTCAATGTGTTCTTCCTGCCGTCGCGCTTCACCCTGTATGGACTTCCAGAGTTCGGCATCAAAATCAGCGATCGTCATAGTCTTGGTAAACATGGGCCTACTTCCTCCGATGGCGCGCGGCGTGAGGGCGGCATTCTAGCAAGTCTGCGCACGTCAGTCGTCAGGCGAGGCGTTCAAAAGCGATTCCAGAACCCCGCACCAGGCGGCCGCCAGGTTGGCGCGGTTGTAGCCACCGCCGCCCATGGCCACCAAGCGCCCGTGGCAGTGGGACCGGGCAATGGCACACAGACGCGCCGCCGCGTGGCCATGCGCCTCGGCCGAGTATCGAAGATGCGTAATGGGATCGTCGGCCAGACTGTCCGCGCCACATTGCAACAGGATGAATTCCGGACGGCCGGCCTCAAGATAGGCCTCAACACGGTCCCAGGCGGAAAAGAACGCCACGTCATCTGCGCCGGGGGGCATTGGAATATTGAGTTTTGTTCCCTGCGCGGCCCCCCGCCCCGTTTCCGACGCGGCTCCGGTACCGGGATACAAGGCCCGACCATCCTCGTGGATGTCTGCAAAAATCAGGTCGACGTCGGACTCAAAAGAATAGAAAACACCATCCCCGTGGTGGGCATCGATATCGACGTAGGCCACCCGGCGCAGTCCAAATTCGGCGCGAAGCGTTTCGATCGCAACACCGCAATCGTTGAAAACGCAGAATCCCGCCGCACTGTCGCGACGCGCATGGTGGAGCCCGCCAATGGGAACAAGTGCGTTTTCGAGCTCACCACGCATCACGCGGCGGACGGCATCCACAGTGGAGCCAACGACCACGGCGGCAGCCTCATATACACCTTGAAACGCGGGCGTATCTCCAAGATCGAGATAGCCGCGCCCCGTCCTGGATTGGTGTCGAACCTGGTCGACGTAGTCATGTGTATGGAAGCGAAGCAGCAACTCGGGCTCCGCTTCAACCGGTGTACAGATCTGCACCTGCTGATCGAGCCGCCGGCGGACGGCCTCGTTCCAGAATGCGGCCATCCTGTCGGGACCGAACGGATGGCCATGGCCAAACCCGTATTTGGCCAATGAATCTCCTAGATAGACACCGGTCAGGCTCGTCATGCGATTGATTGCATTGGATTCCATTGGGAACGCCTCCAATGAGGCCCTTGGGGTCTAAACACCCCCGCCGCACTGCCGATACACCCACTAGTGGGCTCTTTCCCGCCCCACACCTTACCACGGAGCGGCAGCGTTTCACGCGCCGGGCATGATCAATGGGCAACTTCATTCAAAGCGTCGACGAGCGAACCAAACTCGCGGGCAACAACAAGCTCGAAGTGCTGTTGTTCAGCCTCGGCGCGGATCAACGAACCGGTCGCCAGGAAGTGTTCGGCATCAACGTTTTTAAGGTCCGCGAAGTCATGAAGATTCGCGAGATCACACACGCTCCGGATATGCCGCCGGGCGTTGAAGGAATGATCAGCCTGCGCGGAATCATGGTTCCGGTGCTGAATCTTGCGCACTACTGTGATGTGCAGATCGCCGAGAAGCCCACCGTCATCATGGTCACGGAATACAACAAGACCGTACAGGCGTTCTTGGTCCACTCCGTCGATCACATTCTTCGCCTTGAGTGGAGCATGCTCAAATCGCCACCAGCGTTGATGTCGCACCAGTTGGGTGGGTTGATCACCGCGGTGTGCGAGCTGCAGGACGGCCGCATCGTGATGATCCTTGACGTCGAGAAACTGCTTTCGGAAGCACTTGGCGGTGGCGTCGAAGAAAAAGAAGATCTCACCAATGTCACGCAGGTGAAAGAACCCGCGACGGTATTTTATGCCGATGATTCCTCGGTCGCGCGCAAGCGCATCGAAGCTGTGCTTGGGCAAATGGGCGTACGGTACATTGCTTCCAAGAATGGACTCGAGTGCTGGCAAAAACTGAACGAAATGGCCGATCGCGCCGCATCGACAAAGACACCGCTGCAAGAGCTCGTGCACTGCGTGCTGACCGACGTCGAAATGCCGGAAATGGACGGCTACGTTTTAACGATGAAGATCAAGACGGACCCGCGCTTCAAGGGAATTCCGGTGATAATGCATTCATCTCTTTCCGCAGCGACCAATGTCGCCATGGGCAAACGCATCGGAGCCGACGCGTACGTTGCGAAGTTTGATCCGACGGAACTCTCGAAGATTGTTACGCCATTCCTGGCTCAGGCGGCTCCGGATCCCAAGAAAGCATCCGGCATCAAGTAACGAAGCCCGCTGCACCCCGCATCGACGCTTGAAGTTCGACTCGAGTCCAAAACGCGACCGCGATTAGGGCATGCTGTCGACGCCGGCACCCTCTTTCTTCACCGGCATCATGTTTTCTCTTGAAATTCCCAGCCACATCACAATCGGACTGGCTACCAGCACAGAAGAGTAGGTTCCGATCGCGATTCCGATAATCAACGCGAGCGCGAAATAAAATAGCACTTCACCGCCGAGGAACAGCATTGCCAAGACCATGAGCGATGTCGTGGTACTGGTCATGATGGTTCGAGACAGTGTGCGCGTCATTGCACTATCTATAATTTCTCCAACTGATCCCTTGCGCATCTTGCGAAAGTTTTCGCGAATCCGGTCGAACACGACGACGGTATCGTTAACCGAATAACCGAGAATCGCCAGCAGCGCGGCCAGCACGGTCAGCGAAAACTCCCACTGAAACAGCGCGAAGAAACCGAGCACGATGATGACGTCGTGAACCGTTGCGATAATACCGCCGACGGCGAAACGCCATTCGAAACGCAGTGCCAGATACGCCATGATTCCGAACGACACCAGCAGCAGAGCGAGTCCGCCGTCTTCGACCAGCTCCTGCCCGACCTGCGGGCCGACGAATTCCGTGCGACGCCTTTCCACCGTAGCGTCCTTCTCGCGCAACGCTGTAAGAACATCTTCACTCAGTTGAGCGCTGGTCTTTCCGGCCTGCACGGGAATGCGGATCATAACGTCCTGTGCGGCACCGAAGCTTTGTACTGTGCCTGCGCCGAAACCTTTCTGTTCCAACGTCGAGCGGATCGATGGGATATCGGCCGGTTGTGTGTAGTGCAATTCGATCACTGTACCGCCGGTGAAGTCGATGCTGAAGTTCAGGCCGCGCACAGCAAGCGCGACAACTGCCGCCACAAAAAACGCTGCCGACACTAGGATGGTCATGCGCGCGGAGCGCATGAACGGAATGTCGTTTTTGACGTTGAAAAATTCCATGAGAAGAAGCCCGCGCCTAGATGGCCAGTTTGTTGAGTTTGCGTCCGCCGTAAATGAGGTTCGTTAATGCACGAGACACCATTACGGCACTGAACATTGAAGTGAGAATTCCGAGGCACAATGTCACGGCGAATCCGCGCACCGGGCCGGAACCCAGCAAAAAGAGCGCGACGCCTGCAATCAGCGTAGTCAGGTTGGAGTCCAGGATAGTATCCCAGGCGCGATCGTAGCCCGCGTGGATCGCCGCTTGCGGCGTGTTTCCAACGCGAAGCTCCTCGCGGATACGCTCGTAGATAAGAACGTTGGCATCGATGGCCATACCGATGGTCAGCGCGATACCGGCAATACCCGGCAACGTCAGCGTGGCCTGCAGCATGGACAGCAAGGCAACGAGCAGCATCATGTTGACGAACAGGGCCACGCTCGAAATCGCCCCGAAGACCCTGTAGTACATCGCCATGAACGCGACGATCAGGGCAAATCCGATCAGCGTCGAGTTAAAGCCCTTCGTAATATTTTCCGCGCCGAGGCTTGGACCCACGGTGCGTTCCTCGACAATCTGGATCGGCGCCGCGAGCGCACCGGCGCGCAGCAGCAAGGCCAGATTGTGCGCTTCCGTCGTGCTGTCCAGCCCGGTCGTCTGGAATCGCTTGCTGAACGCATCGCGAATCGTTGCGACGTTGATGACTTCCTCAACCTTGCGCGTCATCTTGGTGGGCACACCGTCGACCATCTTCGTTTCAACGAGATTTTCGATGTATACGACTGCCATCGGCTTTCCGATGTTTTCGCGCGTCGTTTCACCCATCTTGCGTGCACCCTTGCCGTCCAGGCTGACAAATACGGCAGGCTGGCCGGATTGTGAATCCATCCCCGACGCCGCGTCGGTGATCTGGTCGCCGGTCACAATCACACCGCGCTTCAGCAAAACCGGCGTGCCATTGCGCTCGCGGTAGAGCTGCGCACCGGCCGGAATTCGTCCTTCCGCAGCGGCCTGCACGTCATGTTCCGTGTCGACCAGGCGATATTCGAGCGTGGCCGTTGCTCCGAGGATTTCCTTTGCACGCGCCGTGTCCTGCACGCCGGGCAATTGAACAACGATTCGATCCTTGCCTTGTTGCTGGATCACGGGCTCCGCGACGCCCAGTTCGTTGACTCGGTTACGCAGCGTGGTGATGTTCTGCTTTACGGCGAAATCGCGGACTTCGCGCTCTTCGTTTTCACTCAGCCGCGCCGTCATCACCGGTTTGCCGCCGTTGTCCGCGTCATTTAGTTCAAGCCGCGGGTATTCCTTGCCAATTTCGGAGCGGGCCGCCGCACGCTCTTCCGACGTGCTGAAGGTAATTTCAACGGTGCCGCGTTGTCCTTCGACATAAGGCTGACGATCAACACCGACGTAGCGAATCTTTTTCTCGCGCAGCAATGTGCGGATATCGGACGAATAGCGTTCGACCGCCTGTCCAATTGCCGCCCGCATGTCCACTTCCATCAGGAAGTGCACGCCGCCGCGCAGATCGAGACCGAGATACATCGGCAGTGCGTTCAGTGAAGACAGCCAGGCCGGCGTCGCGGGCGCAAGATTCAGCGCGACTGAAAATGACCGCTTATCGGCTTCCTTGAAAAGTTCGGCATCAATGGCGGCCTTCGCTTTGATCTGGTCGTCGGTGTTTGCGAACCGCGCCATCAACTTGCCTTCGAAAATCGTGATGGACTTCGCCGTGATCTGTTGCCGCTGCAGCAACGCTTCGAGATCCCCCTGCACCGCCAGCTCGACAGCCGTGCCGCGGGTCGATGAGATCTGGATAGCTGGATCTTCACCAAACAGGTTGGGCAGTGAATAAAACGCACCGACCAGGATGGCAACGATGATCAGCAGGTTTTTCCACAATGGGTAGTGGTTCATCATGGGAGGACTCGTAGGCGGCGCGGCCGCTATTTTGTTTCTTTTTCTTTCTCTTTATCTTTTTCTTTTGCGGTTCCCTTCATGGTTCCCTTCGGAACCAGTGATGACACCGCATGGCGTTGAACCTTGACGCGGACGCCATCCGCAATTTCGATCGACAGGAACGAATCGTCGAGTTCACTGACCCGCCCCAGCAGCCCGCCACTGGTGAGGACCTCGTCGCCCTTGGCCAGCGATTCCGTCAATTTCTTGTGTTCCTTGGCGCGCTTGACCTGCGGTCGAATCAGCAGGAAATAGAACAGAACGAAAATACCGCCGAGGAAAATCAGCTGGGTCATGTCGCCACCCGGAGCGGGTCCGGCGCCTTCGGCATACGCGTTGGAAATGAAGAAGTCCATGATTCATCCTTTGCCTGTTCGTTGCTGCCGCGAGCCCCATCACCAGATTCGCTGCCCGGTAAATTCGGGCTTTATCTCAAGCGCTTCCGACGGATTGAACAGGGAAATGCCCTCGGCAAGGGCGCGCATTATCGCACAGCCGGGGCGATTTGCGAGCGCATAGCGTAAAACCGCGCAATGGTCTCGTCCAGACCGCCTTTTTCGATGGCGGAACGCAGTTCTCGCATCAGCTCCTGATAGTAGTAGAGGTTGTGGATCGTGTTCAGTCGCGCACCCAGAATTTCGTGGGCCTTGTCGAGATAGCGGAGGTAAGCGCGCGAATAATATCGGCAGGTATAGCATCCGCATTCGGGGTCCAACGGACGGACGTCCCGTTCATACTGCGCGTTGCGAATTCGAATGTCCCCGAACCGGGTAAACAGGTGGCCGTTTCTGGCATTGCGGGTCGGCATCACGCAGTCG
>DKAR01000094.1 GCA_002450895.1 Proteobacteria bacterium UBA6921
GCCCGAGCCGCGCGTGATCGTGCGCTTCTGGATCATCAGCGTCGTGCTCGTACTGGCCGGATTGGCCACGTTGAAGGTGCGTTGATGATTGATGCGGCCCCACAACCTCGCGTCCAACCCAAGCGCACGTTAATCGTGGGTCTGGGCGAGACCGGCTTGTCGGTCGCGCGGTTTCTGAGTGCACGCAATGTTCCGGTGGCGATTACCGACAGTCGCGATAAGCCGCCGGCGTTGGAGCGGATGCGGGAAGAATTCCCGGATGTTGCACTGTTCCTCGGGCAATTCGACGCATCCGCATTCGAAGCCGCCCAGCAGATCATCGTGTCGCCCGGCGTCTCGCTGAAAGAGCCGCTGATTGCGCGCGCGATTGCGAGCGGAACGCCGGTGTACGGCGACATCGAACTGTTCGCACGCTACGTCGATGCACCGGTGATCGCGATTACCGGATCCAACGGCAAGAGCACGGTGACCTCGCTCGTCGGTGAAATGGCGAAACGCTGCGGATTCGATCCACGGGTTGGCGGGAACTTCGGTACGCCCGCGCTCGATCTGCTGATGCAACCTACGCGCTTTGATGACAGCGCGCCGAAGGTTTACGTGCTCGAGTTGTCCAGCTTTCAGCTTGAAACCACATCGAATCTGCGCCCGCGCGCGGCCGTCGTGTTGAACATAAGCCCGGATCACATGGATCGTTACGAAACGGTTGACGAATACGCGGCGGCCAAGCAGCGAATTTTCGCGAAGGCGGAAACGATTGTGATCAATGCCGACGATCCACGCGTTGCCGCGATGATCCAGCCGCGCAAGCGCATCGTGCGTTTCGGATTGCGCAATCCCGCCGACGAGCAATTTTTTGGCCTGTGCAAGCGTGGCGATGCGACGTGGTTTGCCAAGGGCGGAACGCCGCTGATGGACACGGCCGAGCTGCGCATCCAGGGACAGCACAACTGGTCCAACGCACTCGCGGCGCTGGCGCTGGGTGATGCGTCAGGCATGTTCATGCCGGGAATGCTCCAGACGTTGCGCGACTACAAAGGCCTTCCGCATCGCATGCAGTGGGTCGGCGCGGCGCACGGGGTCACCTGGTTTGACGACTCCAAGGGCACGAACGTCGGCGCGACGCTTGCGGCAATTTCCGGCGCCCCGGGGCGAGTCGTGCTGATCGCCGGTGGCGAAGGCAAAGGCCAGGACTTCGCGCCACTGCGCGCCGCGGTCGCCGACAAGGCGCGCGCCGTCGTGTTGATTGGCCGCGACGCCAATTTGATCGAAGCGGCGATCGGCGATGCGGCCCCCATGGTGCGCGCCGGGACGATGGACGATGCAGTGGCGCGCGCACATGAACTGGCCCAGCCCGGAGATTGCGTGCTGCTTTCGCCCGCCTGCGCCAGCTTTGACATGTTCAAGAACTACGCGCATCGCGGTGACGTGTTTGCCGCGGCCGCACAAAGGTGGTTGTCATGATCCGAACTTCCGCTCCGTCGGTGATGACCGATTTCAAGAACGTGACATCGCGCCGTCCGTCGCGCGCCCCGATTGATATCATGCTGTGTGCTGCACTGCTCACGCTCATTACGATCGGCGTCGTGTTCGTTGCGTCCGCGAGCATGACCATTGGTGAGCAGCAGTACCACGATCCGTTTTTCTTCATTTCGCGACAGTTGATCTACCTCGTTGCCGGCCTCGTGCTTGCCGGAATGGTCGCGCTTGTTTCCGCAGAAAAGCTGCAAAACTCGGCGCCGGTTTTGCTTGTTGTCGGATTGATCCTGCTGGTGACGGTGCTTGTGCCCGGACTGGGACACATGGTGAACGGCAGCCGGCGCTGGATCGGGTTCGGCATTTTCAACGTGCAGCCGTCCGAACTAATGAAGCTCGCGGTCGTGATCTTCATGGCGGCATTTCTCGCCAGAAACGGCGACACAGTGCGCACCGAGCTGCGCGGTTTCGTCAAGCCGATGGTTCTGCTCGTTTCAGTGTCGCTGCTGCTGATGCTGGAGCCGGACTTTGGTTCGACGGCAGTGATCGCATGCACGGTCGTCGGCATGATGTTTCTCGCCGGCATGCGGTTGTGGATGTTCATCGGCATGGCGGCACTCGGTGGCGGTGCGTTGGGCGCGTTGGCCGTGATGGCCCCGTATCGCATGCAGCGCCTCACGTCATTCATGGACCCGTGGTCTGATCCATTCAACAGCGGGTTTCAGCTCACCCAGGCACTGATCGCGTTTGGCCACGGTGGCTGGTTTGGCGCCGGACTGGGCGGCAGTATCCAGAAATTAAGTTACCTGCCCGAAGCGCACACTGATTTCGTGTTCGCCGTACTGGCGGAAGAGCTCGGCGTTGCGGGAACGCTTGGAGTCATCTTCCTGTTTGCGCTGGTCGTCGCACGCGCATTCGTCATTGGCTGGCGGGCTGAACGCATGGGCAACATGTTCTCTGCCTATCTGGCGTACGGCATCGCGCTGTGGCTGGGTTTGCAGGCGGCGATCAACATCGGCGTCAACATGGGCGTGCTGCCGACCAAGGGCCTTACACTCCCATTGCTCAGCTATGGTGGCAGCAGCCTGCTCGTGACACTGGTGGCCTGCGCATTGCTGCTGCGCGTCGATTTCGAAACCCGCAGCAGCACCATGCGAGGAGCGAAGCGATGAGCGCGTCAAACCGCACAACGCGCGTTCTGGTGATGGCCGGGGGCACGGGTGGCCACGTATTTCCGGCGTTGGCCGTGGCGCAGCACTTGCGCGCTCGCGGCGTGGTCGTCGAATGGCTGGGGACGCAGCGCGGCATCGAATCTGACGTCGTGCCCAAGGCTGGAATCACGCTGCATTTTCTGTCCATCGGCGGATTGCGCGGCAAGGGAATTACGACGCTGTTGCTCGCGCCCTTCAAGCTGGCGCTGGCGATTACCCAGGCACTGGCCATCGTGGCGCGATTCTCTCCTGATGTCGTATTGGGCCTGGGGGGCTTCGTGACGGGTCCCGGCGGTGTGGCGGCCTGGCTGCTGCGTCGTCCGCTCGTCGTGCATGAGCAGAATTCCATTCCCGGCATGACCAATCGCTGGCTGGCCAAACTCGCGCACACCGTGCTCGAGGCGTTTCCCGGTTCGTTTGGCGCAGGTTCGCGTGCGATCCCTACCGGCAATCCGTTGCGCGCGGAAATTACCGCGGTTGATCCGCCCGCACAGCGCTTCGCGGGTCGTGAAGGAAAAATGCGGTTGCTGGTCATCGGCGGCAGCCTCGGCGCCACCGCGTTGAACGCCGCAGTTCCGGCTGCGCTTGCCTTGTTGCCCGAAGCAGATCGTCCCGACGTGTGGCATCAGACCGGCAAGCGACACATTCAGGATGCGCAGCGACTCTATAAAGAAGCGCCGGCGGAAGGCCGCGTCGTCGAGTTCATCCAGGACATGGCGCAGGCCTATGCGTGGGCTGATCTCGTGTTGTGCCGCGCCGGGGCGCTGACGATCTCCGAACTCGCGGCCGTGGGCGTGGGCGCGATCCTCGTCCCGTATCCGTTTGCCGTGGACCGGCATCAGGATGCGAACGCGCGCTATCTTTCTGAATCCGGTGCCGCGCTCGTGGTCGATCAGGAACAGGTCACCGCCAAGCGCCTTGCGGAAATGCTGACGGACTTCATTCGCGGAGCCACGCCGATGCGTGATCGGCTGTTGCGCATGGCGGAAGCAGCACGCGCATTGGCGCAGCCAAAAGCGACCGAGATTGTGGCACAACATTGCCTCGCGGCGGCCGGAGGTGCGCGATGAGTCACGTCGTACAACCACCGGCGACCGTGACCGCGATGCGTCGCATCAAGCGGATCCATTTTGTCGGGATCGGCGGTTCAGGAATGGGCGGCATCGCCGAGGTGCTTCTCAATCTCGGCTACCAAATTTCTGGTTCGGATTTGAAACAAAACCCGGTCACCCAGCGCCTCGTGCAACTGGGCGCCACGGTGACCCTGGGTCACGCGGCGGACAACGTCAACGGCGTCGACGTCGTGGTCACATCGTCTGCCGTGAATTCCGAAAATCCGGAAGTGAAAAGCGCGCGCAGCCAGCGTATTCCGGTCGTGCCCCGCGCAGAAATGCTCGCGGAGCTGATGCGCTTCCGCAACGGCATTGCCGTGGCCGGAACGCACGGTAAGACGACGACCACGAGTCTGGTTGCAAGCCTGCTGGCGGAAGGCAGTCTCGATCCCACGTTTGTCATTGGTGGACGACTCAACAGCGCGGGAGCCCATGCGCAACTGGGCCAGGGCCAGTATCTGGTTGCCGAAGCGGACGAAAGCGATGCGTCGTTCCTTTATTTGCAGCCCATGCTCGCGATCGTGACCAACATCGATGCCGACCATATGGAAACGTACGGCGGCGATTTTTCGAAATTGCGCGAAACGTTTCTCGAATTCCTGCACCACCTTCCATTCTACGGTCTGGCGGTGTTGTGCGCGGACGATCCGGTGGTGCGCGAAATGCTTCCCGAGGTCACGCGTCCGGTGCTGACCTACGGCGTGACTGATGATTGCGACATCTATGCGACCGACATCGAGCCGGACGGCATGCGCACGCGTTTTACGGTGCGGCGCCGCGGTGGAGGCGATTGGCTGAAAGTCACGCTGAACCTCCCCGGTCGACACAATGTTCTCAATGCGCTGGCGGCTATCGCGGTTGCCCATGAAGTGGGCGTGCAGGATGACGCCATTGCGCGCGCCCTCGCCGGTTTCAAAGGTGTGGGACGCCGACTCCAGGTGCAGGGCGAGATTCGCGGCAAGCATGGCCGCGCGCTCCTGATCGATGATTACGGCCACCATCCGCGCGAGATCGCGGCTGTCCTGGAAGCGATTCGCAGCGCCTACCCGAAGCGACGCGTCGTGTTGTGTTTTCAACCGCACCGCTATTCGCGCACACGCGATTTGTTTGATGACTTCGCCATCGTGTTATCGCAGGCGGACGTGCTCCTGCTGACTGAAGTGTATGCCGCCGGTGAAGCGCCGTTGGCCGGCGCGGATGGTCGCGCATTGATTCGCGCCATTCGTGCGCGCGGGCATGTGGAACCTGTATTCGTCGAACCGATCGAGGCGCTGGCGGAAACTCTGGGCGACGTGATTCGCGACAACGACGTCGTGCTGACGCTGGGTGCGGGCGACATTGGCGCCGCTTCGGCGCGGCTTGCGGGAGCGATGCAATGATGGCCGCGCGCAAGACCACCCATTTCCGGGGAGTGTTGCTTCGCAACGAGCCGATGGCCGACCACACTTCGTGGCGCGTCGGCGGACCCGCGCGCAATTTCTACAAGCCCGCCGATCTCTCCGATCTCGTCGAATTCCTGCAGGCGCAGCCGCGTTCCGAGCAAATCGAGTTCGTGGGATTGGGGAGCAATCTGCTGGTTCGCGACGGTGGCATTCGTGGCACCGTGATTTGTACCAGCGGCGTGCTCAGTGTGTTGTCTCTTGAGGGCAGCGGGCGCGTTCGTGCGGAAGCCGGCGTTGCGTGCAACAAAGTTGCGCGATTCTGCGCCAGGCATGGCCTGGTCGGAGCCGAATTCCTGGCCGGAATTCCCGGCACCATGGGCGGCGCGCTGGCGATGAATGCGGGCGCTTTCGGCGGCGAAACCTGGAACGTTGTGGAATCTGCCGAAACGGTGGATCACAGCGGACACCTGCATGAACACCCCAGCCACGATTTCAAAATCAGTTACCGCCACGTCGTGCGGCCCGGAAACGAATGGTTTACCGCGGCGTTTTTGCGACTCGAGCACGGCGACGCGGCGGAGAGTGAAAAGCGCATCAAGGAATTGTTGGCGCAGCGCAATGCCTCGCAGCCGACGCAAACGGCAAACGCGGGATCGACATTCCGTAATCCGCCGGGAGATTTCGCTGCGCGCCTGATCGAGGCCACTGGCCTGAAAGGCCACTGCATTGGCGGCGCCTGTGTATCGGAAAAGCATGCGAATTTCATCGTGAACATGGGCAACGCGAAAGCGGCCGACATCGAAGCCCTGATCGAGCACGTCCAGAAGACAGTGCTCGAAACGCACGGGGTCGAATTGGTGCGTGAAGTCCACATCGTGGGGGAGCCGCAATAATGGTTGCGCGTCGCAAAAAAGTCAGCGTGAAGAAGAGCAAGCAACGCAAAGCCGTGCCGGCGAAAAAACGGCCGGCCGCGAAACGTGTTCCCGGCCCGATTCGAAGGATGGGCAAGGTCGCCGTGGTGATGGGGGGCACGTCCGCGGAGCGCGAAGTCTCGCTGAAGAGTGGTAACGCCGTGCTTGCGGCACTGAAGCGGCGCGGCGTGAACGCGCATGGCGTCGACATGAAGAATCCGGCAAAGACGTTGCTGGAGTTGAAGACGAAAAAGTTCGACCGCGTCTTCATCGCCCTGCACGGGCGCGGCGGCGAAGACGGAACACTGCAAGGCGCACTCGAATTGCTGGGCATTCCCTATACCGGCAGCGGCGTGCTGGCGTCTTCGCTCTCAATGGACAAGTGGCGCACCAAGATGGCGTGGCAGGCGGCCGGAATCCCCATCGGGGATTTTGTGATGCTGAATGCGAACAGCGATCCCGTTGCCGTCGTCGAGCAACTTGGATTGCCGTTGTTCGTGAAACCGGCGCGCGAAGGGTCCAGCATCGGCGTGACAAAAGTGAAGCGCGCCGAGGACCTCATGTCGGCGTACCGCGACGCGGCAAAGTACGACGATCTCGTGCTCGCGGAGCGCATGATCGACGGCAAGGAAGTCAATTTCCCGATTCTTGGCGATCGGGTGTTGCCGTCAATTCATATCCAGCCTGCCACCGAATTCTATGACTACCAGGCCAAGTATTTTCGCGATGACACCCAGTATCACTGCCCGGGACTCCCGGAGGCCGATGAGCAACGCCTTCACGACCTCGTGCTGCGTGCGTTCCATGCGCTTGGGTGCAGCGGCTGGGGACGCATGGATGTGTTCGTGACGCCGGATGGAAAGGTGTACTTCCTGGAAATGAATACGGTGCCGGGCATGACGGATCACAGCCTGATGCCGATGGGCGCGCGCAAAGCCGGTATCGATTTCGATGAGTTGGTCTGGCGCATTCTTGAACTGAGTGTGAAGAGCTGACGCAATGGCGATTGGAGCGACTCTTGATGACCGTCCGGTATTCGCGAAAGCGCGACGCGCGGAGCGCTGGCGACGGACCTTCCTCGGCAGCCTGATGGTGCTGGCGGTGTTGTGTGTCGCCGGTGTCATCCATGCCTTGCGTGATCCGGGGTTCATGCCCGTGACGCAGGTTCGCGTGGAAGGTGAGTTCTTGCAGCTCAAGCGGGAATCGCTGCAGCAGTCCATCGCGCCGACCGTGGCGGGTGGCTTCTTCACCGTCGACATCAATGCCGTGCGCCGCGCAGCGTTTCGTTCGGCATGGGTGGCATCGGCGACGGTACGGCGTGTATGGCCGGACGGACTCGTTGTGACCGTCACCGAACAGCGCGCGGCGGCGCGCTGGGGTGCGGATGCGTTACTTAATGACGCCGGGGCGATCTTTCGGCCGGACCCCACGACATTTCCGGCGGGGTTGCCCGTGCTGACCGGCCCGGATGGAACGCAGCAATTGTTGCTTGAGCGGTGGAAGAGTGCGCAGTCCGTACTCGATGCCGCGGGATTGAAAGCACAGCGGATGAGTCTGGATGAACGCCGTGCCTGGACGGTGCAACTCGAGGGTGGAGTGGAACTGCTGCTGGGACGCGATGATGTTGCCGAGCGGTTAAAACGCTTTGCAGATGTTTATCACGACGCGCTTGAACCACGTGCGGCGGATCTGGCTGCCGTGGATTTGCGTTACACGAATGGCTTTGCGGCGCGCTGGCGCGCAGGGCATGAAAGTCAGGCTACGCATCAGCCCGGGATGGCGGCGAGCAGGCTTTAGAGGAACGTAATGGCTAAAAAAACTGAAAGAAACCTGATCGTCGGCCTCGACATTGGAACGTCGAAAGTGGTCGCGATCGTGGGCAAGGTCACGCCGGAGCGCGAAGTCGAGATTGTCGGCATCGGCTCCCACCCGTCGCGCGGACTCAAAAAAGGCGTCGTGGTGAATATCGAATCGACAGTCCAGTCGATCCAGCGCGCGATTGAAGAAGCAGAACTGATGGCCGGTTGTCAGATTCATTCCGTCTACGCAGGCATCGCGGGCAGCCACATCCGCAGCATGAACTCGCACGGCATCGTGGCGATTCGGGACAAGGAAGTGACGCAGGGCGACGTGGAACGCGTGATTGATGCCGCGCGCGCGGTGGCGATTCCGGCGGATCAAAAGGTGCTTCACGTGCTGCCGCAGGAATTCATCATCGACAGCCAGGAAGGCGTGCGCGAACCCGTGGGCATGGCCGGTGTTCGCCTCGAAGCCAAGGTGCATCTGGTGACTGGTGCGGTGAGCGCGGCGCAAAACATCGTGAAGTGTGTGCGTCGCTGCGGCCTGGAAGTCGAAGACATCATTCTTGAGCAACTCGCATCGAGTTATTCGGTGTTGACGGAAGATGAAAAAGATTTGGGTGTCTGTCTGGTGGATATCGGAGGTGGCACGACCGATATCGCCGTGTTCACCGAAGGCTCGATCAAACACACCGCGGTGATACCGATCGCGGGCGATCAGGTGACAAATGATATCGCTGTCGCGCTGCGCACACCGACGCAGCACGCGGAAGACATCAAGCTGAAGTACGCCTGCGCCCTGACGCAACTGGCCAGCCCGGAGGAAACCATCGAAGTCCCGAGCGTCGGCGAGCGTGCACCGCGCCGCCTGGCGCGCCAGACCCTCGCCGAGGTGGTTGAGCCGCGCTATGAGGAATTGCTGAGCCTGATTCAGGCGGAACTGCGCCGCAGCGGATTCGAAGATTTGTGCGCCGCCGGTGTGGTGCTGACCGGAGGCAGTTCAAAGATGGAAGGTGCCATTGAGCTGGCAGAAGAAATTTTTCACATGCCGGTCCGGCTGGGCGTGCCACAGCACGTTTCCGGACTGGTGGACGTCGTGCGCAACCCGATTCACGCGACGGGTGTCGGTCTGCTGCTGTACGGCTATCGGCACGGAATGGATCGGCGCTCGGAGGCGCGACTGACGCCGGGCGTGAAGGGGTTGTGGGCGCGGATGAAGAACTGGTTTGCAAGCGGAATCTGAGAAACAGGAAATCTGGAAAGTGGTTGAACGGAGCGGGAAAGGGTGCGTTTTAGGTAATTCAACCAATTTGAAGTTGAGAGGAGAAATCACACATGTTTGAACTAATGGATTCGTTTTCACAAAACGCTGTGATCAAGGTGATCGGCGTGGGTGGGGGCGGCGGAAATGCCGTCCAGCACATGGCCGCGCAAAACATCGAAGGCGTGGATTTCATCGTGGCAAACACAGATGCGCAGGCGCTCAAGACCTGCAACGCTCGTGTCGTCCTGCAACTGGGTACCAATATCACCAAGGGCCTGGGTGCGGGTGCCAACCCGGAAGTCGGCCGGCAGGCGGCGCTGGAAGACCGGGAGCGCATTTCAGAGACCATTGGCGGCGCCGATATGCTGTTTATTACCGCGGGCATGGGCGGCGGAACCGGGACGGGTGCAGCCCCAGTGGTTGCGCAGGTCGCCAAGGAAATGGGCATCCTGACCGTCGCGGTGGTGACGCGTCCATTCCCCTTTGAGGGCAAGAAGCGCTCCGTCGTTGCAGACAGTGGCATTCGCGAGCTGACTGAATATGTTGACTCGCTGATCACGATTCCCAACGACAAGCTGCTTTCCGTGCTCGGCAAGAACATTACCTTGCTCGATGCATTCAAGGCGGCGAACAACGTGCTTCAGGGTGCTGTGCAAGGCATTGCCGAGCTGATTACCCGTCCGGGGTTGATCAACGTTGACTTCGCAGACGTGCGGACAGTGATGTCGGAAATGGGTATGGCGATGATGGGATCGGGTCGTGCACGTGGCACGGATCGAGCCCGCGAAGCCGCGGAAGCAGCGATCGGCAGCCCGCTGCTTGAAGATGTCAATCTGCACGGCGCGCGGGGAATTCTGGTGAACATCACTGCGGGCCTGGATCTGTCGATCGGTGAGTTCGAAGAAGTGGGCAACACCGTGAAGTCGTTTGCCTCGGACAACGCTACAGTCGTCGTGGGTACCGTGATTGATCCGGAGCTGACTGATGAACTGCGCGTGACGGTTGTGGCCACGGGGTTGGAGCGGGCCGGTGCTGCGCTGAAGACCGAGGAAAAGCCGTTCAAGCTGGTCAAGACCGCCAACGGCGATGTCGACTTCAAGCACCTGGAAAAACCGACCAAGTTTCGCCAGGAAGAAAATCGCGAGCGCATGGGTGCGCGAACCGACGCGAGTCTGGATTATTTCGACATTCCGGCCTTCTTGCGCCGGCAGGCCGATTAATCCCCTGAAACGTTAGGGTCCGAACGGGCTCGCGTTTTCAGGTTCTAATGGCAGGCGCCGCGATAACTGGCGGCGCTGGGCAGGGTTTTCACCCCTGTGATAACATTGCACGCCCGGCGTCAATGGGAGTTTGGCGCCGATACAGTCCGAAGGGACGGTAGTTCAGTAAAGCGAAAAAATGATCAGGCAACGCACTTTAAAGAACATCATCCGAGCCACCGGCGTCGGCTTGCACACGGGAAAGAAGGTCTATTTGACCCTGCGCCCGGCGGCCGTCGATACCGGTATTGTGTTCCGTCGAATTGACCTGGATCCGCCGGTTGAGATCACGGCAAAGCCGGAGAATGTCGGCGATACGCAGCTTTCAACCACGCTCGTGCGCGACGACGTGCGCATTTCCACTGTCGAACATTTGCTGTCGGCTTTGGCTGGCCTGGGCATCGATAACGCGTTCATCGATCTTTCCGCGCCGGAAGTTCCCATCATGGACGGCAGCGCCGGTCCATTCGTGTTCCTGATTCAGTCGGCAGGAATTGTCGAACAGAATGCCCCGAAACGTTTTATCCGTATCAAGCGGCCGATCGAAGTGAAAGAAGGCGAGAAATGGGCGCGCTTCGACCCGTACGAAGGTTTCCGCGTGTCGTTCAAGATTGATTTTTCGCATCCCGCGTTTAATCGTGGACCTCAGGATGCCACCATCGATTTCGCGACGACGTCATTCGTAAAAGAAGTCAGCCGTGCGCGGACGTTTGGTTTCATGCGCGACATCGAACAATTGCGCGATCGCAATCTCGCGTTGGGCGGTACTTTGGATAATGCCATCGTCCTGGACGACTACCGCGTGTTGAACGAAGACGGCCTGCGTTATGAAGACGAGTTCGTCAAACACAAAGTGTTGGACGCGATTGGCGATCTTTATTTGCTCGGTCGCAACCTGATTGGTGCGTTCAGCGGATACAAGTCCGGGCACGCACTGAATAACCGTCTTTTGCGCGAGCTGCTGGCGGACGAAAATGCGTGGGAGCTGGTGACCTACGACAACGCCTCAAGCGCGCCGATTAATTTCAGCCAGCCGGCGCTCGCCAGCTAGCTTCTTTCCCGTTGTTCTTATTCCGAGGCGTGTGAAGCGATTCTTCGCAGCGCCGCGGCGAGCTTTTCATCTTCGATATGAGCCGCGCAGGCCCAGATTGTTTCCGCAGAACTCATGGACAGTTCCGCACGGGAAGGCGCGGCGACCGGTGCGGATTCGTCCGGAAGTACGCGCACTGTGACAGGTCCCGAGGCGTCAAATCCGTTCACTTTGGGAAGGCGACCGGTCAGCGCTGGTACGGCGAACCGAAGGCGGCTTGCCCAGGCTCCGGAGTCCGTCCATACTACGACCCCCGTTTTTGCCGGGGTTACACAACGGATGTGCCGGTTTTCGGGGCTCGCGACCATGCGTCGAACATGGTCCGTCATTTGCAGAATTGAATCGGCCATTCGCATAAATTTGCGAATCGGATCACACTCCGCGAGTATCATTCTTTTAGTAGTCCGGGGCGTGCTCATGGAGCCTCTCGGTCCGTCGATAACCAGCTTGGAGGGCGGTTTAAGAGGTGGTTAAGTAGTTGAGCCTACTGTTCAACGCCAATCCCTTAAATTCCTGACCCACGCCAGTATATTGGTTTCAGTAACCTCCCGACCAGAGTGGGTGCGTTGAATGAATATTATTTTTGTTCGAAAGACAAAGACCGGACTCGGGCACACAACGCTGACGCGTGGTGCGGCCATTCTGTTGTCTCTGTTTTTGCTCATCGTGGTTCCGGGCGTGGCGGCGACCGCCGGTTATTTCCTGGGCACCCAAAACGGAACAATTCCGCCGGGCGCGATGTACGAATCACTTCAGGCTGAACTCTCGGTTCAGCGCAATAAGGTCACCGAAGCCGCGCAGAGTGCGCGCGACAACGTCAACGCCTTGGCTCTGAAGCTCGGTCAGTTGCAGGCCCAGGCGATCCGTCTGGATGCGTTGGGCGATCGCTTGACCAAGATGGCGAATCTGGACAAGGGTGAGTTTGATTTCAAGAATTCCCCCGGGGTCGGCGGCCCGGAATCCAAGGAAGGCGCCCAGCCCCTGGCGGTAACCGATTTCGTTTCCGAGCTTGAGACGCTTTCAACACAGCTCGATAACCGTAGCCAACAACTGGGTGTACTGGAAAATCTGTTGATGAATCGCAACCTGCGCGCCGAAGTGACGCCCGCCGGCAAGCCAATCGAATTCGGTTGGATTTCTTCGCATTTCGGTCTGCGTACCGATCCGTTTCGTGGGGGGCAGGCGCACCACGGGGGTATCGATTTCGCCGCGAAATACGGATCGCCCATCAAGGCTGTGGCGTCGGGCGTCGTGACCTACGCGGGTCCGCGCTCCGGCTACGGCAATCTGGTTGAGATCAACCACGGGAACGGCTACGCGACGCGTTATGGCCACTGCAGTGAATTTCTGGTCGCTGCCGGTGACCTCGTGAAAAAGGGGCAGGAAGTTGCCCTGGTGGGTTCCACCGGCCGTTCCACCGGGCCGCACGTGCACTTCGAAGTGGTGCGGAATGGCCGCATCGTCAATCCCAGCGAGTACGTCGAAGCCAAGCCGTCGGAGCTATTCGGCTCCTAATTCGAATTGTCAGGTGTCTTAAGGTCGCGCCGGTCGCGCGGCCGGCTGGATTTTTACCGCATCGGCGGCGTGCGTTGTGGCCGCAGTTCTTAGTACAATCCCGCCTTCGCCAATTCCTTAACCATCAGGTCTGTATTTCATGGTCGGCAATTTTTTGAGCAAGATTTTCGGCAGCCGTAACGATCGCCTGCTGAAAAAGATGTATCGCACCGTCGCAGAAATCAACGCGTTCGAGCCCAAGCTCGCCGCCCTCACCGACGATCAGCTTCGCGCGAAAACCGATGAGTTCCGTCAGCGCCTGAAAGGTGGAGCGACGCTCGATGATTTGTTGCCAGAAGCCTTCGCGACCGTCCGCGAAGCCGGCAAGCGTGTCCTGAGCATGCGGCACTTCGATGTGCAGATGATCGGCGGGATCGTTTTGCATAGCGGTCGAATTTCCGAAATGGCCACGGGTGAAGGTAAAACGCTGGTCGCAACACTGCCGGTTTATCTGAATGCGCTCAGTGGCGACGGCGTGCATGTTGTGACCGTGAACGACTACCTGGCACGACGCGATGCGGAGTGGATGGGGCGCCTTTATAACTTCCTCGGCCTCACCGTTGGTGTCGTCGTTCCTGGGCAGAACTCCGCCGAGAAGCGCGCCTCGTATGCGTGCGACATCACCTATGGCACGAACAACGAATACGGATTCGATTACCTGCGTGACAACATGGCCTTCAGCCTGGCGGACAAGGCACAGCGCAAGCTGAACTTCGCCATCGTCGACGAAGTGGACTCGATTCTGATCGACGAAGCACGTACGCCGTTGATTATTTCCGGCCCGGCGGAAGAAAGTTCGGATCTGTACAAGAGCATCAATATCCTGGTGCCGAAGCTCACGCGTCAGGCCGACGAGAAGAGCGAAGGCGACTATCACGTTGATGAAAAGGCGCGTCAGGTACTGCTCAGCGAGCAGGGTCATGAGCACGCCGAAGGATTGCTTGCGAAAGCCGGCCTGATCCAGGAAGGCGAGTCGCTCTACGACCCGCACAATATCCGTTTGATGCACTACCTCTATGCGTCGCTGCGCGCACATGCGTTGTATCAGCGCAACGTCGATTACATCGTCAAGGATGGGCAGATCATCATCGTCGATGAATTCACAGGACGTACGATGCCGGGACGCCGCTGGTCGGAAGGCCTGCATCAGGCCGTGGAAGCCAAGGAAGGTGTGTCGATCCAGAGTGAAAACCAGACACTGGCATCCATCACATTCCAGAATTACTTCCGCCTCTATTCAAAATTGTCCGGAATGACCGGCACCGCGGATACCGAAGCGTTCGAATTCCAGCAGATCTATGGGCTCGAGGTTGTGGTGATCCCGACCAACAAGCCGATCGCCCGCAAGGATAATTCCGATCTCGTGTATCTGACCGCGGACGAAAAATACAAAGCGATCATCGAAGACATCAAGGATTGCCAGCAGCGGGGTCAGCCGGTGCTGGTCGGTACCACGTCGATCGAAACGTCCGAGCTGCTTTCCGGAAAGTTGCGCAGTGACGGAATTGCGCACGAGGTGCTGAATGCGAAACAGCACGCGCGCGAAGCTGAAATCGTCGCCAACGCCGGACGCCCCGGTTCTGTCACGATTGCGACGAATATGGCCGGCCGCGGAACCGACATTGTGTTGGGCGGAAGTTTGAATGCCGAAATCGCCGCGTTGTCAGAACCGGACGACATCAAGGTTGCAGCAGTACGCAAGGCGTGGCAGGAACGTCACGATCAAGTCCTCGCCAACGGCGGTCTGCATGTGATTGGCACCGAACGGCATGAATCACGCCGTATCGACAACCAGCTCCGCGGCCGTTCCGGTCGACAGGGCGATCCGGGTTCCAGCCGGTTCTATTTGTCGCTGCAGGATAATCTGATGCGAATTTTTGCGTCAGATCGCGTGTCTTCCATGATGAAGAAGTTGGGCATGCAGGAAGGCGAAGCAATCGAGCATCCTTGGGTTACCAAGGCGATCGAAAATGCGCAACGAAAAGTGGAAGGCCGCAACTTCGATATCCGCAAGCAATTGCTTGAGTATGACGACGTCGCGAACGACCAGCGCAAAGTTGTTTACGAGCGTCGCAATGAACTTATGGCGGCCGAAGATATTTCCGAGATGATTCATGAAATGCGCGCGGATGTGGTTCAAAACACCATCAGCACACATATTCCCCCGCAGAGTCTCGAGGAGCAGTGGGATATCGTGGGCCTGGAAGACGCGCTTGAGCGTGACTTCACACAGCGATTGCCGATCAAACAGTGGCTCGAATCTGACAACACACTGCACGAAGAACCCCTGCGGGCCAGAATCCTTTCGGTGCTGGAGCAGATTTACGCCGACAAAGAGAAGGCTGCCGGTGCGCCGGTCATGCGCCACTTTGAAAAGGCTGTCATGCTGCAGGTGCTCGACGGTCACTGGAAGGATCACCTCGCCGCCATGGACTACCTGCGGCAGGGCATTCACCTGCGCGGCTATGCGCAGAAGAATCCAAAGCAGGAGTACAAGCGCGAAGCGTATGAACTGTTCACCGAGATGCTTGGCCGCATCAAGGCGGACGTGATCGGGTTGCTGTCCAAGGTTCAGGTGCGTGCGGAAGAGGACGTCGAAAAAGTCGAAGAGCAGCGTCGTCAGCAGGTGCCGATGAATTTCCAGCATGCCGAAGCCTCCGCGTTGAGCGAAGAACCCGTCTCGGCGGAAGAAGGCATGGCATCCGACGCGCAAAGCGATGAAGCCAAATCGCAGCCGTTTGTGCGCACCGGTCGCAAAGTCGGCCGCAACGAGCCGTGCCCCTGCGGTTCAGGCAAAAAGTACAAGCAATGTCACGGGCGATTGGAACACTAGGATTTCTGCGCACCGTCCGGTATTGACGGTGCATTGTTCAGGTAGCGCACATGGCCGTCGGATTGAAATCGCTTCCCCCGCTCTTTCCCGTGCCCGGTGTTCGCTGGGGTACGGCGCGCGCCGGCATCAAGAAACCCGGCAAGCGAGACGTCTCACTCATGGAGATTGCGCCGCAGTCTGTTTGCGCGGCTGTATTTACCCGCAATACATTCTGCGCTGCGCCGGTTATCGTCGCGCGCGAACACCTGGGCGCGACCTCGCCGCGCTGGCTGCTGATCAATACCGGTAATGCCAACGCTGGAACGGGAGACCCGGGGATTCGCGACGCCAAGGCGTGCTGCGCTGCGCTGGCAGAACTTACACAAGTCACGTCGCAACACGTGTTGCCGTTTTCCACCGGGGTGATTGGCGAGCCACTCCCGGCATCAAAAATTGCTGCATCGCTGGCGGAGGCTATTCAGTCGCTGGACGCTGGCAGCTGGGCGGTGGCCGCCGAGGCCATCATGACCACCGACACGGCGCCAAAAGCGGCCTCTGTCCAGGTGACTATTGGATCTGCGGTGGTTACGGTGACGGGCATTGCGAAAGGCGCCGGAATGATTCGCCCGGATATGGCAACCATGCTGGCGTTCGTTGGGACTGATGCGCGTGTCACGCAACCCCTGTTGCAGCGCTGTCTTCAGGAGTCCGTGGATACATCGTTCAACTGCATTACGGTGGACGGCGATACTTCAACGAACGATGCCTGTGTTCTGGTCGCTTCCCAGCAAGCAAATCACCCGATCATTGAAAGCACCGGTCCGGCATTTGAAACACTTCGAAATGCGATTCGAAATGTGTGCGAACAACTTGCACAAATGATCGTCCGTGATGGTGAAGGGGCGACAAAGTTCATCACGGTCGACGTAAAGAATGGGGCGAATACAACAGAGTGCCGCGACGTCGCCTATACGATTGCTCATTCGCCCTTGGTCAAGACGGCGTTTTTTGCCAGCGACCCGAATTGGGGGCGCATCCTGGCGGCGGTTGGGCGAGCGGGAGTTGCTGACCTGGATATTTCGCGGCTCACGATTCACCTGGACGATGTGTGCATCGTTCGACACGGCGGACGTGCACCCGACTACGCAGAAAGTCAGGGACAGCGTGTCATGTCGAAGCCGGAAATTACCATCCGCGTGGATTTGAACCGTGGCAATAGCCAGGCACGCGTGTGGACCTGCGATTTTTCATACGACTACGTCAAGATCAACGCCGAGTATCGGACTTGACCGGTATTTCGTAAAACGCCCCCGACGATTGCGCCCCGGGGAAGATCAGAATGGCAAAGACACCGACCCATGTTGCCGTCGCCGTAATCACGCGCGAGGGCGGCGATGTCCTGATTGCACGCCGCCCGGACCATTTGCACCAGGGAGGAAAATGGGAATTTCCCGGTGGCAAGGTTGAGTCGGGCGAGCCCGTTCTGGAGGCCCTCCAGCGCGAGATGACCGAAGAGCTCGGCGTTACGGCACGACGTTTTCTCCCGCTGATTCGCATTCATTACGCGTACACAGACAAAGATGTCCTGCTGGATGTTTGGCAGGTTGCAGACCTGGTGGGAGAGCCGAACGGTCGTGAAGGGCAACCCATCGCGTGGGTGAGTCCGGAGCTGCTTTCGGAATATTCGTTTCCGGAGGCCAATCTGCCCATCATCACCGCGGTGTGCCTGCCGAGAGTTCTTCTGGTGACGGGCGAGCCTGAACAGGATCGCTCGCAGTTTCTAAGGCAGCTCGAGGCCGCGTTGCGCGGCGGCATTCGCCTGGTTCAGTTGCGGGCAAAAACACTCGATCCGGCTCAATTCTTTGAGCTCGCGCGGCGAGCGACCGAGTTGTGTCACCGCTACCGGGCAAAAATCCTTGTGAATGCCGATCCGGACGTTGCGGTGAAGGTAAACGCGGACGGCGTGCACCTGAGTTCGTTGCGGTTGAATCAACTGAGCGCCCGGCCCTTGCCGCGAGGCAAGCTGGTGTCGGCCTCTGTTCATTCCGAGCGCGAATTGCTGAAGGCGCAATCAGTCGGAGTGGATTTCGCGATCGCCGCTCCCGTCAATCCGACCAAAACCCATCCCTGTGCCCAATCGCTCGGATGGGATGAATTTCAGCGCCTGGCTGAACTGGCGTCAGTGCCGCTGTTCGCTCTCGGCGGAATGCGCGCGGAGCAGCTGGTTGAAGCCTGCCAGAAGGGTGGGCAAGGAATCGCGGTGCTTGGGGCCATCTGGTCTGCTGTCGACGGGGCGAACGCAGCGATGTCAATTATCGCGGCTCAAGACCGCGCATGGGTGGCGGTGTAGCGTCAAGGTCTGCCGGATCGGATTCTTCCGCGGGGACACGGTAGTCTTCGGATGCCCATGCGCCCAGATCAATCACCTTGCAGCGCTCCGAGCAAAACGGCCGCCACGCATTCGACGGCACCCATTCGACGGTCGAGCCGCACGTTGGACATTGCACCTTCAGGGTCATAACACGCAGCAGGATAGTTTGAAGTGAACGTCGCGGTCGGTTTGTCGCGCGCGTTCATTGGGCAGAAATTCCATGAAACGGATGCTGAAGCGATGCTTGCTGCCGCTGACTTCGGTGTAGCACGGGATCTCGCCAGGAACGAACACGCGCAATAGCTGAAACGACACGTTGGAGTCGAGGGTCTTCTGCATCATGCCACCCGAGGCATGTTCGTCTTGTGGGGCGGCGCTTTCGCGCAGCAGTCGGAGCACCATGATGATCGAGTCGCGCACAGGATCCAGCGTGCCGGACCATGAGCGGAGGTGGGCATGGCGCTGATCTGGGGGTTGCTGGAGCCAGAAATGGTACGCCGGAAGATCGAAGTCGCAGGTGCCGCCGGGAATGCTGGAGCGCTGCATGATGCTTTTCAACAGCTCGCTCTGGCGCAGGCTGGATCCAATCTGTCCGTCCATTGAATAAACGCGGTCAACGAGAGAATCCAGCTCCGTCACCAGATTCTTCACCAGTTCGCCATTGACGTTCGGAGCATTTTCGAGGCGCTTGAGCGTTGAAGACTGTTTTTCCAGTTCCTTCAGCAAGTCGGACTTCAGTTCCGTGCGTCCAAAAACACCCATGATCTCGATCAGGGTGGAAATCGCGACCCGGCTTTCCCAGATCGATGACCCGCCCAGCGCGCTGCCGAGATGCGAAAAAAGATATTCGAGTCGCAGGAAGGTGCGGATGCGCTCGTTCAGCGGATGTTCGTAGACGATGGCGTTGTTCACGGTCCGGGGCTGCTACTCGGCAAAAAAGGTATTCTCTATGACTTGGGGCGGCGTGGCAAACCCTTAGCCGCCAGTTTTCTATAGTTTGCGTCGAGCGCCGCGACCTGAGCCCGGAGCTGTTCGGAATCTGCCTCGTTGTAGATCACGTCGTCGGCACCCGCCAGGCGACGGTCCCGAGACCATTGGGCCGCCATGATTGCTCTCACGTCTTCACGCGCCAAGCCGGAGCGTGCGCTGGTTCTCGAAATCTGCAGCTCTTCCGGTGCGTCCACCACAAGAATCCGGTCGGCGAGGTCGGTGTGTTGAGCCTCGAAAAGCAGAGGGATGACGACGATACAGTATGTGTCTGGCGAGGGGGCGAGTGCACCGATCTTGGCGCGCAACGATGCCTTGACCCGCGGATGCAGAATGTTTTCCAGACGGCGCTTCGCCGCCGAATCTTTGAAAATCATGTCCCGGAGTTTGGCGCGATTGAGATCGCCATTCGCATCGAGAATTGTCGCGCCGAATGTCGCGACGATTTCATCGAACGCCGGCGTCCCCTTGTTGGCCAATGCGCGCGCCTCGACGTCGGCATCAAACACGGTGACGCCAAGCGCGTGAAACATTTCGGCAACGGTCGATTTTCCGCTGCCGATTCCTCCGGTAATCGCGACAACGAACATGAGCGGACCAATCCTGATACCTGATTCGGCATCAACTTAGCACAGGAAGGTGGGAAAAACGCGACGCGTATTTTTTCGTTCGGTGTCGCATCCGCCGTGATGGGCGCGAGCTACTGTACGCCGGCGTAGCTCAAATACGCATGAGTGATGCGTTCGCCCCAGAGCAGATAGATCCAACCCGCTGCGGCCAGATACGGACCAAACGGGATGGGGATGCTGCGATCGTGGCGGGCTACGACGACCAGTGTGATTCCAACCACGGCGCCAACCAGTGATGACAGAAGAATAATGACCGGGATGCTTTGCCAGCCGAGCCAGGCGCCGAGCATGGCCAGCAGTTTGAAATCGCCGTAACCCATTCCTTCCTTGCCGGTGGCCCATTTGAAAATCTTGTATACGCTCCACAGCGAAAGGTATCCCGCGACCGCACCGAAGATGGCTGAGGTCATATCGGCATACACCTCATAGGTGCTCATCATCAGTCCGATCCACAGCATCGGGAGCGTGATGTCGTCCGGCAGCAATTGACGGTCAAAATCGATCGCGGTGAGCGCGATGAGTGCATATGTCATGAGCAATGCACCTGCGGTTTCGACGGAGTAACCGTAGCGCCACGCGACCACGCCGCACATGATTCCGGTGATCAGTTCAATGATTGGATAGCGAATCGCGATCCCTTTGCCGCAGGCCGAGCAGCGACCACCGAGCATGACGTAGCTGACAATAGGGATGTTTTCGCGCGCGGTGATGCGATGGCCGCAATGCGGGCAGCGCGATGGCGGGAAGGCGATATTGAACCTTTCCTTCGATGCCGATTCGTTCGGCACGTTGAGGAATTCCGAGCACTGATTGCGCCAGTCGCGCTCCATCATCACCGGGAGGCGATAGATGACGACGTTCAGGAAGCTGCCCACCAGGAGACTGAGGGCAACGACGCAGACGATCAGAATGTACGGGTAGTCCGTAAAAAATTGAAAGAGGGACATTTCCAGCGTGGGCCCGGGAATGTGGTGAGGGGGACGGTTCCAGTGTCCCGTTCAGGTTTAGCCGCCGCCGACGACTGATCCCATCTTGAAGATTGGCATGTACATGGCGATGACCAGGCCGCCAATGATTACGCCAAGGAAGGCCATAATCAACGGTTCCAAGAGACTGGTGAGGCCATCGACCGCATTGTCGACTTCTTCTTCATAGAAATCGGCGACCTTGGCAAGCATGGCATCGACGGCGCCGGATTCTTCACCGATCGCCACCATTTGCACAACCATGTTGGGGAACAGGCCGCTTTCTTTCATAGACACGTTGAGCTGCGTACCGGTCGAAACTTCATCACGCATGCGCATGATCTTTCCTTCGTAAACGATGTTTCCCGACGCCTGTGCGACTGTCGTCATTGAATCAACCAGGGGCATGCCCGCAGCGAACATCGTCGAAAGAGTCCGTGCGAAACGCGCAATTGTCGCCTTGTTCACGATAACGCCGAGGATAGGAAGCTTGAGGACGATTTTGTCCATCGCGTTGTTGAACCCTTTGGATCTCCTCTTCAGTTGGCCCAGTCCATAAACAGCACCGCCGATCGCCCCAAAAATGGCCCACCAGTAGGCAACGAAAAAGTCCGAAATCTTAATGACAAATTTTGTTAAGGCGGGGAGATCCGCGCCGAATCCCTTGAACAGTTCCGCAAACTGCGGAATTACGAAAATCATCAGAATGGTTGTAATGATGAATGCGAAGACAATGACCGCCGCCGGATAGAACAAGGCCTTTTTGATCTTGCCCTTGATGGCTTCGACTTTTTCCTTGTAGATGGCGATTTTGTTCAACAAGGTTTCCAACGTACCGGATGCTTCGCCCGCGGCAACCAGGCTGCACACGAGGTCATCAAAATACAGCGGATGTTTCGCAAGGGATTCCGCCAATCCCGATCCGCCTTCAATGCTGGCCTTGACCGTCATGATCAGGTCCTGCATCGACGGGTTTTCATGTCCGCGTCCGACAATTTCGAATGACTGAACCAGCGGTACGCCGGCGGCCATCATCGTGGCCAGCTGCCGGGTGAAAATGGCAATGTCTTTTGGTGTAATTTTCTTGCGGCTTCGAGACAATGCCGATTTTTTCTTGATCGCAACAGGCCGAATTCCCTGGCGGCGCAATTCCGCCTTGATCGCCATTTCATTTGCGCCAACGATTTCACCCTTTTTCTTGGCTCCGGACTTGTCTACGCCTTCCCAGGCGAATGTCGCGGAAGGTGCGGCGGTGCGGGCGGGTGCGGCAGCTGCAGTCGATTTTGCCATCTCTTATTCCTTCGTTACGCGTGAGACTTCTTCAATACTGGTCACGCCATCTTTCATTTTCTTGATGCCCGATTCGCGCAGATCCGGGTGTCCTTCCTTGCGGGCCTGATCCGCGATTTGAATCGAGTTACCGCCATCCATGATGATGCGGCCCATATTTTCGCTCAGTGGGAGCACCTGATATATACCTACTCGGCCTTTGTAGCCACCGTTGCATTGGTCGCAACCCTTGGGACCAAAAATCTTCAGTCCGGTCAGATCCGATTCCTTGAAGCCGAATTTCAGCAGCTGGTCGCGGGGAATGTTCACTGGTTGTTTACAGTTCGAGCACAGCCGTCGCGCGAGGCGTTGCGCAATTATTAACGTCACCGACGACGCAATGTTGAACGCTGGAACGCCCATATTGAGCAGACGCGTCAACGTTTGCGGTGCGTCGTTGGTGTGCAGAGTTGAAAGCACCAGATGTCCCGTTTGCGCTGCCTTAATGGCAATTTCCGCAGTTTCAAGGTCACGAATTTCGCCGACCATGATGACGTCCGGGTCCTGACGCAAGAAGGCGCGCAGCGCGTCCGAGAAATTCAACCCGACCTTTGGGTTGACGTTGACCTGATTGATGCCGGGCAGATTGATTTCCGCCGGATCCTCGGCCGTTGAGATATTGCGATCCTCGGTATTGAGGATATTCAGGCCGGTATACAGCGACACGGTTTTACCACTACCGGTCGGGCCGGTAACCAGGATCATGCCTTGCGGTTTGGACAACGCATCCAGATAGTGCTGCTTCTGAAAGTCTTCATAACCCAAGGCGTCAATGCCGAGTTTCGCGCTGGACGGATCCAGAATACGCATTACGATTTTTTCGCCAAACAGCGTCGGACAGCAGTTGACGCGGAAGTCGATCGCCCGATTCTTGGAAAGCTTCATCTTCATGCGTCCGTCCTGCGGGACGCGGCGTTCCGAGATGTCGAGTCGCGAAAGCACTTTCAGTCGCGCGGCCAGTTTACCGGCCAATGCAATGGGCGGCGCGGCGACTTCGTTGAGCACGCCGTCCTGACGGTAGCGCACCCGATACGTTTTTTCATAGGGTTCGAAGTGAATATCCGACGCGCCCTTGTTAATGGCGTCCAACAACACTTTATTGACGAAACGGACCACGGGCGTGTCGTCGACTGTCGTGTCGCCTGTATCACCACCCGGAGGCTCTTCATCGCTGGTGATATCGAGGTTGTCGAGGTCAGTGTCGCCGAGATCCTGCAGCGCCGTATTGGTTGCTTCCAGCGCGGTGTCGATCAGTTTGGCGAGTTTGTTTTCCTCAACGAGGATCGGTTCTGTCGTCAGGTTCGTCTGGAATTTGATTTCGTCCAGCGCCTGGAGATTCGTCGGATCGGAGACCGCGAGAAAGAGGCGGTTGCCGCGCTTGAACAGCGGCAGCGCGCGATGTTGCCGCACCAGTTTTTCGTCGACCAGTTTGACGACATCCGGGTCGATCTCGACGGTTTCGATATCCAGTACCGGTATGCCAAATTCCTCGGAGGCCGCACGCGCGACCTCGCTGCCTTTCACGAGATTTTGACTGACCAGGTAGCTCACCAGCGGGATTTTCTGCTGGTTGGCCTTGCCTTGGGCATCGATGATCTTAGGCTCACTGATAAGCTCGTCCAGCACCAGTCGCCGGGCCAGGCCGCTTAATTG
>DKAR01000231.1 GCA_002450895.1 Proteobacteria bacterium UBA6921
GCCGCCATTGGCGCAGGACCCCATCGAGATCACCCAACGCGGTTCTGGCATCTGGTCGTACACCTTGCGGAGTGCCGGGGCCATCTTGTTCACCAGAGTGCCTGCAACAATCATTACGTCCGATTGCCGGGGGCTAGGGCGGAAAACGATTCCAAATCGATCGAGGTCGTATCGCGATGCGCCAGCGTGCATCATTTCGACGGCGCAACACGCGAGCCCAAATGTCATCGGCCACAGTGCACCGGTACGCCCCCAGTTAATGAGCGTATCCAGGTTGGTCGTTACGAATCCCTTCTCCAGTACCCCTTCTATTCCCATTCCAGGGCTCCCTTCTTCCATTCATATATAAATCCGACAACGAGAATCGCCAAAAAGATCACCATTGCGACAAAACCAAACATCCCGATTTCGTCGAGCGCTACCGCCCACGGAAAAAGAAAGGCAATTTCCAAATCGAAAATAATGAAAAGAATGGCGACGAGATAGAAGCGCACATCGAACTTCATGCGCGAATCTTCGAACGCTTCGAATCCACACTCATAGGGAGAGAGTTTTTCGGCGTCCGGGCGATGCGGACCCAGAATTTTTCCGGCCGCGATCGGCACAAGGCCAAAAGCTACGCCAATGACAATAAACAACAGAATTGGAAGATAGTTTTCCAGCATTCCCCGCTCTCCACCCCTCTGGCTCCCGCTCGTGCGCGATTCGTATCTGTCTGAATCGCTTTCTAAATGGTCTTTTCGAGCGGGGTTCGATTAAGCCCGCTTTGCGCGGTGCTTGTCAAGGCTGCCAAATTCGCGACCACGATCAGCGTTTCGCCGTTGGTCCGTGACGCCACAAGCCACGCGATTCTGTTGCTTTTATTAAACAAAAAGAAAATCCGCGAGCACCATGGAAGTGCGCCGCGGATTTCCTGTTATATGGTGCCGATGGTGAGACTCGAACTCACACGGCTTACGCCACTACCCCCTCAAGATAGCGTGTCTACCAATTCCACCACATCGGCAATGATCATTAAGACTACGGCTTTGGCGCCTCCGGCGCGGCGGGTGCGGCTGGAGCCGGTGCAGCACCTGGGTCGGCCGTGACATTTCCACCGGGTACGGCCGGCTTGTCCTTTTGAAGCTGATCAGACAACTGTTTTACAAGCTCTTGTTCGTTGGCCGCCGAGGGATTCGCCGCCGGGGCTGGCGTTTCAGCTGTGCCGGCGCGTTCAACGGCGCTGACCGAAGCCGGCTTGCCCGTAACAAAATAGGCCAGCGACAGGCTGGTCACGAAAAATATCACCGCAAAAATCGCCGTTGTGCGGCTCAGGAAGTTTGCCGATCCGCGCGCGCCGAAGACGGTGTTCGAAGCGCCACTTCCAAATGCGGCGCCGATATCCGCGCCCTTGCCTTGTTGCAGCATCACGAGGCCCACCAGCCCCACCGCAACAATGATATGCACTACCCACAACACGATTTCCATTGCTTTGAATCACTCCTGCCAGGCGAGTTAGGCCGCCGCTGCCTTGCAAATCGCCAAGAATTCTTCGGCCTTCAATGAGGCGCCACCAATCAGCCCGCCATCCACATCGGGCTTTGCAAAAATTTCCGCGGCATTGGATGCTTTCACGCTGCCACCATACAAAATGCGCACGCCATCCGCGATCTTGGCGTCGAGATCTCGCAGCCGCGTGCGAATGAACGCGTGAACGTCCTGCGCCTGTTGCGGCGTTGCGGTACGTCCCGTGCCGATGGCCCATACCGGTTCGTATGCAATGACCGCGTGGGCAAAGCTGGCGATTCCGCACATGTTCACGACCGCATCAAGCTGCCGCGCAACGACGGCCTCGGTCTGATTGCTTTCACGCTCTTCCAGCAATTCACCGACGCAAAGAATCGGAATCATTCCGGCTTTCTGCACAACGGCATATTTGCGTGCCACCAAATCGTCTGACTCCCCGTATAGCGAGCGGCGTTCAGAGTGACCGACAACCACGTACGCACACCCCTGGTCCTTAAGCATGTCTGCCGAGATCTCACCGGTGAAAGCGCCCGGACTCTCGTGACTGACATTCTGCGCACCTAATGCGACCTGACTCGTCGCCAATTGGCTGTGAACCTGCGCCAGGTAGACGAATGGAGGACAGACCGCGATATCGGTCGAACCCAGGCCGCTCGAACCGGTAATTACACCATCCATCAACGCATTGATGCTGGCGCGCAAACCATTCATTTTCCAGTTCCCCGCGACCAGTGGGCGGCGCATGCAGTTCTCCTAATAACCCTTCGGTAAAAATGGGGTGCAAGCTTACTTGGGCCCCCGTCAAAAAGCAATTTCGAACCCCGCACAGTCGTCGGCACCCCAGGTTTTCGTTCAACCCGAAGTGCGACGCGTATCCTGACGTCTGCCCTGGGCGCTGCTTCGTCACAATCTTTCTGCCGCCGTCGACACGGACACGGGCTTACACACCACTTAAAGTGCGTTTAAGAGCGTGCCGATACTTTTCACGCGCGCACGTGAATGCAGTTGCGAATGAGAAGGCTGTCACGAACCTGCCCAGTGATCCCGCCATTCCTTAAGCGTACGGGCCTGATTTGATCGAACCTTGGTTCGATTCATTGATTAATTTATAGAGTGCCGCGATATGAAGAAACTTTCGTTTTTGATTTTCATGTCCTTCGCGACCCTGTCGGGCTGCGCCAACATGAAGGAGTTTTACGCCCCACCCGAGCCTTGGGAGCGCGACCTTTTAGCGCAGGACAAGATGATTATTGGCGGCCACCCCGCAGAAGCCGGGACGGACGACCATGTGTATTTCAGCAAGGAGGCCGCAAGTATCGGCCATACCATTGGCGGCGGAGGCTGTGGATGCAACTAAAAAAGAAACAATCGCTGGCTGAACTCCTCGCCGTCGCGACGGGCGTTTTGTTAACGCAGGCGCCCAAGTCAGCGCTCGCTATCGCTGAAGACCTGGATATGGATATCAGCTATATGGAATACCGCGAGGACGAACGAGTCCGCGTTCGCGAAATGGATGTGGGTGTCAAGTGGTACTACAACGACGACAACATATTCAGCGGAAAGGTCATTACCGACTCGATCACCGGGGCGACACCCAGCGGCGCCCTCAAGCCGCCTTCCGCGGCGAGCCAGACACTGACGACCCCGTCCGGTGTTGGCGGTGCCACCGGCTTTGGCGGAAGCACCAATAACTACCTGCAGCCGCTGGTCGATTTTGTGGATCGACGCGTTGCTGTGTTTGCCGGCTGGGATCACACGTTCGACCGGCTGTATCGCGGAAACGTGAATGCCGTTTTCTCAAATGAGGACGACTATCAGTCGTACGGACTCAATTTGGGCGGCTCGCGAGAATTCAACAACAAACTCACCACGCTGGAAGCTGGCGTGGGCGGATCCTATGACCTTATTACGGCAGCCGACGGCATCCAGAAGGAATTCGGCAATGTCCTGGACGACCGGCCGGACGCCTATGAGGACGGTGAAAAAATGACAATCGATCTGGGCGTATCTTTAACCCAGATTTTGACGCGAGGATCCTTGATCAAGGTTGGAACCAGCCACGGCTTGGTGCGCGGATATCTGTCGGATCCCTATAAGGTCGTCACGGTGGTCGACGCGGTGACACGCGAGCCACAAAATTACTACCACGAAAAGCGACCCAACGATCATCGACGCTCAGCCATCTTTGCGGACTACAATCGCCTGCGTGAATTTGAGGACGTCGTCAGCGTGGGATACCGGTTCTTCTGGGACGACTGGGGAATCAAAGCGCACACGCTCGATATGCGTTACCGGCATGACCTGCGCGGGACGCAATACATCACGGGTCATGTGCGGCTCTACAAGCAATCCGCGGCCGACTTCTACCACGCCTATCTCGACGAAGCTAAAAATCAGGATCCGGAAATCGGCTCGAACCCGCCCTCGTACGCCAGTGCGGACTATCGACTCGACGATATGACGAATTACACCCTTGGCGCCAAGTTTGGTATGTCAGGAAGCCTGGGCAATGTATTTGTACGCTACGAGATCATGCGCCAGATCGGCACGCACGGCGATTATCGCCAGCTGACTGCACAGCTCTTCCAGGTGGTGTGGACCCTCGATTTCGTTAAGCAATAATTTCAACCGCGAGTTCAGAAAGAAAAACGCCCGGTTAAAACCGGGCGTTTTTATTTTATTGCGCGAGGGCTGTTGACGCTAAGCGGTCAATGGAATTGCACCTGCGAATCCATCGATTGCGGCAAAACCGCTGTGCGCTCCAGTGATGAGCGAATCACTGGTCAAGACTTCCGGATTGGCTACGCCGAAGTAGCGATAGACCGTTGCGGCGATTGAGAACGGTTCCCACTGCGGGCTACCGTCGGCAGGCGACGTGAACAGTCGATTTTGGCCCGGCGTTCCGATGACTTTGGTCGATCCGACGACCTTGCCAAGTGCGCGGTTTGCAATTCCGGATCCGCCGAGCGTGTAGAGATTCATGTTGTTGCCATGATCCCAACCCATCGAGCCGTTCAGATTGACGTTACGGCCGAACTCGCCGAACACGTTGATTACGACATCGCCGCGCGCCGCCGCCGTTGTCGTCCCGGTTCGAAGCAATCTAACTGCCGTACGGAGATTGCTCATCAGATTCGTTACGCGCTGCTCGTACTTGGCAATCGAGTTGTCGTGATCGTCCCAGCCGCCGAGACCGCCAGTGCTCAATGTAATAAATCGGGTACCGGGATTTTCAAGCGCCAGGACGCATGCCGCGCGCAAGTTGGAACCGAACGAATCGTTCGTAAAGGTGCGAATACCCTGATTGATCCCAAACGATGTCGTGAACGCATTGGTATCAAACGGGACGCCGTCTACATCCGTCGTAGGAATCTTGGCCGCCGGGTTCGAAAGGCCGCCGCTGGTGCTGAAGTAATCATCGAGCTCGATTCGCTTGGCCATTGCCTTCGACAAGCGATCAAATTTGGATGCCGATGAGACGGATGCGGCGAGCGCATCAAGCGACACAGAGCAATCCACGAATGCGCCGTCGATGATGCATTTGTGATACGACTTGGTCGCTCCAGTGCCCGTCCCCAACGCACTCAGGGTCCGGCGCTGATACGGGTTGTTGAAATTGGCGTCCAGGCTGACCGAACGGAGCCACAACGGAAGGTCGTTGATGTCTCCGAGATCGTAGAGAACGGTATCCCCTTCCAACGTCACAAACGGGAGGATGGGCGTATTGTCCGGGTTATCGAAAACACCCGGCATTTTTACGCGCAACACCGCAGCCAACACGGTTCCCATGCCGGAGGCATCCATAGTTCGTACGCCACCCGTCTGCGCGGAAAAAATACTTTCGCGATGCGCCTTGTTGTCGTCGACGACGCGATTGATGGTTCGGTAGACGGACATCTGATTTCCGGCAACCAGGTCCTCCATGGTCATACCGCCAGCATCAGCCCAAAAACCGTGCGAGGTGATTTGGCCGTTGTTATTTACCGCGTCGAAGGCTTGCAGAATGTCACCGCGCACGCCGGTGTACTTGTTCTGCGAGTCGGTGTTGATTTGAGCAATGTTGGTCAGATTCCCCGCCAGTTCAGACGGCCCGCCATACATAAAGATATTAATAACAGTCGGCAGATTCGCCGGCGCGGAGAAATTGATTTCGCCATCAATAATCGCGCGTGCGTTTGCCAGCGAGCGCTGCGAAACGTTGGCCATCGCCTGTTTTGCAAACAGCGGTGGAAGCGTGGCCGAGGCCCCGATCAATCCAAGCGCTTTGAGTAGATCACGTCGGTTCATGGCAGCCTCCCCACTAATTCACAGCGTTATAAAAATAGGATTCAGGCAAACGCGACAGGTAATCCATCACCACCAGCGTACGGTTAACCACATTCGTCGAAGACCAGTACTTCAGGCAGCCGCCCGGAGCGCTGCTGACGGTGCAATCGACCGTGCTCGCCGTCGCGGCCGTTCGCGCCGTATTAATAACCTGCGTCAGTGTGCTCAGTTCCTCCGCGGTCGGCAGGCGACCCAGCGCAGAAATGAACATGTAGCTGATGAAATCCGGCAGCGACATTGTCGATGCATTTTCGATCAGTTCCGGACCCCATCCGTTCGACGGAATGGCTTCAGGATCAAAATTCGGATCAGAAGCCAATTTGGCATTGCTACGCGTCAGCATGGCGCTTCGTAGTCCATTGTGCTGATAGGCCGTTGCCAGAACGTCCCCGGGGACTATCGGCCAGCGGCCCAGCTTCAACGAGAAGGCCGGTTGATACATCAGCGTCAGGCTCGCACCACCGATGTTGCCGCTGCCTGTCGTACGGTTCAGGTCGCGGAAGAATGCGGAATATGGACGCCAGTACATACGGTTTGCAGCATTGAAGAAGGACTCTTCAAACCACTTTGGACGATCCATGCTCAACAGGAATTCCTTGGAGAACAGAATCGCCATGAAGATTTCTTTGAACGTCGTCGGCTGTGCCGCTGCGATGTCACGCGCCAAGGCCGTACGCTTCTCTGCCGGGTAGTCGACCCCGAACATGTGGTCGATGAGGACTGTTGTGACGCGCGGAATCACCAGCGGGTGATTCGCAACCACATTGAAGAAATCTTCACAGGTGGTTACGTAGTAGTGATCAAGGATCAGCTGCGGAACGGTATTGACCTTCGGGCTCTGCTGCAACTCGTATTGCTGATCTTCACTTGTGAGCGACCAGTTCTTGCACGCAATGGCGGCCTTCGGTACATCGGCGTCCCGATCGAATAGACCGAGGTAAATTTCAATCATTTCGCGCGTGTTGTCTTCCGGCGAACGGAAGCGCCGCCAGTTGGCCTGCGATAATTCGTGCGTCAGGATGATCGAGCGCACCGGCGTATTGTCCATCAGCGCCGACACCAGGCCTTCGTAAATCTTCTGAACATCGCGTTCGCTCGCGGAGTCGATTTCCTCCGCCGGAGAAAACATGATCGTGTTGACCAACTTGTACGCCATCCAACGCGCAAAATACTCGTCGCTCAGCGGCATTTCGAACATGTACGCCATCGGATACTGCATCGGCTTGCGATCGGTATCGAACGTATAGCGGGCAGGAATTTGGGCGTCGGCGTCGCCTTCGATCTTCAACGCAATGGCGTCACGATTATCCAGCGGTGTCTTGAGCGCGCGGCGCACCTTGCCAACATAGTCCTGACCTTCGGCCGACACTTCGAGCGTGCCGGCATTGGCGGTGATCGTACCTTCCTTGAAGAACGAACGCGCCGGAACGCCTTTGAAGAGGGCGCTGGAGAGCTTGTTTGCAACCTGATACTGCTGCAGCGGGGTCAGTCGACTGTATTCTTTTGAATCCAGCTGCGCCGCAGTACCGTCGTAGTCATACTTGCCGGTTGATTCCGGGCTGCCAAGGTTGCACGAGGCCAATGAAAGCCCGAGCAGGATCGCAGCGATGGGTTTGAGTGTCTTCATCATAGGGTGCCCCCACATAACTTCTGTTTCCGCTAACAACGCGGTGCTCCTTTTTCGAAACAGCGTGATGTTCCCCACCACGGCTTAAACCGACATTAACCATCGGCAAAACGTAGCCGTATTAAACCCCCGTCTGGGTTGAAAAAAAGGGACGTCACCCGGCAAACGCGATGTGACGACATCAGCAGTATCGGCACAGCGTAGTCAAGATGTGAAACGAGTCAAAACAGAATGCGATGCGCGTCACGCGATAATTTGGGCGAGAAATCCCACGTGACACTTGCGAGTGGTTAATCCGTTCGAGCCGCTTGTAATGAGATGCAATTTCAGGACAGGGTCTTTGTAACGATTTCAAACACGTCTTTTGAGAGAGCTGCGCCTCCCGCAATGCGCTCCAGTTCACGTTTCATTGAATCGGAGCGTCGAGCGTCGTACCGGCGCCACTGGCTGAATCCGGACGCGAAACGCGCCGCCAATTGCGGATTTGACGGATCAATCGAGATAACGTAGTCCGCCAGAAACCGGTAGCCCGCGCCGTCCTCACGATGAAAATTGGCCGGATTGCCTTGCGTGAAAACGCCTATGACCGATCGCGCCCGATTTGGATTGCGCACCGAAAAATCCGCATGGCGCGTCAGCTCCAGGACCCGTTCAAATGTATCCGGCATCCTGGAACCCGCCTGAATGGCAAACCACTTATCAAGCACCAGCGCGTCTCCGCGCCATTGTGCGTAAAACTCATTGATCGCCACATCGCGGTCGCTTCCCGCTGAATTTACGAGGTACCCCAGCGCCGCCAGCACGTCCGTCATGTTGGAGCCGCCACGAAATTGCGAAAGACATTCCAAACGGATCGCCGGCTCGTTCAACTCCATTAAATACCCAAGACATACATTCTTAAGGGCACGGCGCCCAATCGCGCCGGCGTCGATTTGGTAGGGGCCAGAATCCTTCAAAGCATCGAACTTCAGTTTCAGGATCGCGCGCAGTTCTTGCGCCAATGCGACCCGGATTTGAACACAAGCCGCATGAATCGCCACGGGATCAATCGTGTCCATGGCTTCCGCGATATAGGATTCCGACGGCAGCACTAGCGTGTGAGCGACAAATGCCGGGTCGAGCCTGTCATCCGCAAGCATCCGTTTCATGGCGTGCAAATACTCCGCATCGACCGCAACGGAAGTTCCCGATTGCTGCACCGCAACTAGACGAAGCACGTTGATAACCCCAAGTTGCTGCGCCGCATCCCAGCGATTGAACCAGTCTGAATCGTGCGCCATCAGAAAGCAGCGCTCGCTTTCGCTCAAGCCGATGTTCATCTTCACTGGGGCGGAAAAATTCCGCAGCACGGAAGGAACCGGTTCCTGCGCAACATTTCGAAACACGAAGGTTTCTAGCGTGGACTTCAATTCGATCGTTCGCTCGGCGCCTATCGCAGTTGGCTCGCCGTCAAGTTGCAACGGAACGTGTTGACCGTCAGGACCAAGCAATGCCACACGCACCGGAATATGAAATGGGGATTTTTCAGCCTGCGCCGCTGTCGGTGGACACTCTTGCCGCAGAGTCAGTGTGAACGAACGATCTTCGGAATTGAATTTCCGTTCCACAATGAGCCTGGGCGTTCCGGATTGTGAGTACCAGAGTTTGAACTGCGACAAATCCCGCCCACTTGCATCCTCCATGGCACGGACAAAATCATCAGTCGTAACGGCTTGTCCATCGTGACGATCAAAGTAAAGGTCCGTGCCTTTCCTGAACACCGGCTCGCCGAGCATTGTATGCATCATCCGGATCAGTTCGGCGCCCTTGTTGTAGACAGTGAACGTGTAGAAATTATTGATCATGACGTATGACGACGGGCGAACCGGATGCGCCATTGGGCCGGCATCTTCGCGAAACTGGTGCGTACGCAGAAAATTGGCGTCTGAAATTCTCTTCACGGCTTGCGAACCCAGGTCTGCACTGAATTGCTGGTCACGAAACACCGTGAAGCCTTCCTTCAGACTGAGCTGGAACCAGTCGCGGCACGTCACACGGTTCCCCGACCAGTTGTGGAAGTACTCATGCCCGATGACAGCTTCAATCGCCTGAAAGTCAGCATCGGTTGCAGTGTCGGGTTTCGCCAGGACGTAGCGCGAATTGAAAACGTTCAGTCCCTTGTTTTCCATCGCGCCCATATTGAAATCGTCAACCGCAACAATCATGTACACATCAAGGTCATACTCTCGTCCGTATTTCTCTTCGTCCCACCGCATTGCATTCTTCAGTGACCGCATGGCATGTCCACACTGGTCCGCGTTGTGGTGTTGCACGTAGATCTCAAGGTCAATCTCCCGGCCGGAGCGCGTCGTAAAACGATCCGAGATACACGCCAGGTCGCCGGCGACCAGCGCGAAGAGATAGCTCGGCTTGGGAAACGGATCTTCGTAGCGCGCCCAGTGCCTGCCACCCTCTCCGTCCCCGCGCGCCACGCAATTGCCGTTCGACAACAACACCGGGTAACGACTCGCATCGGCCGAGATGGTGGTTGTGTAGCGCGCCATCACATCGGGGCGATCGGGAAAATAGGTGATGCGCCGGAACCCCTGTGCCTCACATTGGGTACAGAAATTTCCGCCGGATTTGTAGAGTCCTTCCAGGGCAGTATTTTCTTGCGGCCGTATGCGCGTCACGATTTCCACCGAGCACGCGTCCGGTAGCACCGCAATGGTCAGACATTCCGCATCGGCGTGAAACCGGTTCTCTTGGAGCAACTGGCCATCTACGGCGACAGATTCGAGCACCAGTTCATGGCCGTCAAGTTGCAATGGCATGGAGGGCGGCACATTCTCGGCACGACGCACGCGCAGCCTCGATGTCACGAGCGCATGATCCTCATAGAGATCAAATCGCAATTCCACCGTATCCACTTTAAAAGCGGGACGTTGATAGTCACTCAAGTAGATCGTCGGGGGTGTTGCGGTGGCGGTGAGATCGGCCATGGTGAAGCCCGTGTTTTATTCTGGGAGGTAGTAAAGGTAGCACGACCGTCACGCATTGTTACGCAATTCCGGCCTGACACAGCTACACTCTGGATCTGTTTGCCACACTACATACGGCGCACCGATGTTTATTGAATTTCACCGAAACCTGATTGCCGATCAAATTCGCAATGAAGTCTTCTACGCGGCACTCAAGCAATCCATTACGCCGGGCATAACCACGGTGGCAGATTTAGGTTCCGGATCAGGACTGCTTGGATTTCTGGCACTAAAGCTGGGCGCACGCGATGTCTATTTTTATGAATACTCGCCAGCGCTGAAACTCAGCCAGAAGATCGCACGGCAAAATCAACTCAAACGCTGCCACTTCATCCATGAACACTCGCGACGCGTTGCGAAACCGGTCCCGGTGGATCTCATCGTTTCGGAAACGCTGGGCAACTACGTTTACGAGGAAAACATCCTGGAGAATCTCGCCGACGCCCAAAGATTTTTGAAGCCGGGAGGGAGAATCATTCCCCAGAAGGTCGCCCAATTTGTGTCGCCCGTCGTCACCGACCGCTTCTTTAACGAGCTGTGCGTGTGGGACCACGTCGGCTATGGACTCGACTTTCATCCCGCGCGCGAGATGAGCCTCAATAATCTCTATGTTCGGCGCATTGAATCCACGGATCTGCTTGAGAATGGCTCGTCCGCCGCGCAATGGGACAGCGCCGACCTTACACGCAAAAAAAACGCCAGCGTCCGACGCGGGCGGGCCGAATGGACATTGCGGGAAAATTTGACGATTTACGGTTTTGCGTTGTGGTGGGACTGCACGCTCATCGGCGAGGTGAACCTGACCACACACCCGGCTCGACCACCAACCCACTGGGAACAGATCTATTGTCCGGTGCTTGAGCCGCTCCGGGTTCGATCCGGACAACGCGTTGCTGTCGAATTGTATTCGGATTCACGGTACGAAATTGGAGCGACCCTTAAATGGGAGGTCGTGGTAAGTGATGGAAACCTGGAAGTGACGCGCCAGTCTCTGGATATGAAACACGGCGGAATGGACTGAACGCCGGCCGAACGATATCGTCAGGAGGACCCACCTGCCACATTCGCTGATTTTCGCAGTTCGCGCGCCATATCGATGATCGACTGAACGGTTCGAACGTCGCCTTCCTCACCCTGCTCGATCCCCTGAATCAACTCACCCATTGCCGCCACGGCCCGTTCGAGCAAATCGAACAGGGGCTCTGAAACCGGCGCTCGACCGTCCTGAACGCGGCGCAAAAGCTCTTCGATGGACCATGCCAGAACGCTCACGGCATTCGCGCCGATGATTCGTCCTGCACCTTTCAGCGTGTGATAGGAGCGAATGAGCCCCTGCAAGGTTTCACTTTCTTCCTGATCGTCGCGCCAGCGATCGGTATTCGTCTGGATGCTGGCCAGTTCGTCACCGGCCTCGGCAAGAAACACGTCGATCAACTCGCGATCGACTTCATTCATAGGAATACCCGATGCTGCCGCGTCGACTTCAGGCGCCGCGCTAAACGCTGCAACGCTACCTTTGGCTACGGCAGTCTTGCCGCGCGGCGCCGCTGCCGCATCACGTGCGCTTCGTCTTACGGCGTATCCAAGTTCTGACAGACTCCGCTCGGCCAGATCCAGTGCCGTTTCTGGCGCGACGGCTTTCTCGATCAGGCTCTCGAGAAAATACTCGACGGCACCTACGACGTTTGCAAACAAGTCGAGCGCGCGGTCGACCGGCGGATGGGCACGCTCAATGACTTCCGCAGAAAGATAGGTTCGCGCACCTTCAGCGACGCGCGCGGCCCGATCGTGCCCGAGGATCGTCAAAACGCCGCGAACGGTGTCGAGGATGCCCGCCACTTCTGCCACGCCGTCGCGCAACGAGTTGTCGACGACAAAACGCGCGAACGCATCCTTGAATCGCGCCAGCTCGGTCAATACTTCCTGCGTCACCAACTTCACCAACTCGCGAAATTCTGCTTCTGCCATCTGGGTTCCGCCTTTCTCGGCGGAGCCATCCAGATAATCGGCACTGCTTTCCAGATTCAGGTCATACAACGCGGACTCGATGAACAACAGGGCGCCGGCAACCTTCATCACATCGACATCCTTGAGCGGCTGATCCTTTTCGACCAGCACGGCAAGAAACTCCTCCTGCTCACGGGCGAGAATACTCAGACGCTGCATACCGAGCATATCGAGTGTGTCGGCAACGATATGCAGCCGGTCGCAAACGGGGGTCAGCGACGCGGCGTCGCCCTTGTTCGCGTTCATCGCGATGTCCATATCATCCTTGATGCGCAGCATTTCCTCCTTGATCTGCGCCGACACGTTCACCATCAAATTGGCGTTGAAACCGACCAACTGTTCGCGCGCGGCAAGAACCTCCGCGCCTTCCGCACTGGCCTGATCCAGCCGGAAGCTCTTCTTGAGCTCCACGACACGCGGTGACTGTGACGTCGATTGGGCCAGGTAATAGAGCATGTTCTTCATCAGCTCATCAGGCGGCTGCGCCTGAAAAACAGTTTCACCTTCGTCAATCAGGCGTTTGATTTGGCGATCGATGCGTCCAAGAATGATTTTTGTTGCCACACTCAATTCGAGACTCTCGTCGTGCAAGGCCTCGACCAGTCCAGCGGCAACCCACCAGATTCGCGCCGACGTCGGCATCGTGCTGGCCTGCTCGATGTTCATGATGACGGTGGCCAACACCTTGAGGTTTCGCTGCAGGTCCAATTCCCGAATTACTGCCAGTAAGGCCGACAAATAGGCGGGACGCAGCTTCCTGGCCATCGTGCGTTGATCCCAGGTCGGCCGTTCCGCGCTCTTGTCAATCAGTGTCGGTTTCTGGATATTCAGGTCGGTAAAGAAGAACGCGCCTTCAGTGAGCAATTCCTTGTTCTGAACGGCCCGTAAATCATTCAACAGAGGCAGCAGCACAAGCGGAACGTCGTGTTTGCCGTGATAGAGCTGTTCGAGATAGGCCGGCAATTGCAGGACGCTGCGCATGAGTACCTCCGCAGCGTCTTTCTTCATTTCAAGCTGTTCTTCAACGAGAGCCGTCAACACGTCCTGCATTTCGCGCGCGAGCATCACCGCACCGGTGATTTCGATCATCTCCAGTGCGCCTCGAATGCGATTCAGGGTTTCCGTAGACGTCGCAAGCGTCGACGCCTCGCCGTGTTCGGCGAACGCCTCGAGCTCCTGCCGAACCGAATTCAGCGATTCAGCGACTTCCTGCTTGATCCAACTCAACGTCTTTGGATCAACTTCGGTACTCGTTTTCACTGTCGACACCCAGCCTAATTCGCCTGCCATCCATTGCGAAAAAGATGGTCCCGCAGGGCCCTTATGGCACAGTGCAGGTCATCGTCCATCAGTTCTAGTTATCGGCGACCCTTCAGATTTTTCAAACGGGCAGAAGTTTTTGCGCTCCGGCTACGTCCAGGCCCTCGATGGCCCGGACGTCCTACCCGTGGTGCAGATTCCTGTTCTAGCACGGTACCTTACGCGACAGATACAGGTTTTGGAAGCGAATCTCTGAAAAACTGTAATTCTGAACACACTTCTCCAATGACGCTGGTCTGGCTGCGATACGCCAAGCGACATACAATTCGCGTCGGTCCAATACCCGTGTCGGTGCCCCAGTGATGGATTTCCTCTATAACTACGGCCTTTTTCTGGCAAAAACGCTGACCTTCGTCATCGCGATTGCTGCGATCGTCCTGATCATCGCCTTCGTCGCGCGGCGCAATCGGGAACCGGACCGCGACCGTCTCGAGATCAAGAACCTGAATCTCAAATTTTCAGACATGGCGCTTGCGATCAAATCGCAAATTCTCACTGAAAGTGAATACAAGGAAGTTCTGAAACAGGAAAAGCAGCGCGACAAGGAGCGTGAACGTACCGCTTCGGAACGTCCGAAGGTGTTCCTGCTCAACTTTGACGGCGATATCAAGGCATCGGCCGTGAAACACCTTCGCGAGGAAATCACAGCATTGCTGACTGTTGCCGGAAAGAATGACGAGGTCGTCGTCAGGATCAATAGCCCCGGAGGTATGGTTCACACGTACGGACTCGCAGCGTCACAACTGGCCCGGATTCGCGCGCGCGGCATCCGCCTTGTCGCTGCGGTAGATAAAGTTGCCGCCAGCGGCGGATACATGATGGCGTGCGTGGCAAACCAGATCATCGCCGCCCCGTTTGCTGTTGTGGGGTCGATCGGCGTGCTGGCGCAATTGCCGAACTTCAATCGCTTGTTGAAAAAACACGACGTCGATTTTGAGCAATTCACCGCCGGCCAATTCAAGCGAACCGTGACAATGTTCGGCGAAAATACCGAGAGCGGCCGGGAAAAATTCCGGGACGAAATTGAACAAACACATCAACTCTTCAAAAACTTTGTCGCTGAGTACCGCCCAGGGCTGGACATCGATGCCGTTGCCACCGGCGAACATTGGTATGGGACGCAAGGACTCGATAAAAAACTCGTCGATGCGCTTCAGACCAGCGATGACTATCTGCTGGCAAAGAGCGAATCGGCAGATATTTTCGAAATTACCTACAAGCCGAAAAAGAAGCTGGGTTCGCTGTTGACGAACTTTTTTGGTGAAGCCAACGAGCGGCTGTCGTCACCGTGGCGCGATACGGGGGACGGAAATCCCCTTCTGTAATAAAGAAGGATTGACCTAGGGTTTCAAAGTCGCTGCGCCGATCCCATCCGCAAGCAAACCCACAGCGACGCCAAAATAACTCGAGCGATTCCAATCCAGAATCATTCGAAAATTCTGTCCCACCAGCCATGCCCTGCCACCCGGCCCCGCGGGCTGGACAATAGATCCCGGATCAAGCAACGCAGAAAAACTGCCATCAAGCGGTTTGACGCCTCTCGCGAGCCAGTCGGAAGCGGGAAGTTGAACCTCAATTCCCAGGGGACCCACATCGGTCGATGGCGGCAAAACCGCTTCCTGCCCCCACGGTTGCCCACGCACCCATCCGATCGTCGAAAGATATTTTGCGGCCGACGCGAAAACATCCGCGGGTGTCTGCCAAATGTCGCGTCGGCCATCGCCGTCAAAATCGACGGCGTATTTACGATAAGTTGACGGCATGAATTGCGACTGACCCATGGCACCCGCCCAGGAGCCGCGCATGGCATTAGCGGTCACATCCCCGGTGTCGAGAATTCGCAGTGCCTCGAGCAGTTCGCCCCGAAAGAACTCGGCACGACGCCCTTCGTAAGCTAATGTCGCGAGCGCCTCAATGACCGAGAATCCGCCCGTCAATCGACCAAAATCGGATTCGATTCCCCACAGCGCAACGACGACGTTGGCCGGAACGCCGTACTCGTTTTCGACGCGCTGCAGGATCTCCCGGTACTGATCGAGCTTTTCGCGCCCGGACTGAATTCTTCGACTGGTTACGATGCGGGCAAGATACTGGTCAAATGTCAGTACTGATTCGGGCTGTTGCCGGTCCAGTTCAATAACCCTGGGGTTCTCATTGATCCCGGCCAGCGCGGTATCAACCGTGGTGACGCGAATCCCGGCCGCAACTGCATCATTTCGAAAACCGGCTTTCCACTCTGTAAAACTTGCCGGCTTCTGGGGAACAATGGCGGGTTTCTGGGGAGCCTCCGCGCAAGCAAAAAGCATGGAAACCAGACCCGAAACGACGACCAACCACTGGCAAACACGACTGGGATTGCAGAAAATACGCACTCGTTGAACGATTTTATTCATTGTTGGCTGTCAGGAGTCCGAGCTTTGTCCACCACAGAAAAGAAGTTACTGCATTACGTCGGCAAAGCGATCGCTGACTTCAACATGATCGAAACAGGCGACCGCGTCATGGTTTGCCTTTCTGGCGGCAAAGACTCGCACACGTTGTTGCGCTTGCTGCATGTCCTTCGATCCAGAACAAACCGGAAGTTCGATTTGTTTGCCTTCACGCTTGACCAGTCCCAACCCGGTTGGGACGATCGCGCGCTGCGCGCCTATCTCGACGAGCAAGGCTACGCTTATGAAATTGAAACGCAAGATACCTACTCGGTCGTAAAGGAAAAAACTCCGGAAGGAAAAACCTATTGCTCCATGTGCTCGCGCTTGCGGCGTGGAAACATCTACCGTTACGCCAAGCAACACGGGTTCAACAAGATTGCGCTCGGTCACCATCGTGATGACCTGATTCAAAGCGTCCTGATGTCGATGCTCTACAGCGGAATGATCAGCACCATGCCGCCCAAACTCCTCACCGATGACAAGCAGCATATCGTTATACGTCCGATGGCCTACTGCCAGGAGCGCGACATTATTGCTTACGCAAACGAGCGTCAGTTTCCAATCATTCCGTGCAACCTTTGCGGCAGCCAGGAAAACATGACGCGCAAGCGGGTGAAGGCCCTGATCCAATCTCTCGCGCAAGATAATCCGAAAGTTCCCAGCAATCTTTTAAATGCGCTCGGCAATGTAAAACCCAGCCAACTGATGGATCATGACTTGTGGAATTTCAAGGGACTTGCAATCGAGCCGAATACGGAAGCAGGCACAAACGATGACCCGGTTTCACCCTGGGTTCCGGTTGTTCCCATGTGGCAGGCAAAGCAGGGTTAGGTGCCCGGTCCATTTTTGTTCGCGACCTTTGCACTTCAACTTAAGCTTATGTTAAGTTGAAATCCGCTGAGATGCGGTCATATAACAAGGAATGTTACGGAGAGAATGAGCGCACGTAGTTCCATGTCGTCCTGCACAGTTTCACTTCGCAATCCGAGCGAATCGCGCGAGGTCCTGACCCGGCCTTCCAGCGCGATTGATCGTGCGCGTCGGGTCAAGCGCATCAAGAAGCTGCTTAAAGCGGAAGATGCCGTGCTGGTTGCGCATTACTACACCGACCCTGAAATCCAGGCACTCGCCGATGAGACTGGCGGGTACATTTCCGATTCACTCGACATGGCCCGTTTTGGCCACGAACATTCCGCGTCCACGTTGCTTGTCGCCGGCGTTCGTTTTATGGGCGAAACGGCCAAGATACTCAATCCCGAAAAACGCGTTTTGATGCCAACCCTCGACGCGCAATGCTCATTGGATCTCAGCTGCCCGATCGATCGTTTCTCGGCATTTTGCGACCAACATCCGGATCGTACGGTCGTGGTCTACGCGAACACCAGTGCTGACGTAAAAGCACGCGCGGATTGGGTAGTGACTTCAGGAATTGCCCTCAAAGTCATTCAACATCTTGCCGACTGCGGCGAAAAAATAATCTGGGCTCCAGATCGCTACCTCGGAAACTACGTTCAGAAGCACACCGGGGCGGATATGTTGATCTGGGACGGCGCATGCATCGTTCACGAAGAGTTTCGCGCGCAAGAACTCGAAAAGTTGAAACTCCAGTATCCGGACGCGAAAGTTCTGGTCCACCCTGAATCGCCTCCGGCTGTTATTGATCTGGCCGATGTCGTTGGTTCCACCACTCAACTGATCACCGCAGTAAAGACGATGAGTACACGGCGCTTTATCGTCGCCACCGACAACGGAATCTTCTACAAAATGCGCCAGGCCGCACCGGGAAAGATCTTGATGGAAGCCCCCACCGGTGGCGTTGGAGCGGCCTGCCAGAGTTGCGCGCATTGTCCCTGGATGGCGATGAACACGCTGCAGGATGTCGAGCAGGTTCTTGCTACGGGTTCGAACGAAATCCGGGTCGATCCGCACACGACCCAAATGGCACAGCGTTCGTTGCAGCGCATGCTGGACTTTTCGAACAACCAACAGGTCAATGTCTTCGCGACCGGTAACGCCTGAGCGGAACGCTTCGCGGCACCTCCCGCAAATCACAGCTTGACCCCCCCTGCTTTTTCCGTTTCCATAGTTCACTTAAATTTCTCTGAATAGCTCGTGACACCATGCCGCGCGTTTTGGTCTATCTCGTTCTCACGTTTCTGGCGCCCACCACTTTAGCCCTTGATGCGCCGGATGATCCGCAGTGGAACGAGGCGCGCACCCTGATGGAACTGCACGATTACCGCGCCGCCATTCGCGCGTTCACCGACATGGCTAACCGAAATATCCTGCCGGCCGAGGTTGAGCTCGCGCACATTTATAAAGACGGAGTTGGCGTTGCTCCCGATCTCCCCACCGCCATCAAGTGGCTGGATCGCGCCGCGCAGAAAAAATATTCACCGGCGATGGTCGACCTTGGAACCTTGTACGAAAACGGGACCGGCGTAACGCGCGACTACACCAAGGCACGCGAGTGGTACCTGCGTGCCGCCGAACTCGGCGATTTGGGGGGTGTAACCCGTCTTGGCGCTCTGTACGAATCAGGATTGGGTGTACCGCAAAGTTTCGAATCGGCGATGAGCCATTACCGGGCCGCCGCAGAAAAGAACTACGCACCGGCCCAATTTGCGCTCGGCTTTCTCTTTGAACAAGGATTGGGGGTCGAGCGGGATTTCGAGGAAGCGATCAAGTGGTACCAGTTGGCGGCGGAACAGGATTTTGTGCCGGCGCAGAACATTCTTGGATTTATGTTCCGCGTCGGCTACGGCACGACGCAGAACGTGTTCGAAAGCATGCATTGGTACAAACGTTCCGCGTCACGCGGCGACCCCGTCGGCCAAACCTCAGTCGGGTACATGTACCAAAACGGCCTCGGTGATCGAAAAAACTATCAGGTTGCCGAACAGTGGTATCGCAAGGCTGCGAACCAGGGCTTTGCCGAGGCGCAATATCGCTTGGCCTATCTGTTTGAACAGGGACTCACCTTTTCCAAAGATGACCAGGAAGCAGTCAATTGGTATACGCGCGCTGCGGCGCAAAACCACGCCGGCGCCCAGTACCGTCTGGGACTCATGCAGGATGAGGGACGCATCCTGGATAAAAACCCAAAGACCGCCGCAGAGCTCTTCCGCAAAGCCGCCGAACAAGGATTGGCCGAAGCACAATATGCGTATGCTCGGAGTTTGGAGTCTGGCAAAGGAATAGAGAACAACAATCGCGAGGCGTTTATCTGGTACGGCAAAGCTGCCGAACAAGGCCATGTTCCGAGCCAGGATGCCCTCGGTTACATGTACGAGCAGGGCGTGGGCGTAAAACCCGACTTACAGCGTGCTTATCAGTGGTACGACCTTGCGTCGAATCAGGGATATTTGAATGCGATTCGTCATCGCAACCTGCTTTCGTCACGGCTCACGCCTGAACAGATCGCCGCAGCGCAAAACCTTGCTCGCGAGTGGAAACCCCACTCCAAGGCGCTCACCCAGGAGCGCGAGCTCCTGTTCTCCAGCCGCTAAGTTCATTACGAATCGCCCTACCGATCCCGCGTTGACAGTCCCTGCGTTGCTTCGCCACACTGGTGCGGTAGAAGTTGACCGTCCAAGTTGACGTCGCCGGGGGGCGACGAATGGGGAGGGGGAATGAATACCAAAAACTTTTTGGTCGTTATCACGTGCGCTGCGTTTTTGGTTGTCGGCTGCAGTGAAACCACATCTTCAGACAGCGCATCCCGTCGTTCGCATTCGCGGGCTGTCACCAGTGAAAAATTAATCGTTCAGTGCGCATCGAACTGCGCATCCACGGCTGTCGATATCACGCGTCTGGGTGGCCGCATCGATTCCCGATTCCAGAATGTTGCAGCGCTCGCGATTACGCTTCCGTCGAACCAGATTGCCACTCTCGCAAAGCTGGCCAGCGTAAAGGGGCTCGCCAAAGACAAAGTACTCGCTGCGCCGAGACCGGTCGACACCAATACCACTCCGCGGCGCCGTGGCGTCGCAACACAGCCCCTCACCGCTGCCGCGCTCTCGGACTTGCGCGGCAAACGGCCACTGAATTTTCTATATAACGACATCATGACGGGTGCGGCGACGCTGCTCGAGCAAGACATAACTGGCAAGGACGTTATCGTCGCCGTCATTGACACCGGCACCGCCAACAACGCGGATGTCGTTGTTTCGCTCGCCGACACCGTGGTCGGTGGAGAAAACTTCGTGGACCTGCCCGGCGAACCTTCAGCAACCAGCACCATGAATAACGATCATGGAACCATGGTCGGCACGATGATCGCCGGACATGCCGCCGTGGTGCTTTCCAACGATGATGATCTCGTCATTTCGCTGATGACACATTCGCCCGAAAGCGTCATTCCGGTTTCCGCAACGGAATCTGCTGTACCGCTCTTGGGAGCGGCGCCTGAAGCCAACATATACGCGCTGAAAGTATTTCCCGCCGACGGCGGCGGAACTGCAGGTTCTGTCGTGCTCGCAGCAATGGATCGTGCAGTGACACTGAAAAAGAATTTCCTCGACGGTATGCCGTCGGATCCCGTTTCCGGTGATGGTTCTGAAGACGATCCGTTCGTCTACGATTCGTTGAACATTCAAGTGGCCAATTTGAGCCTCGGTGGGCCGTCGCTGTTCCCGGGATTTGAAGTCGACGACCTGCTGGTTCTTGAAATGCTCAAAGCAGGTATCACCGTCACCGTCGCTGCGGGCAACGAAGGCCCGGCACCCGTCACCGGCGGCAGCCCCGGGACCAGCGTCGGCGCCGTGGCCGTTGGTGCAGCCTACGACCCTGTGCATCGACGGGTTCTTGCGGATCTGGAACTCGGGCTGGGCCAAGGCATCCTGTTCCACCCCGCCGATGACGTACAAATGGCGCTGTTCAGTTCGCGCGGCCCGACCGCCGACGGTCGTCGCGGCATTGATGTGGTCGCAAATGGCGTCGCCAATTTCATGCAAGCTGCCAATGGCGACCTTGCTTTCGCGTCCGGAACGTCCTTTGCCGCGCCAACCGTTGCTGGTGGCGCCGCCCTGCTCCAAAGCGCATTCCCGGAGGCGAGCGCAGCGCAGATCCGCAATGCGTTGATAGCCTCAGCGAATCCGGACATCGTTGGGGCCCTTGCCGGACCCTATGACCAGGGCATGGGATTCGTCGATTTTGTCGCCGCCTACGACCTGCTGGCCGCCGGTGACGCTGACGACACGGTGCCGGAATTGCCCCCCTTTACCCGTGCTTCGTTTGTCGTCAGCAATCTGCGCGCGGCAGGCCTGCGCCCGATTTCTTATGATCGAAGCAGAAGCTTCAATACCGATGTCACTGCCGCACCCGGTCAAGCGGTCAGCTTTCTCGTACCTTCAACGGTACTGACCGGAAATATTCAGGTCTCGCTCACGGATGTCGTCGCCGAGCTTCCCGAGAGTGAACAAAACTCACTGCTGGGAGATACCCTGCTGTTGTCGGTCTACGATGCTCCCCTGTCTTTTGATCCAATTCTTTTCGAGGGAATCGTCGCCGAAGACACGACGCTCGATTTTCCGTACCCGCAGACCGGTCTCGTACGGGTCGTCGTCTCCGGCATTTCACACAACGTCGGAAACGTTTCTGCTCACCTGAAGATTTCGTACTCTTCACGCCGCCTTGGCCGGCAAGCGTTCCGCGGTCGCATCGCGGATGAGGAGACCGATATCTTGCAACTTGAAGTTCCTCCAGGCACCACACAAGCCAATTTCGAACTCACGTGGAACATGAACTGGTCGATCGTGCCAGCCCATGATCTTGATCTTTACGTACAGGATCCTGAAGGAAACATCATTCTCGATCCGGACTTCGGGTTTCCGCCCGGTGCAACGCTCAACAGCCCGGAGCGAACGGTCGTCGACGACCCGATTCCTGGCATCTGGACCCTGTACGTCGACGGCTACATGCTGCATGGCTTCGAAGACAGCTATAGAATTTACGCGACGAATGAATTTGGACAGTCCATCCAGCGCGTGAGAAATGACGACTAGCCCGGGGAGTCGTCCCGCCCCCGGGCACGCAGTTAGTCCATCGTTTTTCGCCCCACGCTGCGTGTGCAGACGATGGCCTGCCCGGAGCCAACGTGGACCGGGTATTCCTTGCCGTTCACGCTCAAAACCACGCGGTAGCCCGATACGATCACTTGCGCGTACATCATGCCGGGCTCGGGGCATCCCAACGCAGTGTCGGGCCAGTCGACCGGCTCTGTTCGAACGACGGCGATTTCCGCGCGATCACTGCTCTTCAGGTGCTCAGCCAGGGTCCGTTTTGCAAGCGCAACGGCCTCATCTGAATTGGTCATATTTGCCATTCCGACGCCTCCTGCCAATACCAGACACAGCCCCAAACGTACCCACATTCCCGGCCCCTCCTTGTGTAAAATTGCGGACTGTCATCGACGCGGAGCAGTCGCCCCATGGATTTTGAAATGTTGCGCCAAATGGAGTCGTTCTCCGAAGAGATGCTGAATCGCATCATCGCATTCCAATCGAAAGAACACCCGGTCTGGAATACCGCTCGGCCGTTTGACGAGCGAATCCGCGGACTCGCCTTGCATGATCTCGTTTTCAGTCACCCGCATCGCGACCCTGCGCAATTCGGACCCACGATTTCGCATTTCTACCCACGTCGTACGGAGATGCAGAGACTTGCCCAATATGCCCACGCGGTGGCCAAGGACCCACTGGTCGTTGACGCACACGCCCGCAATGGATTCATCGGGTCGCTGCTCGCCCGGGAGCGCGTTCGCGTGATCGGTTTCCGCGATCCGGCACTCAAGAATAACCAGATTGCGGATCTGTACGACCCGGCCTGCTACGAGCTGCGGCAGGGTTCGCCCGGCGAAATCAACATGGATCCTGACGTTGTGCTCTCCGCTTGGATGCCGGCAGGACGGAATGTTACGCCGGATCTGCTGAAACTGAATCCGAAACTCATCGTATTTATTTTTACCGAACACGTCGACACGCAATCCCGGCAGCCGCAGACCGGCACACCAGAAGCTTTTGACGGGCTTCCTTCGCGTTATCGTCTTGTCGATGAATGGAAGGAAACGCGCCCCGCCGATCTCTTCCGCGGAATTTGGCCAGACCTGACGGGCAACATCGAGGAAACGCGAACTGTCCGTGTTTTTGCCGATGAGCCATTCCATCAGCTGACTCGCCCCGAACCGGCCGCGACGAAACCGCACTACGATTGGGAACAGGATCTGGAAATGGCGCTGCTGGCGCACGAAGCGAAGCGCTATCTGGAGCGGCGCGGCGTGCCGCTGGGAAGAATCTAGTTCGAAACCCGAACGAATCGGTACGTTACGCAGTTTTCAGCGCAGCGATATTCTTGCGCTCGGCTTCCGGTGCTTCGATTTGCTCATATTCAAAGTGAGCAAATGAAGTTGTGGTTTCGAGAACCTGAGTCAGCTTCGCAAATGAAATAATTTTGCTCGTATTCACGACAAGCTGTGTTCCGATGTCATAGATCGAGCATGGCAGCAAAAGTGTTTTCTTTTTTCCGTTTCGTAACAGCAGACTGCGAAAGTATTCGCCACCGCTCCCCACGCCACCAATTGAACGTACCGCAACCGCGTAGACCGATCCGGTCAGCAGCATCATCCCGATCTCAAGGTGATCGCCTTCCAGGTCGCGCAGCCAACGGACAATTCCGGCTTGCCAATCCGAGTTGATCTGGTTTCCATGCTTCAGGACCACCAGATCCCCGACACGAACACGTTTGCCCTTACCGTCGCATGACACACCGAGCCCACCCTGGCTGCCGTTGACCTGTTCCCAAATCTGGGCCGTGAACTCGGGCTCCATCTCTTCCTGAACAATGGAAGCACGCGCTTTGGTGGCATAGATTTTTTCCCAAAGATCTTCCGCACCGTCGAATTGTGAAGTGCGTAGCGTCGTTACCCCTGCATCGATCTTCGTCAATGCGTCTTCCGTCTTCCACGGTTCATGGTCAACCGGCAGCAATGTCAAAGCGGCTTTCACGCCGTTCGGCCGGTGAAAACGGACCTCGTCGCGCTCCGGCATGAAGGGCTCTTCGTTGCTTACAAAATGGTGACTCGCGCTCATTCCGACCGCCAGGACAATTCGTCCGCTCGTCGAAGCTCGCTGGTCCTTGCGTTCACTTCGACCGCCCCACGCAAATTTCAGGCGCTGCAACATGTCCCGGAAAATTCGTTCGCGGAATGACATGTTCGGAACGACCCCGTCACTGCCAGGCTCCGAAAACCGCTTCACAGTCGCGCCCAGACGGGAAACAACCGACTGAATCTCAAGCACACGAACGCTGAAGAGGGAGGAAATTATCTGCCCATGGCGCCCGAATTGCGGAGGATCCTCGCTGGTCATATCAACGAAGAATTTCCCTTCCACGCTGGGATAGCGGTCTGCGCCAACCAATTTCGCATCAAAGGTCCATTTATCGAGTTGCTGAAATACGGTTGAAGCCTCGCGCCCCATTAAATGATATGGATTTGCCAGATACAGCATCACGATACGCTTGTAGGCGTGATTAATTGTGTGAAGCTCGACGTCACTCTTTTCCTTCACTGTCCGATCGGCGTGCTGGCCAAGAACACCCCGCTCTTCGGCCAGACGGAAAAGTCGATGCAGTTCGCCCCAAACACCTTTTGGCTCAGGAATATAGATCAGATACGTGTGAAGGAGCTGCTCGGAAAGAAAGACAACTGCACAATACATCGCGTGAAGGACTTCGTCCGGCGAACACGACGTTCCTCCGCCGCCTTCGAGACTCGAATTGACGATGTGCTTGTAACCGATCGCACACTCCTCAAGCATTTGAGCGACGAGAACGGCTCGCGCGCGCTGCCTTTCCCGCAACGGGAAGGATCCACCCAGAAATCGATCTTCGAGTGAGGCCGTCAAATCCATCACTAAAGGGCGAAGCAACTCCAGCGCCGCAAATCTTAATTTCGGAGCCAGTTCGACGCGATTGTAGTTGTGCAGAACGTCGCGAACCCGTTCGGCCGCGTCTTCAAAGTTTCCAGTGCGCAGCACTTCAATCCAGCCTTCCAGGTGTTTCGGAGCTGGGTCGAGCGGGCGGGCTTCCGGTCGTTCGCACGCCGGAATCTGGAGTCGAAGTTCGCTCATCGGACTAATTTTCTCGGTCTTCTCGATTCATATCGGCGTGTTCAGGCGTTCCCTTGATGCAACCCGTTGACTACAATGGGCGCTGATTTTTCCGGAGGAATCACCATGGGATTCATGCAGGGCAAGCGCGCACTCATCGTCGGAGTCGCGAGCAATCGATCGATCGCCTGGGGCATTGCTCAGGCCATGCGCCGGGAAGGCGCCGACCTGGCTTTTACCTACCAGAACGACAAGCTTAAAGGCCGCGTGGAGGGCTTTGCCAAGGAGCTGGGCTCCGACATCACGATACCCTGTGATTTGGCGAGTGATGAGCAAATCGATAACGTCTTCCAGCAGTTACAAGCGCGCTGGGATGGCCTGGATGTCATCGTTCATTCCGCGGCGTTTGCCCCTGGCGAAGCCTTGGAAGGCGACTACCTGAACGGCATGTCGCGGGAGGCTTGGAGGATCGCGCATGACATCAGCTCCTACAGCCTCGCGGCGTTGGCAAAGGCCGGTCGGAAAATGATGCAGGGCCGCAACGGGTCGCTGCTTACCCTGAGCTATCTCGGTGCCGAACGGGCCATACCCAACTACAACGTCATGGGCCCTGCCAAGGCGAGCCTGGAAGCCAACGTGATCTATTTGGCGAACTGCCTGGGTCCCGAGGGCACACGCGTCAACGCGATCTCAGCCGGTCCAATCCGTACACTCGCTGCGTCGGGCATCAGCGATTTCCGGAAATTGCTGGATTACGCCGCGAAGAATTCGCCGTTGCGACGGAACGTCACGATTGAAGAAGTGGGTAATGTCGGCGCTTTCATGTGCTCGGATCTGGCGTCTGGCGTCACAGGAGAGATTCTTTACGTCGATTCCGGCTACCACATCACCGCAATGACAACGCTGGAACAGATCGGCGGCCAAGGTACTTCTGCATAGACAGCCATACCTGAATCCAGGATTTTGCCGCGGTGCCCGCGAGCGGCACCGCGTTATTTGTGAGATGAATTCGAATCTGAAGTCGGATTGTAGGCAAAATAAAGCTGGTCAATACGCCATTGGCCCGAAGTTTTGTTCATGTAGAAACGAACTGCGCCGGAGTAGTCGCGATCCTTCCCATCGAGCTTGCTCTGTTCACGCAAGGAAAAATCAACTTCGGACATGACACCGTCGTTGGTCTTTTGCCACCTTGCATTGCGAAGGTTCAGGTAGCGGGCTGTGGTTGCCAGGAAGTGTTCCCCGTATTCGTCAATAATTTCCTGCGACTTTTGCTCGCCATGCTCGGTAATCACTTTTTTCTCGAGTACCTTCGCCAGTCGCTCCGGGTCGCCGGCATTGTAGGAATTCATAAATTCTGCAACGACCGCCTCAACTTCAGCGCGGGGGACATCGAGATTCCACAATCTGCTCTTGCCGAATTCATCGACCAAAAAATCGTCGACAGCCGGAACATCGGCAGCGAACGCCCCCACGCTGAATGCAGAAATGTATGTCGCGACCAAACAAGTGGCAATCCAGCGCACATAGTCCAAAACCATGACTTGCAATTTCCAATTCGACATTTTCATTCAACCATTACGCGCGTTCACGTCAGCCACCATAACCACAAGACACTCAATCTAGTCTCTGTTCGTACAAATCGTCGATTCAATTCAAACGGCCTGCGCCTATACTCATTGCTACCACAAGGGGCCATCATGAAATGAGTAAACGATCAAGGTCGGCGCACAAACACTTTTGTAGCTTGACCAAATCCTGAACCGCCGGAGGCTCTGTCGAGAAATAAGTCAAATTTTCTTTGACCCGTTCCTATGAGCGCTTGAATTCGCATCCCACCTTACCCGCCCGATAGGTTGGATACTACAGAAGTGCAGACACTGCGCTCGCCTGCCCCGAATGTTCAACAAACAAATAGTGCCACACTTGCGTCGAAAGTATTCCGATCAATGCCATGTTGTCCTTTGCGCCAAGCGCCCGTCCAACTCGGGCTTTCTTTAAAAGAAGGGCCACCTTGTCTCCGTCAAAATATCCCGTGCGTTTTAAAGAATCCTTACTCAGCAGCTCCAAAATGTAGCCTGGCTCGCCTTGTGCGAAGAACGCCGGAGCGTCTGGAGCACGATACGGCTGCTTATAACGCTGTATTACCGCGTCTGGTATTTTTCCAATCATGGCGCGTTTTAACAAATATTTTTCATTCAGCACGTTCATTTTTAACCGCGGATCCAGTCGAGCAGCAAAATCGACGACGCGAGGATCCAGGAACGGAAATCTTCCCTCGACCGAGTTTGCCATCAGCATACGGTCACCTTGCGAAGAAAGAAGATAATTCGACATCAATCCACGCGATTCAAGAAACAAAGCGCGATTGAACGGTCCCCAAGAGTTGTAGTCGTTTGGAAGTATGTTTTCCATACGGTTGACCGCTTGGCCTCGCAGCTCAGAATGCAGCTCTTTCGAAAAGAACGCCTTGCATTGCGCCGTCAAATTCCATCGCGGAATGTGCGAATAAAATGGTGAGCCCAACTCATTGAGCCCGGAACCGAAGAATGCTTCGCTGTAGCTTTGCGCACGCCCGGGCGAAAATTCGAGGTAAGGATACAACCGCTTCAAAAGGAGCGGCCGCCAGGAAGATGTCGAGTTTACCGCCCAGAATCTGCGAATCTTATCCTCCTTGAATAAGTCATAGCCTCCAAGAATTTCGTCAGATCCCTCGCCAGTAAGCACGACCTTACAAGAATGAGCACGTACTAGCCCCGACAGTAACATCATCGGTATCGGTGCATTACGAAGAATCGATGTTTCGGTATGCCATATAGCGCGCGGAAACGCGGCAGAAATCTCATGCTCGGAACACTGCACTGAATGATGCAAAAACTTGAAACGCTCAACGACACTACTTTGGGCCTCGCCCTCATCCAGATGAGCGTCTTTGAAACGCAGCGAAAATGTTTCTGGTCGAACACCGTTTTCATTCATCAAAGAAACGAGAGCGGATGAATCCAGGCCACCCGACAAATAGGCCCCAACCGGAACATCCGCTCGCAACCGGATTCGCGTTGCATCAAGAAGTAGCGAATGAAGTTCGTCGGATTGTTGATCGAGCGGCATTTGAAGATACTCGCCAGGAAACGCATAACTCCAGTTCCAATAGTTTCTCCGAGAGTACGTTCGATTCTCTACTATGATCATTTCGGCAGGTCGGACTTGGGAAATTCCCTCAAACTGAGTCCTATCACCTGCTGGAAACCAAAAAGTGAAAATGTCGTCCAGCGCGGCCGTATCAAGCCGCACGCTGCGCGACCACGCCGGTAAGATTGCTTTAATTTCTGAAGCAAAAAGAAATCGTCCGCGATCCTCCGAAAAAAATAGCGGAAGAATTCCGGCCCGATCTCTGCACAAAACAACCCGTTCGCGAACAGTGTCATATAACGCAATCGCAAACTGACCGTTCAGACGCAGCACAAAATCCAATCCATGCTGCTCATACAAATGGACGATCACTTCTGTGTCTGATTTTGTGTAGAACCGATGGCCTTCTTTCTCCAAATCCGTCCGTAGTTCAACGTAATTGAAAATCTCGCCGTTAAAAACAACCCATACGGTCCGATCCTCATTGTGTATTGGCTGATCACCACCCTCGAGGTCGATGATGCTTAATCGACTGTGTCCTAATCCGACGCGAGCGTTGGAATAAAATCCGGTTCCATCCGGACCGCGATGAGAAAGCGCACGGACCATTGCATTTAAGATTTCAGGCTCCAGAGCGGGCCCGGAATTAAGTTGAACTATCCCTGCTATTCCACACATGCTGATTTCACAGAATTGCCTTCGGTGACTACGTTGGTTGTTAAAACGTGCTAGAACTATATCGGCGATAAACCCTACGAATCAATGCAGAAACGACTTTCGACAGTATCGCAAAAGTACAAACAGCATCTTCGCCAGCTGTAATTTTTTCATTCATAGGTAGTCGAACTTTGAACGATCTGTCCTTCGGAGTGCCATGCTCATGCCCCATCTCTCTCGCCTGCTGTTCAGCATAGCTTTGTTCTTTAGCCTGATTTCCGTCTCTAACGCGGAAGTCTTGGGACCCTATACCACCCTCGACGGACCGGACCGATCGCTGGATGACTATATTGGCAAGGGTAAGTGGACTGTCGTCATGATCTGGGCCTCCGACTGCCTTGTCTGCAACCGCGAAATCGATCAATACGTAAAATTCCATGAAACGCACAAGAACAAAGACGCCGAGGTGGTTGGGATCTCGATGGATGGGCCAGATAACAGAAAACATGCAGAGGATTTTGTTTCGCGCCACAAGGTCACCTTCAGCAATATGCTGCCTGATCCGTTGGCGGTGATCGCGCTCTATCGTGGATCCACGGGTAAAGCGTACCAAGGAACCCCAACCTTCCTTGTATTTGATCCAAAGGGAGAACTTGCGGGAGCACAGATGGGCGCAGTTCCGACTAAGATTATTGAGGAATTCATCGCGAACGAATCGGCGGATGGCGCCGCAACTGCCGGGAAGAAAAACTAGAATCCGTGTCATCGAATGCAAACGAACTGGCTTTCGCGCTGGATTACTCCGAAGGCCGGGCGGCCTTTCTTGAACACGCCTCGGCAGCGGGGGCAACAATTTCCACTTACCCGCTCCCGGGGCAAGGCGCATCGGACACTGAGCTCTTTATCGATTACGCCTACCTCGGCGCAACACCGCCGAAAATTCTCACCATCGTCACTAGCGGCGTACACGGCGTCGAAACCCCCGCCGGCGGCGTACTCCAGCGGCTTTGGCTTGCCGAGTTTGCGGATCATCTCCCTCCAGACGCGGGCGTATTGTTTGTCCACGCACTGAACCCATTTGGCTACGCCAATGGTCACCGTACCAACGAAAACAATGTCGATCTCAACCGCAATGCGCTCGCCGCTTTTCCAGGACCGCGCAATGCGGCCTACCGCCCGCTCGATGGATGGCTGAACCCGACAGGTATGTGGAAGGGGAATGACGCCTTTTATTTCGGTTTGCTCGCTCGCGCTTTCTGGTATGGGCCCGCAAAACTGCAGCAGGCGATTGCTGGCGGGCAGTACGAGTTCCCCCGCGGACTATTTTATGGAGGGAACCAAACGGAAGTTTCACTCACAATCTTTGAGCGCGTCTTGTCACAACCTGCGCTGGCTACCGCCAAGAGCGTTCTTCATCTGGATTTGCACACGGGCCTGGGCGATTACGGTGAGTACAAAATCCTCGTAGATCTCACTCAGCGCGATCCACGATTTGTGGAACTCCAGAATCACTTTGGCGCGAATCAGGTGGCCAGTGATCATTCTGACGACGCAACGTTTTACGCCGCCAGCGGGTTATTGCCTGAAATTACCGCGAGAATCTTTCCACACGCCCGTCTTAGCGCGGCCGTTGTTGAATTTGGAACGTACTCATCGCTGACTGTGTTACGCGCGCTTCGTCGCGATAACTGCGCGCGCCACCATGGTTGCCAATCAAAGGAACTGAAAGAAAGCATCCAACGCGATATGAGGGAAACGTTTTGCCCGTCCGACCCCGTGTGGCGACGCCGCGTCATTGAGAGCGGTCAACAGCTGGGACCGCAGATCATTCATCACATGCGCTGTGCACTCACGTGAAAACTGTCAGGGTGTTCATCACACCCTGACAGTTGAAGTGTCGTTCCGTCGACGTTTTTGCTCCTACGGCCCCATCTGTTCGTTACATCAACGGCACCATCAGCAGTGCAACGATGTTCATAATCTTGATGAGCGGGTTGATCGCCGGACCCGCAGTGTCTTTGTAGGGATCGCCGACGGTATCGCCTGTTACCGCCGCCTTGTGCGCCGCGGAACCTTTGCCGCCGTGATTGTTCCGTTCGATGAACTTTTTCGCGTTGTCCCACGCGCCACCGCCCGTCGTCATCGAGATGGCCACGAAGAGTCCGGTTGCTATTGAGCCGACCAGCAATCCTCCGAGCGCTTGTGGCCCCAGAAATAGTCCAACCAGTACCGGCACGGCCACCGGCAACAGCGATGGAACAATCATTTCGCGGATGGCGGAAAGCGTCAGCATATCCACCGCGCGCGAGTAATCTGGACGCTGCGTACCCGACATGATTTCAGGAAACTCCTGAAACTGCCGGCGAACTTCAATCACGACCGACCCGGCCGCACGACCGACCGATTCCATCGCCATCGCACCAAAGAGGTACGGCACCAGGCCGCCAATAAACAACCCGATCAAGACGAGATGATTCGAAAGATCAAAGGTAAATACTTGACCTACGCCGCCGTGGGCTGAAAGTTCGCGGGTATAATCGGAAAACAGCACCAGCGCCGCCAATCCCGCGGAACCGATCGCGTAGCCCTTGGTCACCGCCTTGGT
>DKAR01000115.1 GCA_002450895.1 Proteobacteria bacterium UBA6921
CAGCACCAATGCAATCCAGACGGGCTTGCGTGTTAGCCGGTTCAACCGCCACTCCATGGAACCCAAGAGTGCCATCGCGGCAAGCACCAGTAAGGACAGTCCGTCGAATTCCAGCGTCCACAGGTAGAGCCCGCTTTCAAAATCGAAATGGCCGACAGCCAATAGACTCTTGTCGGAGAGAATCGCCACCGCCGCGGAAGGATTGTCATGCCAGAGAATCTGGAACATCGGGACATATTGGCTGATCGGAAACAGGATATTGTTTACGATGGCCAGATTCAGAATTGACATGAGGGCAGTCAGCGCACCGATCAGTGCAATCACTGCAATAGCTGCATTTCGAAAATCGGTGCGAATGAATCTCATCTTCATCATCTTACCCATGACACAGGCTCTTGTCGTCTCCGGGTGGGGCGCGCTTTAATTCAGGGCACGAGAACACGGAAACAGGCCAATGTCCCTTTATGCCATCGGAGACGTGCAGGGGTGCTATGACGACCTGCAGCGATTGATCGAGCGCATTCAATTTGATCCGGCCCGTGACCATCTTTGGTTCGTTGGGGACTTGGTGAATCGTGGGCCCGGCTCCCTGGAAGTGCTGCGCTACATTGCGAAGCTGGGTGACAGCGCGACGACGGTGCTCGGGAATCACGATCTCCATCTTCTGGCGGTTGCCGCCGGCATCGACAAGATAAAAGGCGGCGACACGTTTGAAAAAGTTCTGGCGGCGCCTGATCGGGACGAACTCCTGGACTGGTTGCGTCATCGTCCACTGATGCACATAGATCCGAAAAGCGGATTTTCGCTTTTGCACGCGGGCTTGCCTCCTCAATGGAGTATCACCACTGCGCGCCAGTGCGCTGCAGAGGTCGAAAGCGTACTGCGCGGCGCGACGGCCGTTGAGTTTTTTAAGCACATGTACGGCGATCTGCCGGATCGCTGGGATGACAAACTATCGGGATGGGACCGGCTCAGATTTATCGTCAACTGCTTCACTCGTCTCAGGTATGTCGATGAGTCCGGACGTATACAATTGAAAGCGAAAGGTGCTCCGGAGTCGAATCAACAGTTGCTTCCCTGGTTTCGTTATGGAGCGCGACTTTCCAAGTCGCACCCGATTGTGTTCGGGCACTGGTCTACTTTAGGTCTGGTGATGGAACACAATGTCTTTGCACTCGACACTGGTTGTGTCTGGGGCGGAGCACTGACCGCGCTTAAGCTCGACAAAAAACCTGTACCGATTGCAGTCGACTGTCCAGGTGCGCGTAAGCCGGACGTGGACTAAAAAAAAGGCCCGCAAGGCGGGCCACAAAAAGACTACGGACCAGCAGACTATTTCTCGAATTGAACCATCTGTTTCCAGGCGTCCGCATTCGCCTTTCGTTCGCCTTCGTTGACCGCCGCGGCCTTCGGCTTCGTTGCGGTCGTCGAGACCGTATTGCTATCGTTGGAAGCGACAATACACGGAACGCCTTCTTCGCTATTCAAAAACGCCGGACAATCAGTGCTTGCCATCGCAGGACCCAAAAGAGCCAGACTCGCAATTGTCGACAGGATCAGACCACTTTTCATTCGATGCACCTCGGTTATTTTGTGTTTGTACCCATTACTGCACGGCAGCGCGGTAATGCCTAAAGTTCGTTGCCCGAAAGAAATGGCCCCAGGGCAACGTTTTTCGTTTCGTCCGGGATGGGTGATGTCGTGAGAACTTCGAGTGTGAACGAGTTCGCACTCTGGGCATGTCAAGACCGAATGCCAGGGGATTGGCTGGGGACGCCGGCAAACCTATTGATGGGCCTATAAGCGCAGAATTTTCTAGCGCTTTTCTCGGTAGAAAAATGACAACGATGATTAGCCGGAACGAAGCAGGCTATCGAGCTCGGGAAAGGTAATGCCGCAAACCTCCACCGGCTCCTTTTTTCCTTTTACGGTCACAGTTTGGGTCTTTGACCGCCACCAGGATTCTGGCAGGAGCTGAAATGCGCTGGCCCCAAGAACCACGTCCGTCTGCAAATCCTTGCTGGAGCTTTCGAGACGGAAGGTCGTATTCACTGCGTCACCTATGGCGGTATTGTCGCGACCGATACCCACCGCAGCGTGGCCGGTATTGATGCCAACACCGATCTGCAGCGGGCGCGGCAGGTCAGTATGAGTCTGATTGAGATGGTTCGTGATTTCCTGAATGCGCTGGGCCGCGCGCAGCGCCGCAATAACGGACTGCGCGGGGTTGGCGTCCGCTTCCCAGCGCGCATAGACGCAGTCGCCAATGAACTTGTCGACTTCGCCGTTCAGTTGCGCAACACAATCGCTGACCAGCTTGAACCACTCACTCATCAATTTACTGAGGGTGTTGATCGGTACTTCCTCCGAGAGCGTCGTGAAGCCCCGGATGTCCGACACGAGAATGGTGATCTGTTTGATGCTCAGGCTGTTAGTAAGGACAGTTGCGTCTTCGTTAACCTCACGCGACAGCGTGTCATCACGCTGTTGATGAAACGTCAGCACTGTTGATCCCAGCAGTATCGTGTCGCCATCGTTCAGTTTTACGGGCGTCGCGATGCGGCGATTGTTCACAAAACTTCCGTTCGCACTTCCGCTGTCGATCAGATAGTAATCGTCTTCGCCCAATTGCCGCAGTACGGCGTGATTTCGTGAAGCCTGCGGATCAGCCAACGTGATATCGCTGTTCTTATCGCGACCTATCGTCATGGCGGCACGGCACGCGATCTCGGTTTGCTCGCCGTCTTTTGAGAAGGTTAATCGTGCGGACATGTGTTCTTCTTATCGCGAGCTGTTCAGTGGCCAATTTACATTAATTCGTCACGCAAGGCGCCGAGCGGATCTTATCGTGTACCTGTAACCCTTATGCTCGCTCCATCACGATGAAAGAACAAGCATAAGGATTCCGGTCGTCCACCGGATGCTCCTGGCGGCGGACTTCACGCCATGCGCCACGATCGAATTCCGGGAACCACGCATCGCCTTCAAAGTTGTGATGAACGACGGTGAGATAGATGCGGTCGGCGCGTGGCAGCATCTGCGTATAAAACGATGCGCCGCCGATAATCATAATCTCCGACGCATTTTCGGCTTTGCCAAGGGCTTCTTCGATGGAATGCACAACCACCGCCCCGTCTGCATGATAGTTGGCGTCGGTCGTGACCACGATGTTCGGGCGCTGAGGCAGCGGCTTTGCGCCAAAGGATTCAAACGTCTTGCGGCCCATGATGATGGGTTTGCCGAGTGTGTTCTCGCGGAACCACTTCATGTCTGCCGGCAATTTCCAGGGCAGGCGATTGTCGATGCCGATGACACCGTTTTCCGCCATTGCGGCAATCAGTGAAATAACCGGCATTACACCGCAACCGGCGCTTTGATCGCGGGATCGCACACGTAATTAACGAGTTCGAAGTCCTCGTAATGAAACTCAAAGATGGAGCGAACCGCGGAATTGATCTTCATCGTCGGCAGCGGATGCGGCGCGCGCGCGAGCTGCGTGTCGGCTTGTTCCAGATGATTCAGGTACAGGTGCGCGTCACCAAACGTGTGCACGAAATCACCTGGCTTCAGTCCGCACACTTGCGCAATCATCAGCGTGAGCAGCGCATAAGAGGCGATATTGAACGGCACCCCCAGAAAAATATCCGCGCTGCGCTGGTACAACTGACAGGACAGTTTCCCGTCCGCAACATAAAACTGGAACAGTGAATGGCAGGGTGGCAGCGCCATCTTTTCGATCTCGCCGACGTTCCAGGCACTGACAATCAATCGGCGCGAGTCCGGACTACGTTTGATCTGATCGACGACATCGCGCAGTTGATCAATCGTGTGACCGTCAGAAGTTGGCCACGAGCGCCATTGTTTTCCGTAGACCGGGCCAAGGTCGCCGTTCTCGTCGGCCCACTCATCCCAGATCGAGACCCCGTTGTCGCGCAGATACTTGATGTTGGTATCGCCTGCGATGAACCACAGCAACTCGTGAATGATGGAGCGCAAGTGAAGTTTCTTGGTCGTGACGACCGGAAAACCGTGCGCGAGATTGAATCGCATCTGGTAACCAAACACGGAAAGCGTGCCGGTGCCGGTACGATCTTCCTTGCGCGCTCCGTTGTTGCGTACGTGGCGAAGCAGATCGAGATACTGTTGCATGGCGTTTATCTCCCGACGTGCCCGGTGGCGATCAGGTCGTTCCCGGCGCAGTGACTGTTTTGGATTTGCGATACGCCCATACCATCAAGAATATTCCCGCGGGGATCATTGGCAAGGACAAGAGTTGCCCGCGGGTCAGCCAGTCGAATGCGACGAATCCGATGTGCGCATCGGGCTGACGGAAAAATTCAACGACGAATCGGTAGGTTCCAAACAGCGCCAGGAACAACCCCGAAACTGCCATCGTGGGGCGGGGCTTGTTCGAGTACAACCACAGAATGATGAAAATAACGACGCCGCCCAGAAACGCTTGGTAGAGCTGCGAGGGGTGGCGCGGGAGCTGGTCCGGTGCGCTTTGAAATACCATGCCCCAAGGGACGTCGGTTACGCGGCCCCACAGTTCGCCGTTGATGAAATTGGCGATGCGGCCGAAGAACAGG
>DKAR01000039.1 GCA_002450895.1 Proteobacteria bacterium UBA6921
ATCAATCCGGGCGACAAGGAACATCGCGTTACGACGATCCTGAAAGTTACGTCCGGATCGACGCCAGAGGCCGCGGACTACGTCGACAACGTGTACAAAAAGATCATCACCGCGGGCACGCACAAAGCGAGCTGCATCAAGGTTGCCGAAGCCGCAAAGGTCATCGAGAACACGCAACGCGATGTGAACATTGCGCTGATCAACGAACTGGCGCTGATCTTTCACCGCCTGGGCATCGACACGATCGAGGTACTGGAAGCCGCGGGTACGAAGTGGAATTTCCTGCCCTTCCGCNNGTTCAAGGAAAACTGCCCGGACCTTCGCAACACCCGCGTCATCGATATGGTCAAGGAACTCCAGGGCTATGGAGCAAATGTTGAGGTTTACGACCCCTGGATTGATTACGCCGAAGCCAAACACGAATACGACATCACACCGATCTCGAAACTGGAGAATGGCAGGTACGATGCCGTTATCCTTGCGGTAGCGCACAAGCAATTCAGGGAAATGGGCGTCGACAAGATTCGCGCGCTCGGCAAGAAAGATTGCGTCCTCTACGACGTGAAGTCGCTGCTGCCCAAAGACAAGGTGGACGGGCGCCTTTGATCGCCAACCATATAGCGATAGCCACAGATGAACACAGATGAACTCGGATAAAACCCTTGAAATTCATTTTTAATCTGTGTTTATCCGTGTTCATCGGTGGCTAACAATAATTTGAGGTTGAAATGAAAGTTCTGGTTACCGGCACCGCCGGTTTTATTGGGAATGCACTGGCCATACGCCTGCTGGATCGTGGTGACGAAGTCATCGGCGTCGACAACGTCAATGACTACTACGATCCGACGTTGAAAGAAGCCCGCCTCGCGCGCATCAAGAACCGAAAGGGTTTCACCGAGGTCCGGATCAGCATCGAAGACCGTCCCGCGATGGAAGCGGCATTCAAGAAGTACAAGCCGAATCGCGTGGTCAATCTTGCGGCGCAGGCCGGCGTGCGCTACNNGGCGCACACCTACAGCCATCTCTACCAACTTCCCACCACCGGTCTGCGATTTTTCACGGTGTACGGACCGTGGGGTCGTCCGGACATGGCGCTGTTTCTTTTTACCAAGAACATCCTCGCCGGCAAGCCGATCGACGTGTTCAATCACGGCAAGCACAAACGCGACTTCACCTACATCGACGACATTGTCGAAGGCGTCATCCGCACGTTGGACAATGTTGCCGCGCCAAATCCGGCGTGGACCGGCGATGCTCCGGATTCCGCGACGAGCAACTCGCCTTATCGGCTGTATAACATCGGCAACAACCAACCGGTTGAACTGATGAAGTACATCGAGACACTGGAAAACTGCCTTGGAAAGAAGGCGGAGAAGAATTACCTGCCGTTGCAGCCGGGCGACGTCCCTGCAACGTTTGCAGACATCGACGATCTTGCGCGCGACGTCGGCTATCGACCGTCCACGCCGATTGAAACGGGCATCGCCCGCTTCATCGAGTGGTATCGGGAATACTACAAGGCCTGACGAAGTCGGGATCGCTCGCGGCGCCGCAAGTACATCCCCAGCGCCGAGACCAGCATTAGATCGCTCAGGCCAAACGCGCCGAAGAAACTGTCGTTCTTCTTCGATTTTGCGGGAGGCTCGGTGTAGCCGCTGCCGGTCAGCGTCCACTGCATCCGGTCGACTGTGGTAGAAATGTTCGAAATAACCGCAATCACCTTCTGTGCACCGGACGGAACGGTATATACGCCATCTCCATTCGTTAATGAGACAACCTGCGCATCCAGGATTCCACCGCCGAAATCGACCAGCATCGTCAGCGCTGCAGTTCCCCCGCTGCTCGCAAATGCAATGGTTCCCGATGGGCTCTTGATCTGATCGTACACCGTCGACAAGTGCATTTGCGGCTGGTACCCGGCGCTACCCCACAAGTTCAGCGACGGAGACCCGGCCGACGTAAACTTGAAATTGTTACCGCTTGCCGTTTGATCGACGTACACGAGGGGATAATTAGATCCGTCGTTGAATTTCGAAAGATCGTAGTTCCACGTCGCATAGTCCTGATACGCAGCGCCGATGGTTGTTCCGAAACCCTGCAGCGACTCATTGATCGCACTGATCATGTTGTCGCCCTGCACCTGTCCACATTTTTGCAGAATTGTTTTCACGATACCGTTGCCGTAGTTTTGCGTCAGGTACGTAAACCAGATGAAGCGACCGTACTGAATCAGCGGAACGTCGTCGAATGCGTCGAGCGATGCCTCGGGATACTCCATACTTCCTTCGTCACGCGTCTTGTTGTTGTTGCGGTCAACAAACGGCTCGCCGGTAGTAAATTGGCCGTTGCCGTCCGAGTCGGTGTACGGCTCGCCAATGTAGAAGTAGTTGTCGTGAATGGTGGGATAGACCGCATCCTCCATCCAGGTCGCGGACTGTTCGAGAAAAGAAAACCCGGAACCCAGCTCCTGCGCGGAATAGCCAAACTGAACAGCATGAAAGTATTCGTGCGCGGCCGTCACCTTGAGCGGCAAGGTGTAGTCGTCGTAGCCGTAGGGAATTTTTGAATAGTCATTGTCGAGAACCAGGAAACTGTATTCACCATACGGTCGTGTCGCATCGCTATTGGCGCCTTCCGGCGCGGCGTAGCCGTACAGCCCTGCGTTGCCCAGATTCGTCAAATAGACGTCAAAAGTCCCATCGCCGCCGTCACAGCTGGAATTGTCGCTGCACTTTGCGCCGAGATCGGACGGCACCGTATCGTAGCCCAGGGTTCCGATTTCGGCGGCATAAACTTGTTCGAGAACTTCCGCAACCTTGGTTACGTATGCCGCTGTCGAGGCTTTGGTGTTCGCTGGATAAGTCACGGCGCTTATGTAATGGATTTTGAAATGCCCACCGGAAGACAGCACCGGGGTCGCCTCAGGCACGTCGAACGCCCAACTTTGTTCCGAAAATCCGGGATCGTTGATCACTGCTTGTGCCGGATACGGACGAAACAAATACCGCGACGCCAATTGCTGCGTTTCCGGACTCAGCTCATCCCAGTGGGCACGTGCCGCGTACAAGGCCATCGTCACTTCGCGACGCACCAGCGGTGCCGCAGCCGTGACGCCGAGCGTCACACCCTGCGAAGTCGGTAGCGCGAGCTGCGCGCGAATTTTGGCATCCCAATCCGTCGCCGCCTGCGCGACCGACGAAATTATTACAGCCAACCCCAAGACCCCCAATGTGTAGCGCTTTAACATTATTCTTCCATCCTTTTTAGTGGTTCCAATGCCATCACGACCAGCCGCGTGTCCGAACGCGGCACCTCCACGGTTTGGGTTTGCCCTGCAACGTGGACCTGATATTCACCTGCCGGAAGCTTCTCGATGAAACTTCCAAGATTGTTCGTGGTAACCACGGTGCGCGCGCGTGCCCGGTTGATCACGACTTCCTGCCCCGCGGTAAAACTGTCGATCGAACAGGCGCCAGAGTCTTTTGCCGCGTCGTTTTTGTGAAACACCACGCCAACGAGAAAACCGCCGCGCGGGTCTGGATCCTTTTGCAACGCGACCACTGCCGCCGGATCAGGAATCGCCCGCAGGGCTTGAACAACCGGCACGTGGCCGGGTGCCGAGTAAAGCACGATGCGCGGTTCAGCGGCACTGTCTACAGGCACAGAAATACTCCATCGACCATTCTTTTCACTCACTGCTGACGAAAGCTCCGCGCCATCAAAAACTCTGACCGAGCATGGGGTCGCGCCGGAATCTTCCGCCATGACACACCTGGGCAACTCAATCCGCGCCAGGTTCGGGTCTGCTGAGCCCTCGTTCGCGACCGGAACCGGGGCACAGGCGACAATGCCTCCTATTAATAGCATTCCCAGTACCGCGGACACGGCGACTTGGTTCAATACCGCGAACCATGGTAAGGTCCCCAGTCGATTGTGAACTGCTTCACACTTCGGGTTTTGCATCATGTAACGTTATCGTTTCGCGTTCGTTCCGCTTTACGCCGCCTTCTACTATAAATAGAGGCCCTGCTTGACCAGCACAGAAACGCTCTTGAACAAGAACTCCCAAAATCTCCTCCGGCGCTACTGGCCCATTTTCCTTATTTTTATGCCGTTCCCGGCACTGGCCTCAGGAACCGCACTGGACCTGACCCAGCACACGGCCGGGTATACTGCACTGTTACTCTTTGTACTCGCTTATGCCGTCGTCGTCGCGGAAGAATTCACACATCTGCGCAAGTCCAAGCCGGTCGTACTGGCCGCGGGTCTGATCTGGGCAGTAATCGCCGCGGTGTATGCCTCAACCGGCGACGCCCACTCGGTCGAACAGGCCGCGCGCCACACCTTGCTCGACTTCGGCGAGCTGATGTTGTTCCTGCTTTGCGCAATGACCTACATCAACGCGCTCGAAGAGCGCGGCGTCTTTATCGCGCTGCGCATTTGGCTGACGCAACGCGGTTATAGCTATGGCACCCTGTTTTGGCTCACCGGCGTTCTGTCGTTTTTCATTTCCGCCGTCGCGGATAACCTCACCACCGCGCTAATCATGTGCGCTGTGGTACTTGCCGTGGGCAAGGACAGTCCAAAGTTCGTCAGCTTGTCATGCATCAATATTGTCGTCGCGGCTAACGCGGGCGGCGCATTCACACCCTTTGGCGACATCACGACGCTGATGGTCTGGCAAAAAGGCGTGGTCGATTTCCTGACCTTCTTCCATTTATTCGTTCCCTCCGTGGTGAACTACATCGTACCCGCCGTATTGATTTACCTGGCGCTCCCCAAATCGCGACCGGAACCGTCCAAGGAAACGCTGAAGCTGAAGCGCGGTGCGCGGCGGATCGTCCTGCTTTTCTTCATGACCATTGCCACCGCCATCAGTTTCCACCAATTCCTGCACTTGCCACCGGTGATGGGCATGATGACCGGACTGGCGTATCTGAAACTGTTCGGATACTTCCTCAAGATGACGGACCACAAGCGAGCACGCGCGGCACGCTCTGAAGAAGACTTGGGATCGCCTGTTCCATTCGACGTGTTCAGCAACATCGCCCGAGCAGAGTGGGACACCCTGCTGTTCTTCTACGGCGTCGTGATGTGCGTTGGCGGGCTGGGATTCATCGGTTACCTGGAGCTGACATCCCACTTCTTGTACCAGGATCTCGGCGCGAGCGTTGCAAACATTTCGATCGGCGCGCTTTCCGCCATCGTGGACAACATACCCTTGATGTTCGCCGTTCTGAACATGAATCCGGACATGTCCCTGGGACAGTGGCTGCTGATTACGCTCACGACTGGTGTCGGCGGCAGCCTGTTATCGATCGGTTCTGCGGCGGGTGTTGCCCTGATGGGCCAGGCGCGCGGTCGGTACACGTTTTTCAGCCATCTCAAATGGACACCCGCTATCGCCCTCGGCTACGCCGCGAGCATCGCCACGCACTTCTGGATCAACGCCGACCAATTCTAGGAATCGGACTCCGGAATATCGTCGTCCGATAGAGCGAGCGCGCCGGACTCGTAAGAACGAATCAACTCCCGCGCACGCAATTCATCGTCGTCATCCACCATCACCGCCATCAGATCCATCGGCGGCAAGTCGCCGACACCCCCTTGCAAGTAGTGGCCGCTGACGTACGCGTTGATGCCGTGCGCTTCCAGCATGCCGCGAACGATGTTGGCTTCGGCGAGATTTGCCGCTCGATAGATTCGAATCATTTAAAGAACCTACCGCAAACGCGGGCTAATTCAAAGATTCACGAGGCTTGCTGGAGAAGTTTCTTCAATTCCGGAATGCACGATCCGCAGTTGGTTCCGGCCTTCAGGCGAGATCCGATTTGTTCCACGCTACGGCAGCCGCCAGCAATGGCGGACTGAATGGAATTTTTTCCGACGGAGAAACAGGCGCAGACGGTTTCGCCTTGGTCGACCTCGCCGGTCATCGGTTTTCCCGCCAGCAGGCTGTTGCGTGAGGCGCCGCTGAGCGTCTCCTGCTCAAACAGTTGTCCCAACCAGGCACGGGACGGCAGGACCGGATCCCGCGAGACGAACAGGCAACTTTCCAACCGGTCATTCACGATTCGGCCGGCGCGATAGCGCCCGGCTTTGCGATCGAAGAACTCGATCCACTCGGCCTTGCCGTCGTGGTGGCACAACAGTTGTCGCGCCCAGCTCGCCCAATCCTGCGGGATCTGTTGACCGGCCATTTCGTAGCGCATGTATCCAACGCCCTTGGCGCGCGTCCAATATTCAATTGCATTCAGTTCAAGCAGGCGGCGCGTCAGCAGAAATCCATACCACCCTGCGGCATAGGGTCGAACGCGCACGGGGGTATGTTTCAATTCCGGCTGGCCGGAAATAGGATCGGTGGCCGGATTGACGAGTTTGTCCACCGCGCCTTTGCTTGTATAGATATCGTTCCAGTGCATGGGTACGAAGACTGACCCGGGTCGTTGTTCGGCGGATTCAGCGGCACGAACAATCACGGAACCCCACCGGGACTCGAGCTGTGCGAGTGCGCCATCCTTGATTCCAACCTGCGCGGCATCGGCGGGATGAATCTGCACGTACGGCTCGACTTCATGCGAGGACAAGCGCGGTGATTTTCCGGTACGCGTCATCGTGTGCCACTGGTCGCGTATTCGCCCTGTGTTCAGCGCGAGCGGATACTCAATATCCACCGGGTTCACGGGCGCGCGCGGTGTCACCGGCAGCAAGCGTGCGCGACGCGACGGCGTAAAGAATTTTCCATCGCCAAACATCCGTTCCGTTCCGCGCGCGTTGCCGGCGGGAACTGGCCACTGGACCGGTGTCAGCGTGTCGTACTCCGAATCGGTCAGCGGAACGAGCGCGCCCAAATCAAAGTCGCGTGTTCCACCATTGTCCAGCGCTGAGAGTCGCGCGTGTTCACGAAACACCTGCGCCGCGTTTTCAAACGCGAATTCCTTTGCATAACCCATGCGGCGCCCCACCTCGGCGATAATCGACCAGTCGGGCCGCGCTTCACCGGGCAAGTTAAGAAATGCGCGCTGGCGCGAAATCCGTCGTTCTGAGTTGGTCACGGTGCCGTCTTTCTCGCCCCATCCCGCCGCGGGCAACAACACATCCGCGGTGCGCGTCGTGTCGGTGTCACGCATGCAGTCGGATACGACCACAAATTCGCATTTTTCCAACGCGGCACGAACACGATTCGCATCCGGCAGGCTCACCACCGGATTGGTGGCCATGACCCAGACCGCTTTGATGCTGCCACTCTCAATGGCGTTGAACATGTCCACCGCTTTGAGGCCGGGGCCTTCCGTCATGCGCGCCGCATTCCAGAACCGCCCGACGCGCGCCAGACTTTGCGGATCGAAATCCATGTGCGCGGCGAGTTGGTTTGCCAGACCGCCCACTTCGCGACCGCCCATCGCGTTGGGTTGGCCCGTGATTGAAAACGGGCCCATGCCGGGCTTGCCGATTTTTCCGGTCGCCAGATGACAATTGATGATGGCGTTGGACTTGTCGACCCCACTGCTCGACTGATTGACGCCTTGCGAATAAAACGTAATGACCTTTTGCGTGCGCGCAAACAGGCGGAAGAATTCCGCCACGTCCTCGGCTTTCAATCCGCAGGCCTGCGCCACGGCCGGAATCGTCGGGGCCGTATCGCGTGCCGCTTGCAGTGCTGCGGCGAATCCCTCGGTGTTTGCTTCAAGAAATGCGAAGTCGAGCGCATCCTCGCGCCGTAAAAAGTTGAGCAGGCCGTTGAAGAGCATCGCATCGCTGCCGGACTGCAAAGGCAGGTGCAAATCCGCGAACTCACACGATTCCGTACGCCGTGGATCAATCACGATGAATTTGGTCTTGCGCTGCTCGCGCGCGGCGCGCATGCGTTGAAAGAGCACCGGATGACACCATGCCGCATTGGACCCGACCAGAACGATCAGATCGGCCTGCTCGAGGTCATCATAGCTGCACGGTACGCTGTCACTGCCAAAGGCACGCTTGTAACCGGCGACGGCCGAGGCCATGCACAATCGCGAGTTCGTATCGATGTTGCTTGAGCCGATGAACCCCTTCATCAGCTTGTTGGCGACGTAGTAATCCTCGGTGAGTAACTGGCCGGAAACATAAAACGCGACCGCATTGCGTCCGTGTTGGTCGGCAATCTGCCGGAACTTGCCGGCCACATGGTCGAGAGCCGCATCCCAACCGACACGCTCACCTTCAATTTCCGGATAGAGCAGGCGCCCCTCGAGGTCCAGCGTTTCGGCCAGCGCGGATCCTTTGGAGCAAAGTCGCCCAAAGTTGGCGGGATGCGCCGGATCTCCGCTTACCGTGACGCGACCATCGGCACCGACCTGCGCCAGCACACCACAACCGACGCCACAGTAGGGACACGTGGTACGCACGGTTTTCGCAATCGGCATGTCGTTCACGTTGAAGGCATCCGGCAGTCATTGCGCGCCCGGCGTGGAGCGCGCGAGACCCTCTCAGGCAGCAGTCGAAGGAAGCAGGAATACTTTGCCCGCTTCAACTTTTACTTCATGTTTGCGCGTGCATCCGGTATCCGGGCCCACCGCACAACCTTCCTGAAGATCGATCACCCAATTGTGCAGCGGACACGCCACACGATTTTCAAACACGATTCCCTGTGACAGAGGTCCTCCCTTGTGCGGACATTTGTCGTCCAGCGCAAATACCGCGTCCGTTGCGGTACGAAATACGGCAATGTTTCCTCCGGCGGTGCGCACCACGCGTGCACCGAGGCGCGGAATTTCTGCAAGCTCACCTACTTCAATCCAACTCATTCAGAACATCTCCGTAGCTACGTCGATCAACCAATCTTGCTCAATGGAACAAACTCGCCCTGATCCTCCGCTTCCGCGTGCTGTTTCCATGGATCCACCTGAGCGTATTTTTGCGATTCGTAGAATCTCTCCGCCAGAATTTTTCGACCGGACGGATCTTCAACGATCTTTTGCTTCACGTAACTCAATCCAACGCGCTCCAGATACGGTGCCGTGCGCTCGAGGTAGCGTCCTTCCTCACGATACAGTTGCATGAAGGCGGCACAATACTCGAGCACTTCTTCTTCTGTTTCGACCTTGCACAACAGGTCCGTGGCGCGAACCTTGACGCCACCGTTGCCACCCACGTGCAGTTCGTATCCCGAATCCACGCAAACGACGCCAAAGTCCTTGATGGTCGCTTCCGCGCAATTGCGCGGACAACCGGAAGCCGCCATTTTAAATTTGTGCGGCGTCCACGATCCCCAGGTCAGTTTTTCCAGCTTGATACCCAGCGTTGTGGAATCCTGCGTTCCGAATCGACACCACGTCTTGCCCACGCATGTCTTTACGGTGCGCAGCGCCTTTCCATAGGCATGACCTGAGACGAAACCGGCGCGACTGAGATCCGCCCACATCTTCGGCAAGTCTTCTTTCTTTACGCCAAGCAAATCGATGCGTTGGCCACCGGTGATCTTGACCGTCGGGACCTCATACTTCTCTGCCACGTCCGCGATCGCACGCAACTCGGCTGGATTGGTTTCGCCACCCCAGATACGCGGGATCACCGAATACGTTCCATCCTTTTGAATATTGGCGTGCGCCCGTTCATTGATAAATCGCGATTGCGCGTCATCAACGTACTCGCTCGGCCACGTGCTCAGAAGGTAGTAGTTCAACGCCGGCCGGCACGACTGGCATCCGTCCGGATTCTTCCACTGAAAGAAGTCACGTGCCGTCTGCATCGTTTTCAGGCGATTGACACGAATTCCTTCCCGCACTTCGTCATGGGTGAACTCGGTGCAGCCGCACATCGATTTCTTCTTCGGCGTTTGCGAGTAATCACCGCCCAGCGTATGCGCGAGCAATTGTTCGACCAGGCCGGTGCAAGATCCACACGAGCTCGAAGCCTTGGTGTGTGCGCGAACTTCCTCGAGCGTGAAGAGTTTCTTGCCGATGATGGCTTTAACGATGTCGCCCTTGCAGATGCCGTTGCATCCGCACACTTCCGCGCTGTCTTCCATTGCAGCCACGCGATTGGTCTGGCCGTGACCGGAGTCCCCCAGGTGATGCTGGCCAAACATGAGATTTTCGCGCAGATCGCTGACGTCGATTTCGTCTCGCATCAGCTGGAAGTACCAGGCGCCATCCACGGTATCGCCGTACATCACGGCACCATGGATCTTGTTGTCCTTGAGAACGATTTTTTTGTAGACACCGCGCGCGGCATCCTTGAGCACAATATCTTCCGTGCTGTCGTCGCCGATGAAATCGCCGGCGGAGAAAAGATCGATGCCGGTGACCTTCAACTTGGTCGAGGTCAGCGAACCCTCATATCGCGAGTAACCCAACTGCGCGAGATGGTTGGCGCAGACTTTCGCCTGTTCAAACAGCGGCGCCACAAGACCATAGGCGATGCCACGGTGTTGCACGCATTCGCCGACCGAATAAATTCGGGGATCGTAGGTTTGCATGGTGTCGTTCACGACGATGCCGCGTTCACAATGCAATCCGGCGGATTTTGCCAGATCGGTATTCGGTCGAATGCCAACGGCCATGACGACCAAGTCCGCTGCAATTTCGAGTCCGCCTTTAAAGCGAACGCCCTTCACATGTTCGTCACCCACGATCGCCTCCGTGGAGTGCGCCATCAGGAAATGCAGCCCGCGATCTTCCAACGATTTTTTCAGCATTGCCCCTGCGACGGGATCCAGCTGGCGTTCCATCAACGTATCCATGAGATGGACAACGGTGACGTTCATGCCACGCAATTTCAAACCGTTGGCCGCTTCGAGCCCGAGCAGACCGCCGCCGATCACGACGGCATGTTTGTAATTCTGTGAAGCTTCCAGCATTCGATCTACGTCGTAGATGTCGCGGAACGTGATGACACCCGGAAGATTGTTTCCGGGCACGGGAATAACAAACGGGTTGGAACCGGTCGCAAGCAGCAGACGATCGTAGGACGCGTCCGTGCCATCTTCGGTGGTCACGATTCTCTTGCGTCGGTCGATCTTTGTGACTTTCTTTCCTTTATGCAGGGTGATGCCATTGCTGGAGTACCATGCATCATCATTCAACATGATGTCATCGATGGTCTTCTCGCCAGCCAGGACAGGGGACAGCAAAATACGATTGTAGTTACCGTAAGGCTCAGAACCGAAAACCGTGATGTCATAGGCGTCCGGCGCCAGTTTCAAAAGCTCTTCCAGCGTTCGCACCCCGGCCATTCCATTGCCGATTAAAACCAACTTCTCACGCATTGCCTAACCCCCGCGATCATAGACTCTAAAGATTGATTTACACGCAGCGTACCAACCCGGTGCATCTCACTTAACTGCATGTCCCGGCTTGTGTTTCGTGCGGTCGTGCGCGGGGTAAACGACATCAGTATGCACTAATACCGGGCATTTCCAGTTTCCCTAACTCCATAATGGTGCGTAGCCCCAACGCCTCGAAACGAAGAGGCAAAGGCAACGGACGTGCGTGCCGACGATTCCGGCCGACCGCCATCTACCACGATTTCAGGAGTCTGATGAATTGAACGTCAGTGCCTGAACGCAAGCACGGCGAGCAACGCCAGCAGCAATACCGCACTGAGTCCCTGCCAAAAACGTAACGGATTCCGATCGTACAAACTGCGTTTTTGCGCTGCTGTCGAAGCCCCTTGTGCCAATCCGTTTTCAAGCTCGAATGCGAGTTCCATCGTGTCGGCGTAACGTTGCGCGGGATCGGCGCTGACCGCTTTCATCACGGCGTGATCCAGCCAGGAAGGCAAGTCAGGGCGATGGGAAGACAAAGCACTGCGTTTGGCGAAACGCGGACGTGAGAACGGTTCAATTTCGCCATACGGATAGGCGCCGCCACTGAAAGTTCGATACAACGTCACGCCGACGGCGTACACGTCCGACCGTTCATCGCCGCGCGCGCCATCGAACATTTCCGGTGCCATGTAGCTCGGGGTGCCGGGAATATCTTCTCCCGGCGCATCCACCATGGCGGTAAGGCGTGCGACACCCAGGTCGATGAGCTTCATGCCGCCGTCTTCGAGCAACATGATGTTGTCGGGTTTGATATCCCGATGAATGATGCGCTGTCGATGCAACGCCGCGACCGCCTTGCAGAGCTTCAAGCCAAGATCGACGCCCGGCTCCAGCGCAAATCGTTTGTTGGAAGCGATGGCCTGTTCCAGCGTTCGCCCCTGATAAAACGGCATGACAGAATACAGTCGCGTTTGCCGCCCCGGCGTTAATTCGATCTGCTTGCTGACCCACGGACTGTTCACGCGCGCTGCAATCCACGCCTCGCGCAGAAATGCTCGACGATATGTCGCATCATCCGCAACGCGCTCCTGAGGAAACTTCAACACGACATCGCAATTCTCGCGCGTATCACGTGCGCGGTGCAGGCGGCTGTAACGGCCGGAAGAAATCACTGCGCCGATTTCGAAACCGTCGACCCCCTCACCTTCCTTCGGTGGTGCGGCAATCGGCAATACCTCGATCGCGCGCTCGAGCAGGTCCTGATCGGCCAGCGGCAGCGTGAGCACATCCACAACGAGTGCACTCGCGTTGTCATGCGATCCCGCTTCCAGCGCCGCATCGACCAGCCGCTGTGCAGTGTCCTGAGGCTCACTGCGCTGACCGAGCAGTTCGAGCATGCGTGCGCGCGGAAAGGCTTCGTAGACGCCGTCCGAGCACAGCACAAAACGATCATGAAGTTCCAGCGCATGCACCGAATAATCGGCGCGCACTTCTTCGTCGATTCCGATCGCGCGGTGCAGCACGTGCGACATGTCGGGATGGTTGTGGGTGTGATCCTGGGTCAGACACGTCAGCTGCGAACCACGCAATCGATAAATGCGCGTATCACCCACGTGTACGACATGTGCCTGGCGACCCCGAAGCACCAACGCTGAAAATGTACTGGCCATCGCGGGGAGCAGCGAGTCGTTTCTGCCCTGAAAGACAATCCAGCGATTGATACTGGTGAGCGCCCGCGCCGCCGCGCGCTCTACACCCAGAGTCTCGGGCAGGCCGTAGTACGCGTCGAGAAATCCGCGCACGCTGAGTTCCGCCGCCACTCGACCGCCCGAATGCCCACCGACGCCATCGGCAATGACGGCAACAGCGCCTTGTGTATCGAGCCGGTGATTGGCGGGAATCAGCGCCGCAACAAAATCCTGATTCTCGTCCCGCTCTCCGATCGCGGACGCCTGGCCGAGACGGAGTTGCAATTGATCAGTGGCCATTTCGCCGAACAGTATGTCGCAGCCGATGTCGCGGCGCGAACGTTTTATAACTTCTGCGCTCGCACCGCCGACCAAGCCACGACACCCCGTCTGTTAAACGCGGGCTCCGGAAACCGCACCCCAGGTTGTACGCCAACGCTGTTTGACGCGAACCATCCCAAACAGACCGACCAGCGCGAGACCACTGAATATCCAGAAACCCATCGAGAAGTCTCCATTGATAGCTTTCGACCAACCCAGCGCCTTGGCGAGGAAGAATCCGCCAACGCCACCCGCGGCACCGACGAGACCCGTCATCACGCCCATCTCTTTGCGGAATCGCAGCGGAACCAGCTGGAACACCGATCCGTTGCCCATGCCGAGTGCCATGGCGCCAATGAAGAAGATCATGACCGCAAGCCAGGCAACGCCGGGCATGTCCACGATGCTCCAACCGCCGACTTTCGCTGACGCCATCACACTAGCATCGGGCGCCGGACCTTCTGGCAAGAACGAAATGGCCAGATAACACAGCGAGACGATCGTGAAGAGAAATTGCAGCGAGCGTATTCCACCAATGCGATCCGCGATGAATCCGCCCACGGGTCGGAACATCGAACCGGCGAAAACCACGATGGCCACCATCAGGCCAGCGGCGACACCGGAGACGTGATACCACGTGCTGAAATACAACGGCAGCGCGTTGCCGAGACCGACGAATCCGCCGAAGGTGATTGAATAAAAAAACATGAACCACCACGTGTCTACGTCTTTCAACACCGTGCGGTAGTTTGCCAATGACACCGGTGCGGGGCGATCGGGTGCGTCCTTGGCCATCCACGTATACAGGGCCAACACGGCGAGCACCGGGATCAGCAAAAATCCGAACACGGATTGCCATCCGAACTGCTCCGCCAGCCAGGGAACGAACAACGAGTCAAGTACAACACCCATGTTGCCGGCACCAGCGATTCCGAGCACGACGCCCTGAAACTTGGGGGGATACCAACGCGAAGCCTGCGGCAATGCCACCGCGAAGCTCGCGCCCGCCACGCCGAGCAGCATTCCAAAAATTTCTACCGCGAATTTCGATTGCAGTCCGAACAGCCACGCGTAGGCCAGCGCCGCGGCAACGATCAGCTGACCCAGCTGCCCTGCGCGCTTAGGCCCAATCTGATCGGCCAGCATGCCGAGGGGAACTCGTAACAACGCGCCGGCGAGAATCGGAATTGCGACGATCGTGAACTTCTCTTCGATGGGAAGGCCCAGTTCCTTGGTGATGTAGAGGGCCAGCGGACCCAGTACCACCCACACCATGAAACTGATGTCGAAATACAAGAATGCGGACAGCAACGTTGGCCAGTGCCCGACCTGTTTAAACTCCCTGAAATTCATATGCCCCACCATTTGTCGTGCGCATGATTGCGCTGTACTCCATCAGCAAGGCGTATGCCACGGGGACTTGGAACGAAGGAAACACCTTTCAAATCAAACGGGAAGTAAACCTAACAACGACGCGCGCACCGCGAGGCGGATGCGCCAGAATGATGAAAAAAGCAGCGGGTACGCTCCGCCATGGTGCGCATTGGGGCGCGCAACCTCTCGCAGGAGAACATTTGCCCCAATTCCGGCCGTCGATTCCGTACAAGACCGACGGCAGTGCGTTTCCCTGCCCTTTCTTTACGCGCGACGCCCGAACTAGTGCGTGTGATCGCACTGTTCCAGGAAGGTCAGCAACTGCTCGCGGAGCGAATAGTAGTCTGGATGTTCGAGCAGCATTTTGCGCGTGCGCGGCCGCGGCAGATCGATCTCGAGAATCTTGCCGACTTTCGCGTTTGGCCCGTTGGTCATCATCACTACGCGATCCGCCAACAGGATCGCCTCGTCGACGTCGTGCGTGACGAGCATCGCAGTGACATTGGTGCGCGCCCACACTTCCATCAGCACTTCCTGCAAATCCCATCGGGTCAGCGAATCCAGCATCCCGAACGGTTCATCCAGCAACAACAACTTCGGGGACAACGCGAACGCACGTGCGATGCCGACGCGTTGCTTCATTCCGTTGGAGAGTTCCGAGGCTTTCTTGTTACGCGCATCCGACAATCCGACACGATTCAGATAGTGTTCGATGATGTCATTGCGTTCCCTCCCGCTGGCATGCGGATAAACCTGCTCGACGCCCAATGCCACGTTGTCATACGCGCTCAGCCACGGCACCAGGCTCGGCGCCTGAAACACAATCCCGCGATCCGGACCGGCCGTGCTGACTTCACGTCCGTCGAGAATGATGCCGCCCTCGCTGACGTCGGTCAGTCCCGCCACCATCGAAAGCACGGTGGACTTGCCGCACCCGGAGTGGCCGATGATCGACACGAACTCACCCTTGCGTATCTTCAGGTCAAAGCCGTCGACAACTTTCACCGGGCCCTTGCGGGTCGGGTAGACCTTCGAAATCTGCGAGAACTCGACGTAACGATCCAGATCGGCCAACGTCTCTTCCGGCTTGGCTTTCGATCCGGGCGCGACAAAGTCGCGTGATGTATTCGGAACAACGCTGGGTAAGCTGATGGTTTTGTCTGTCGCCGCGGCGGCCCGTTCCGAACCCACTTGCATCAGGTAGGACGTGACTTCGCGCCGAATTTCCTTGAACTCCGGCGAATGATTCATGGCCGTGCGATCACGCGGCCGCGGCAACGTCACCGGAAACTCCGGTCCCAGTGTCGCGCCCGGCCCCGGCTTCAGCGGAATGATTCGATCCGCCATGATGATGCCTTCGTCGACGTCATTGGTAATCAATACGACGGTTTTCTTTTCCTGACTCCAGATCCGTATGATTTCGTCCTGCAGTTTTGAGCGTGTCAGCGCATCGAGCGCGCTGAGCGGTTCGTCCAGTAACAAGATGTCGGGTGACGCTGCGAGGGCGCGCGCAACTGCAACGCGCTGGCGCATACCGCCCGACAACTCCGCCGGTCGCTTCTCGATGGCGGAGGTCAGATTCACCATTGCGATGTATTTCTCGACACGCGCGCTTCGTTCGGCTTTCGGTTTGTCCTTGAAGACCTGGTCCACGGCCAGCGCCACGTTCTGGCGCACGGTCATCCAGGGCATCAACGAATAACTCTGAAACACCACACCACGATCCGGTCCCGGGCCGTCGATGGGTTTTCCGTCACGCAAGATGCTGCCGCTGTCCGCTTCCAGCAATCCGGCCATCAGCGAGATCAGCGTTGTCTTGCCACTGCCGGAAAATCCGACGATGGCAACGAATTCGCCTTCCTTGATGCTCAGGTTGATGTCCTTTAATACGTCGGTGCGTTGGGCGCCCGAACCGTAAGATTTGCAGACTCCGGAAAGCTCAAGACTCAACTTCGCCGGTTCTGTCTCAGGCATGGCATCGACGTCTTTCAGTTTCAATTGCTGCGCTGGCATTTCCATGTCTCCTGATTCCGTTAGGCTGAACGTTCACCGAAGCTGACCAGCTTCTGCAGGCTCTGCATCATGCGGTCGAGCAGGAATCCGACGAAGCCAATTGTGAACACGGCCACCATGATGCGTCCCAGGGATTGAGAACTGCCGTTCTGGAATTCGTCCCAGACGAATTTCCCGAGGCCCGGGTTTTGCGCCAGCATCTCTGCCGCAATCAGCACCATCCAACCCACGCCCAGGGACAGGCGCATGCCCGTGAAGATCAATTTCAACGAAGACGGCAACACGATTTTCATCACCTTGGTGCTCGTTTTCAGGCGCAGCACTTTGGAGACATTCAGCAAATCCTTGTCGATTGATGCGACGCCCAGCGCGGTGTTAATCAGCGTGGGCCACAGCGAGCACAACGTAACCGTGATCGCCGAGATAATGAACGACTTCTGGAACATCGGATCCGCGGTGACGTAGAGCGCACTGACAACCAGCGTGACGATCGGCAGCCACGCGAGCGGCGACACCGGCCGGAAGATCTGGATCAACGGATTCAGCGCGGCCTGCATCGTCTTGCTGAGACCGCAAAAGATGCCAAGCGGAATGGCCACCATCACACCGATGGTGAATCCGGCGAATACCGTATACAGGCTCGTGAAAATCTGGTCGAAGTACGTCGGCTTGCCGGTGAACGGTAACGCGGTGAATTCTTCCCCGGGATGTTCCTGAAGGAATTCCGCTTTGCGTTTGGCCTGGCGTTCGTCGAATGCCGCTTCACGCGCGCGCTCTGCATTGTGCTCATCGACAAGATTGACCGCCTGCTCCCACACTTGCACCGGTCCCGGTAATGCTCCCAGTGAAGTCTGCACACCCTTCGCAGCCACGTGCCACAGCACGAGAAAGAGAATGATCCCGAGCAACGGCGTACCGTAGTTGCGTAGCCATACGCGCGCGAGGGGCTCCCCGCTCCCCTTGCGTTGCATCAATCCACCCAGTCTCTGCATCATGCTCTGTGCTGTCGAACTCATATTGAACCTCGCTTTTTCCTGATCACGGCCCCGGCCGTGTGCCGGGGCATCCCCCTGAAACTTACGGAGCGTCGTTGCCCTTCAATCCGATCTTGAACTTGCTCAGATACTCGTTGGGCTTGCTGCCGTCATACACGACACCGTCGATAAATCCCTGCTGCGGTCCCTTGAAGCCGGTTTCTTTATCGAAGTCGGGAAAGTCGGACGCTTTCATCTTGCCTTCGGCGATCAGCTCCTTTGCCGCCGCAGCGTAGATGTCCGGTCGATAAACCTTCTTCGCCATGTCCATGTACCAGGAGTCCGGCTTGGCTTCGGGGATCTGTCCCCAGCGGCGCATCTGCGTCAGGTACCAGATCGCATCGGAGTAGTACGGATAGGTGGCGTTGTAGCGAAAGAACACGTTGAAGTCCGGCGCTGCACGCTTGTCGCCTTTTTCGTATTCAAACGTGCCGGTCATGCTGTTCGCGATGACGGCTGCATCCGCGCCGACGTAGTTCGGCTGCGAAATCATCTTCACTGCTTCCATGCGGTTCTTGTTGTTCTCCGCATCGAGCCAGTAGCCCGCACGAATCAGCGCCTTCGTGACGTGCACCAGCGTGTTTGGATTCTTTTCCGCCCAACCCTTGGTGACTCCGAAGACTTTTTCGGGATTGTTCACCTGCACGTCGTAATCGGTGGCGACGGGAACGCCGATGCCCTTGAACACGGCTTGCTGGTTCCACGGTTCACCGACGCAATATCCGTAGATCGTTCCGGCTTCCATCGTGGCCGGCATTTGCGGCGGCGGCGTTACAGAAAGCAACACGTCAGCTTTGATGTTGCCGCTGATGTCACCACTTTTCGGTGCGTAGTAGCCGGGATTCATCCCGCCTGCGGCGAGCCAATAGCGCAATTCATAGTTATGCGTGGACACCGGGAACACCATGCCC
>DKAR01000076.1 GCA_002450895.1 Proteobacteria bacterium UBA6921
ACTGATTGCCGATTTCTTTTTGCTTGCCCCGCTCTTGATGAAAATGGAGGAAAAGAAAAATGCGCAAGACGCACCTGCTGCTGCTAGCCGCCCTGTCCCTGCCGTCGATTAGCGTTCTGGCGGAAACGCCGGAAGAGAAAGGCCTTGCCATTGCGAAGGAAGCCGATCATCGCGACGAGGGCTATGGCGATTTCACCGCCGACATGCAGATGACGCTGCGCAACAAACAAGGCGAGGAAAGTCTGCGGTCGATACGCATCCGCAATCTGGAGATGAAGAACGACGGCGACAAATCGCTTTCGTTTTTCGACGAACCGGCGGACGTAAAGGGCACGACGATGCTGACCTTCTCGCACCGCAAGGATGACGACGATCAGTGGCTGTACCTGCCNNTCCGGATCGTTCATGGGCAGCGAATTCGCCTTCGAGGATATCGGGTCGCAGGAAGTCGAGAAGTACACCTACAAGTATTTGCGTGACGACACGTTCAAAGGCATGGCGGTGTTTGTGATGGAACGCTATCCGGTCAGCAAAAACTCCGGATACAAGCGCCAGATTGTCTGGATGGATCAAGCCGAATACCGCGCCCATCAGATTGAGTTCTACGATCGCAAGGACACGCTGCTGAAGACACTGACGTTTGATGACTATCAGAAGTATCTCGACAAGTACTGGCGCGCCGGGAGCTTTAAGATGGTCAATCATCAAACCGGCAAGAGCACGGATCTGAAATGGACGAACTACAAGTTCCGCAATGGTTTGGCTGAAAGTGACTTCAGCCAGGAAGCCCTGGCCCGCGCACGTTAGTTGATCATCATTCAGGCAGAACAACACGCATGAAACGGTCACGACGCGTCATTACGCGATGCACCGCTGCGCCCTGGACGGCCGCAGCCATCGGAACACTGATGATGTCCGCAAATGCCATCGCGGGGGAATGGTCCGGCAATGTTGGCGTCGAGTGGCGCCTGTTTCCGGAAGACGCGTCGTATGCGGACCAGCATGACGCGTATCTTTCGGTCGCCGCGCAGCCCGAGTATCGCCACAAGTGGGACGATGGAAACCAGGTTTTTACTTTCGCGCCCTTCGTTCGACTCGCGCAGTATGACGACAATCGTTCGCACGCCGATATCGGCGAACTGACCTGGCTCGCAGCGACACCTACCCATGAATGGCGGGTGGGTGTGCGCAAGGTCTTCTGGGGCGTCACCGAGTCCCAACATCTGGTCGACATCATCAATCAGACGGATGGTGTGGAGAATCCAGATGGCGAAGACAAACTCGGCCAGCCGATGGTCAATCTGGCACTGATTCAGCCCTGGGGCACCGTCGATCTTTTTGTGCTCACCGGATTTCGCGAGCGTACGTTTCCTTCATCCGAGGGCCGCCCACGCATCGGGATTCGCATTGACGACGACCATGCGCAGTACGATTCCGACCGAGAATGGCGCCACCTCGACACTGCTGTGCGTTACCGCCACACCCTGGACAGCATTGACCTGGGCGTTTCGTATTTCAACGGCACGAGCCGCGATCCGCGCCTGCTGCCGGCGTTCAGGAACGGCGAGTTGGTCCTCGTTCCGTACTACGACCAGATTCGACAATACGGTCTTGATGTTCAGGCCACACTCGAAAGCTGGCTTTGGAAGCTGGAGCTGATCAATCGCAGCGGCCAGGGTGAGCGCTATAGCGCAGCCACCGGTGGATTCGAATACACATTTTCGGGAATTTTCGAAACCGGAATGGACCTTGGCCTGATCACCGAACTTCTCTACGACACGCGCAACAACAGTGCACCGACACCGTTCCAGCGCGACATCATGATTGGTGGTCGGCTCGCGCTGAACGACGTGCAAAGCACTGATTTGCTGGTCGGAATGATTTTCGATCCGAAGTTCGACTCGCGAATCTACAGTATCGAAGGCAGCCGTCGCATCGGTTCGAGCTGGAAGCTGAGCATCGAAGCGCGCAGCTACGTCGGCATCAGTGCGAGGGATCCGCTTTACGTCTATCGCGACGACGATTATCTGCAGGCCGAATTGGCCTGGTATTTCTAGCGATGGATCGCAGTCGCGTCATAGCCCCGCCGCCGCTCATCTACGCGATGACGTTTGTTCCCGGCTGGTTGCTCGATCGTTATCTGGGGAGTTTTTCTTTTGCGCTGGCACCGCGCATGATCGCCGCAGCAGTTTTCTTCATACCGGGCCTGCTCCTGGCACGCGGTGCATTTCGAGCCATGCGCCGTGCGCGCACAACCGCGAACCCCTACGGCGAATCGACAGCCATCGTCCAAGAGGGTGCGTTTCGTTACACGCGCAATCCGCTGTATGTCACGTTGGCCCTGTTCTACATTGCGGCGTCTCTGGCGCTGAATGCACCACTCGCCATCACGACGCTGCCCGTCGCGCTACTGTTGGTTCACTTTGGTGTGATCCTGCGCGAAGAGCGCTATCTCGAAACACGATTTGGTGCGGAGTATATGAGCTACAAGGCGAAGGTGCGTCGCTGGATCTGATGCGACGCTAGGGATCCGGCTCCAGCGTAAACTGCATTTCAACGACGCCGCCCGGTTTCACACGCACACTACGCCGCTCGATCGTCGAAAACCCGGGCTTTACCGCGACAAATGTGTAGTCACCGGGAGCAACCTCCGAGAATCGAAACTGCCCCTGGTCGTCGGTGAGTGCTTCGAGCGTGTCGGTTCCGGCGAGTATCACCTGAACACCGACGGTCCCATCTCCGCGATATCCAGTCAGCGTGCCGTGCAATTCGGCAAGGTCTCGTACACCACCGATCTCCGCGAATTCGTTGGGCAAGGGTGGATCAAGTTCGGCAATCAGGCGTGTGATGGCTTCCTGGCGCAGTTCAAAACCGCTGCGTGTCACCGTTTGGTAGCCGGGCGTGGATATGACCAGCGACATCATCTCCGCACCGAGCTTACCGAACTGGAACGTTCCGTCGGCCCCGGTCACGGTTGTCGCATACAGTGTGCCGGTCAGGGTGGTGCGCAACTCGACGGTGGCGCCGGACACTGGCAGTTGCGAAAGCCGGTCCACCACGATGCCGGTGAGCATGCTGGTATGCGGCAAGCGATCCTGAATCATTGGGCGTGGCGGGATCCCGTACACCTGCGCGTACGCCGCGCGTGCACGATCAATGACATCTGCGCGTTCGATGTCGTTGAAATCCTGCGACGATGCAGAGTTCATCAGAATCCTGGCGGAGTACAACGCGAACAGCTCGCCGCGCGGATCGTTGGTGTCGCGTGAGTGATCGCTCATTCCGAGCAATTCATGAATCATGGCTGCGGGAGTGGCGTACGGCTCCCCTTCAGCGCGATCTGCGCTGTCATCTCCGACTCGCCACTGAACATACTGGTAGTTGCCGTCCTGGATGGAGTTGGTGACTGCCATGACGCGTGCCCGAATATCCTCTCCTGGTCGCGCGCGAAACGCGACCCACCATTCGGCGGTTTCCTTTGGCTGAAGCGCGAGAACGGGTTCGATGTGCAGCGCCGGTCCCTCAAGGCGAGACTCCGTCGAGCCAATCGCTCCCAACGGTGCGAGATCCCGTCCGCAATCGATGGCAATCGTGATGTTCTGCACCGGCATCGATCCGGAATTTCTCAGCCGGGCATGAAGGCTCACGACGTTTCCGCCGTGAACTTCGGTATTTCCGGAAAAGACTTCAAGAACCAGCGGAGAACCGCTTGTCTCTGGCCCGTCCTGAACGGGCGCCAGGCTGCATCCCGCAAGCCAGATCAGCGCGACCATGAAGAGTGCGCTGTTCGCGATGCACCTCAACGCCGTATTCCTCCCTGTTTTCGATTCTCGCTGCGTGACCGCTCCCTACGCCGCAGCGCGAGTTTGTTTTCCGTTTCTTAAATGAGCCTGATGAGGGTTCCCTTTCTAGACATCCAACATGAGCTTGCGCGGCTTGCGCATTCCCGCAATCTTGCACGCCTGCTGCCCGTAGCCATAAGGAAACAACTGATACAGGAACTTGCGCGTTGCCCGCGACTTGTCAAAAAGAGTCTCCATCGCCTTCAGCAGGGTGCGCGCTTCCGGCACTTTGTGCTGAGTGTCAAAATACTCTCGCACGTAATTCACGATGGCCCAGCGCTCCTGATTCAACTCGAGTCGCTCGCGCGCGGCAATAGCCAGTGCTACGTCACGATCCCACTGCGATGGATCTTCCAGATAGCCCTCCTCGTCCGTGAGCAGTTCACGTCCATTGACTACGATTGAACCTGCTGTCACCGCTGCCTCCGTATCAGGAATGCGCCAGCTTCATCCGCGCACGCAGCCCGGCTTCCGTCGTGTAGCCGATTTCAACGAAACGCACGTTGCCTTTTTCGTCAATTACGAAGCTTGCGGGCACCGCGTGGACACCCCAACGTGCTGCGATGGCACCGTCGGGATCATTGATCGCCGCGAAAGGAAGCTGATTCTCCGCAAGATGGCGCCGCACATCGTCCTCCGTACCACTCTGCATGGCGATGCTAATCACGGGAAAGTCGCGCGACAAGGCGGCAATTGAATCCTGTTCAAAGCGACACACGGAACACCAGGTCGCCCAAAAATGAACCAGAATCGGGCGGGAACCCGTATCGGCGAGATCGAATGCCGCGCCTTGAACCGTCATGCCGGACAGCGCGGGCGCGGCATCGCCGGGTACATCACGATGCTGGTAGGCGCGCACGGACGCCAACACGGCGATGAAAATCACGACTTCGAGGACAATCCGGACGACGCGAGAGAGACGACGCGGGCTAGCGGTTGCGGTCATCGCGGGGAATATGTCGAACCCAGTTGACTTCGATATGACCGCGCGGGCCCACCAGCGCAGAAGCGATCCAGCCGGTGAAACTGACGATCAACGCGCCGAAAAATGCGGACCAGAATCCCGCAATTGAAAAACCATCAAACATCCCGGCAACCAGACCCAACATCGCCGCGTTGATAATGAGCAAGAACAATCCCAGCGTCACGAGAGTAATCGGCAGCGTCAAAACGATGAGCACCGGTCGCAGGATGGCATTTACAATTCCCAGGACAAGCGCGGCGCCCAGCAGAGTCCACCCGTCGGTAATCTCAATTCCGGGAATCAACTCCGTGGCGACCCACAATCCCGCCGCGACGATGAGAACGCGAATCAGAAATCCCGTCATTATTTCCTTCCTTCAAGGTTCGCCTACTTATGAACAGATGCGGCCAAAACGACCGATTTAAAGGGCAACTACTTGCGCGCGGTCGCCGTGCTTTCTGAACTCAGCTCGGTTTCGAGCGTCGTGGTTTGACCAGCCACGACAGCGATATTGAAACGCGTGACCTTGAAAAATCCGGCACGGCTCCACGTCGCCGTGTAATTCCCGGGCGTCATGCCGTTCACGCTGAAACGGCCGTACCGATCTGTAGTCACGAGCACTCGCTGCGGACCTTCAAAGAAGACATTCACTTCCCCAACCGGGGCAAGATCAGCCGCAGCGACGACGCGGCCGACGAGGCGTCCCCCTTCGTCCATCGCCAGCTCGGCAATGTCCTTGCGGTTGTCGGAATCGTTTTCGGCCAGGCGAAAATCAACACGCAGCGTCGTCGAATTGCGGACATCGATGTTCCCCCGCGTGCGCATCTTGTATCCCGGCTTCGTCACCGTGATGGAGTAATAATCCGCCGGCATTCCAGCCAGAACAAAGTAACCCTGGTCGTCTGTCGACGTAGCCACACCTCCGGCACCGTCCAGGGACACAATGGCTCCGGCGATCGGATTGCGCTCGCTCCCCACGTAGACACGCCCGGTCACGGCGCTGTCTGCGGCGCGCGCTGACACGAGCGTGGTGTCAGCGTCATCGTCTTTTGTCTCGATATCGCGAAGATCGCTCATCAAGACAATTTCAGGCATCCAGCGCGACGCGGGAGTGAACGAATGCGATAACAGAACGCGCGTAATTTGCTGCTGCTGGTGTGCTTCGTATACGCGGCCGAGTCGTTGCAGCGCGATGCTCTGCAGGTAATAAGCCGTGGCCTTGAACATCGGGTTGTCAAACAGTGTCACCGCGCTCTTGAGCGTGTTGATGGCTGCCTCGTACTCACCGACCTCGATGCTCTTTTTGGCGCGATCCAGCAGCGTTTCGGCAATTTCGACGACAATCGTGGGCGCGGGGCCCTCGATATTCACCGATGCGTCGGCAAGAAATGCCTTGTCGCCGGTATTCGTCGTCGCGCTGATCGTCGCCGCCCCGGCACGATCCGTTCCGAGGATGACAAACCATTCCGCGCGTTCCCGCGGCCCAAGCACCGGCAGCGGCTCTACGACGATCTCGTCGCTGACAATGTGCACAGCGGTGGCGCCGCGCCCGCCCAGCGGCAGGAGCATGGGACTGGCCAGAACATTCAACTGAACTTTCTCGATCGGCTCTGCACCGAAATTGGATACGACGACGCGCGCCGAGACGATCCCGCCAATTGCAATTGGGTTTTCGCCTACGACGATTTTGAGTTCAAGTTCGGATTTTGCAGGACGGAGTTCGTCCTGGGCCGCACAAACTCCGGGCGCAGAAACCAAGCCCGCAACCATTGACAGAAATGCACAACCGAATCCAACTTGTCGAAGACGCCCCAACAACGTGCCTCCCATGGCATTCATTCAACGAAAAAACAATGGGACGGAATTGTAGACGATCCGGTATGGGCATCGACAGTGGAAAAAAAACCACCGCGCCGCTCAGTGTCGCGCCGCGATGGTTCGGAGGATGAGCGCGCGGCGCGTGCGTCGCGCGTAAACCAGTGTAATTTCTTACATCGCTGTCGGGAGATGGCGGCCCTCGGCAAGGGCCATTATTCCTTTGCCGATTCTGTAGGTGAACCAGACCATCGTCCCGGCAAAAATGATCACGCCAAAATAAGTGTAAGCCGTGCCGACACTGATCATTAGCATAATGACCATCACACCCAACGTCCGCATCAACCAAAGATGATGCTCCGTTGCGGTGCGAGCCGAGTCCGCGCGGTCCTGCGCGGATACACCACTCAACCGATTGCGAAAATGACGCACGCGAAGTGCGTTGATCGCAAGACCGATCGGCGCGGTGATCACCAAGGCATACAACAGATACGTAATTGCCAGTACAACTTTTTCAGACTTTTCCAGGACCGCTGCAGGAGTGCGCATATCGACCTCCATGAACAATTGTGGCGAAAGTACGCACATGAGTGCCGTCGCGCGCGCGTCGACCTACTGGTCCTCACGATGACGGCACGCATGGGCAATTCCACGATACAACGGCCCACACGAAAGCGGCTCCCCGAAAGATTTGATCGGTGTCCGGCCCATAAAAAAGGCTTTCGCAATGGCACTAAATTAATCGGGGGGATTCGCAGAAGTTCCGGCGACTCAACGGAAAGAGGGCTCAGTAGTGTGCAGCGGTTGGCATTCGCTACGGATCGCGAACAATGCGAATGCCCATGGTGTTGTAGCGATCGCCGGGCGGCACACCACCGCGATTGGCGGGACGGATATCAGGCGGACCATTGAACCAGCCGCCGCCACGGATGGACCTCGTTCCGCTTTTCGCATCCGCCGTTGACGGTGACTCGTCGAGCCCGCGATACGCGTTTGTCCATTCGGACGAAGTGAGCTCCCATACGTTTCCTTCCATATCGAACAGCCCGTAGGCGTTGGGTGGAAAAGAACCCACCGGAACGGTCCAGTGGAACATCTCCGGCGGAAGACATCCCCAACAATTGGCACGATTCGGAATGATGTCGTCGCCCCAACTGAACCGCGTGGACGTTCCGCCGCGCGCCGCATACTCCCACTCTGCTTCGGTCGGCAGTCGATACGATTTGCCGGTCTGCTCACGCAACCAGCGCACGTATTCGTTCGCGTCATTCCAGCTCACGCACACCACGGGATGATCGTCGGCTTGAGTGTATTTGGGTTCATGCCAGCTCTTTCCGCCCTGCACCATGCAGCCGCCGTCACGCTCGGCTTCGGTGACATAACCACTGGACGTCACAAACGCGCGAAATTCCGCCACGGTGATTTCGCGACGGCTCATTGCGAATCGATGCGGGAAGTCGACGTCGTGGACCGGCTGTTCGTCAAAGTCGCCATCACCCTGAATATCGCCCATCCGAAAGTGGCCGGGTGGAATCCAGATCATCTCCGGCGCGCGCGAACCATCACGCAATGCATCCTGAAATGCCTTGTCGCCCGGCGCTTGCGCTGTCGTTGCGCAACCCACCAGAGCCGACATCAACCAGACCAGGACAAGGCGTTCTTGCATCGCGGCAGTGTACCGCAGCACCGCTCCGCCACGATGACCTCTGAGCAATAACTGCAGGACCCCACACCGCTTCACAAAATTGAATTCGCGGTTTGCGGCCTTCCAGGCCAAAATGGAATCACACTCACCCACACGTGACCGTGCATGAAACTCGGTACCCCGGTGCTTTTCACATCGATCTGGCTGGCCTGTCTGAGCGGGCCCGGCTGGGCCGACCCGATGGAGGATGGCACACTGGCACACCAACGCGGCGAAGATGTGCAGGCGATGAAACACTGGTTACCGCTGGCACAAGCCGGAAACGCCGAGGCGCAATTTCGTGTCGGTGCGCTGCACGAGCAAGGCAGTGGGCTCCTGCACTGCAATGCAGACGCATTCGATTGGTATCTGCGTTCCGCGCGAAACGGGTATGTGTCCGCGCAGCTGGCCGTGGCGCGGATGTACAACGACGGCCTGGGTGTCGCCAGGAATCGTCGCGAAGCGGAGAAGTGGGCCCGCGCGGCGGAGCCGCCTGGCGTGGCCATCGCCCGGAATTCAACGACCCTTCCCTAGCGCTTTGAAGAGCCTAACTGGCTAGGACATTGAATGCAGGGCGACGCGATTTCCCTCGCAATCCTCGAAGTGACCGACATAGCCGAACTGACCAATGCTGGTCTTGCCACGGATCACGTGTCCACCCATCTCGGTGACACGCTTCAAGGCCATCTCGATATCTTCGACTTCGAAGTACACCATCGTTCCCGCGTGCGACGGCAAATAGGTCTCCGCCTTCACGAGACTTCCGGTTGCGCCGGAGGCGCCTTGGGCCAGCGGAAACCACGCCATCTGCAGCGGTCCGAAATCCTGCATGGCCAGTTGCAGCCCGAAGACGTGTTCGTAAAATGCCTTGCCGCGCGCCAGGTCGCCGACCGGGATTTCAAACCACGTGACTGGATTGGATTTTGGAACCATCGGTGCACCTCCTTGCCTCGAGCATGACGACCTGAAACGCTTCCCTGCGTCAGGAATCGCTCGCTGATTGTTTGCCCAACGATCAGGCAACTCAACCTCGCGAACTTCGGGGCAAACCGTACACCTAGCGAGCGCGAGCTATCCCTTCAGCTTCTTTTGCAGCAGTTCATTCAATTGCGCGGGATTCGCTTTGCCGCCGCTGGCCTTCATGACCTGACCAACGAAGAAACCGAACAGCTTGTCCTTGCCGCCGCGAAACTGCGCAAGTTGCTCCGGATTTTTTGCCATCACCTCGTCGATGATTTTTTCGATCGCGCCGGTGTCGGTGACCTGCACCAGACCCTTGGCTTTGATGATTGCGTCGGGATCACCTTCGCCCGCCCACATCGCCTCGAACACCGTCTTGGCAATCTTGCCGGAGATGGTGTTGTCGGTGATGCGCGCGATCATGGTGCCGAGCATCTGCGGCGTGATCGGGCTTTGGGTAATCTCGAGATTGTTCTTGTTCAACAAGGCTGACAAATCACCCATCACCCAGTTCGAAGCGAGCTTGGGCGACTTGGACACTTCTGCGACGTTCTCGTAGTAATCGCCCATTTCCCGCGATGCGGTCAACACACCGGCATCGTATTCAGGGATGCCGTATTGCGTAACGAACCGGGCCTTCTTTTGATCCGGCAATTCCGGCAACGTCGCGCGCACGCCTTCGACGAACGCGACGTCGATTTCCAGTGGCAGCAGGTCGGGATCGGGGAAGTAGCGGTAATCCATGGCTTCTTCCTTGCTGCGCATCGAACGCGTCTCGTCCTTGTCCGGATCGTACAACCGCGTTTCCTGAACCACGCTGCCGCCGCCTTCGAGCACGTCGATCTGGCGCTCGATCTCGTGCAGGATCGCGCGTTCGACGAAGCGAAACGAGTTGATGTTCTTGATCTCGGCACGCGTGCCGAACTTGTGCTCGCCCTTCTTTCGCACCGACACGTTGGCGTCACAGCGGAACGAGCCTTCCTGCAT
>DKAR01000209.1 GCA_002450895.1 Proteobacteria bacterium UBA6921
CTGGGGTGGTGGTGGTGGTGGTGGTGCTCGTGGATGGAGGATGAGGATGATGAGTGTGGTAAGGATGAGGATGAGGATGCGTCTTGGTGTGGTGGTGGTGGTGGTGGCGGTGGCGGTGGCGCCACATGCCCCGGTGGTGCCGGCACGTGTGCCGGTGGCATGGGAGGTGGAGCTTAAGCGATTAAGCCGCCAAAGACCCGATCCGTAATACGGGACAACAGTGCGCACCAGCCGAAAGGTTGTGTGCGCACTGTTGTTTTTGGGCCGGGAAAAATTCGACCCTCGTGACATTCCGCATTGTCACAACGCCACATCGGGGCGTTTAATGGGCTGAGCTTCACCCCCCCAGGAGCAACAATGACGACGTGCCGCCCACCGGCTGTTGCAGGCATGTTCTATCCGGATGACGCCGCGCAATTGCGTGCCGACGTTGCCGGCTACCTCCGCGATATCGCGACGCACACGTCGCGCCCAAAGGCCATCATCGTTCCGCATGCCGGATACGTTTATTCCGGACCGATCGCTGCATCGGCCTACGCGCAGATTCGTCCTTATGCCGCGGAGATCGAGCGTGTCGTGTTGCTTGGACCTTCGCATCGTGTTGCGCTGCGTGGTTTGGCTGCTCCCAGTGTCGATGCCTTCGCGACCCCACTCGGGAACATTCCGCTCGACAAAGCGGCCCTGGCCTCACTCTCTCGCTTTGATTTTGTCGAGACGTTCGACCGCGCGCATGCGATGGAACACAGCCTTGAGGTTCAACTGCCGTTTCTCCAGGCGTTGTTGCCCCGCTTCCGGCTTGTCCCGCTGGTCGTCGGCGACGCCTTGCCCGAGGAAGTCGCGAATGTTCTGGATTTGCTCTGGGATGGCGACGAGACATTGATCGTCATCAGTTCGGACCTCAGCCACTACCATCCCTATGCGCAGGCACAACGGCTCGACGCCGCCACGACACGTGCCATCGAATCACTGCGCTACGACGACATTGATTACGACGATGCCTGCGGCCGGGCACCGTTGAGTGGCCTGCTCTACACGGCGCAAAAACGCCACATGCATGTCACGGCGGTCGATGTTCGAAATTCCGGTGATACCGCCGGATCGCGTGACCGTGTCGTGGGTTATGGAGGATTCGTCGTCACACCATGACTCCTGCCCATCCGTATTCGGTTGACGACCAGAAAACGTTGCTGCGTGTTGCACATCAGTCGGTGCAATACGCGCTCGACTCAGGAAATCCACTCCGTATCGATCCGGCACTTTTTTCCGCAACTCTGTGCGAGATGCGTGCCTCGTTCGTCACAATCGAAAGACACGGCGCGTTGCGCGGTTGCATCGGCGTTCTCGAAGCCGTGCGACCGCTGGTCGTAGACGTTGCGCACAATGCGCACGCCGCGGCATTTTCCGACCCGCGATTTCCACCAGTGCAGGCCGCCGAGCTCGATGCGCTGGAGTTTCACATTTCGGTGCTATCGCCCGCCGAGGATTTTCCGGTGGCCTCCGAACTGGAACTGTTGCGCACGTTGCAGCCGGGAATAGACGGTCTGATTCTGGAGGATGGATTCCGCCGCGCCACGTTCCTGCCCAGCGTTTGGGAGTCGCTCACGAATCCGCGCGACTTTGTCATACATCTGAAGCGTAAGGCGGGATTGGAAGACGACTACTGGTCAGCGCGCATGCGGTTCAAAAGATATTCGACGATTTCCATTGGCCCGTGAGCCGGCCCGCTCTGCACATCAGGGATTGCAGACGCCCACGGATTCCGGCGCGCAAATGCGCTTGTCCGTCCAAATGGCGCCACCCAGGTGCGCGCCTTCGAAAATCGCCCCGTCGATTTTTGCGTCGCTGAGATCCGCCTTGGTCAAATCGGCATTTTTGAAGTCTGCCCCGCTGAGATCCGCGCCCTGCAAGATGGAATATCCGAAATCGGCTTCCTGTGCATTCACCTTTTGCAGGTTCGCATTGCGTAGCGTGGTTCCGACCGCCTTGGCACGCCGAAAATCCGCGTTGCGCAAATCGCTGCGACTCAGATTGGCATAGGCAAGATTGCTCCCGGACAGGTTGGCTGAACGAAACTGTGCGCCGGTAAAGTTCGCATTGCCCAACTGACCGCCGGCGAGATTGGCATTGTTGAGTACGGCACCTTCAAACCGGCAATTGCTCCAGTTCACCTGCGGTGCCGGCGGCACATCGCACTGCAGTTTGAGCGGCGGTGCCTCGGGCATGAAAACAAAGGCGGCCACAATCGCCCCAATGATGAGAATCGCAAGACCAAAGACAGCCCAGAGTCGCTGTTTGTCCTCGTTCGAGCGCCGCTCTTTCGCCAGCGATGTTCTCAGGTTGCGATGCTGGAGCAGATCCTCGGGTTCGGGTTGCCGTCGATCGTCTCGACGGCGCCGCTCATCCTGCGCGCTACCCTCCCGGTTGCGCCGATCGCCCGCGGCGCGCTCATCCTCGCGGCGTCGCGCAATGCGCAGGCGCTCCTGGACTTCGGGATCGTTCGGATTGCCTTTCAGCTCGTCCGGCACCAGCTCATCGACTTCCTGCACCGGAACCCAGCGAATTTGGTCGGAACTCACCTCATCTTCGAGTGAAATTCGGCCGATCAAAAGGTATCGCGCGATCAAACCCGGCGGAAATGGCCCCCTCACGACACTGCCGCGGCGCGTGTACCACAAGTGTCGAATCGTCGATTTGGAATCCATGCTGAGGGCTGAAGTGGTGACTTATACTCTTTGAGCCATGCGCGTTGACGACTCCATTGCGCTTTTGACAACCCAGACCACCGCCCGCGCGCAAAGTCTGATCCAGGCATGGCGCGTCGGACAGATTCTGGAAGCGGTGGTCGAACGTATCTCTAATGTCGGCAACGCGACCTTAAACGTTAACAACCAGTCCGTCGACGTAAAGACATCGCAACCCCTTGCCGTGGGCGACAAATTATCCCTTCAGGTCACGCAATCAGACGCCCAGGTCATCCTGCGCATCCTGCAGGCGGTGCCGCCCCGGCAGCCGGTCGTGGAATCGCTGCGGTCGTTGCTCCCCAAGCAGGGATCCCTGGAAAAGACCCTGGCGCAGCTGGCGCAAATCGCCCCGCCGCTCCCGGCGAAAACGCTGCTGGCACGCATTGCAGCATTGTCCGGCGGCCACAGCCCGCCCAACCCGATTCTTGAAATGGCGCGCAAACTGATCGATCGGCTTCCGACCCCGGAGCAGGTTCAATCCCCCGAGCAATTGCGCGAAGCCATCAAGAATGCCGGTCCGTTCTTTGAGCGCAAGCTCGCCGGCAGTGCGCTGGCGCGCGAACCGGACCTGTCCGAGGGAGATTTCGAAGCCGACCTGAAAGCCAACCTGCTGAAGATTGCCGAAGCGCTGTCGCGCCCCCCCGACAAGTCTGCAGCCGCGTCACCCAATCCCACCGCGGCACATCCCGACGTCCCCGTTCCCGGCCGATCCGGTCAACCCATCAAACCATCGACGGTAAGTCCGGAAATTCTGCCATCGCAATGGTTGTTGCTCGACGAGGATGTTCAGTCGGCCCTCGCCCGCATCACCGTTCATCAGTTGGCATCGCTGCCGGATGACCCCGGTGCGCCGCCACAATGGTTGCTGGACATTCCGCTTCGCAACGGCGAGCGATTCGAAGTACTCCACTTGCATATTTTTCGTGAGCCCAAGCCGCGCGACCCAAGCTTTCCGCCAGCCTGGTGTGTGCGACTCACATTTGATCTCGTCACCCTAGGGCCGGTTGCCGTGTTGGTGACCTACCACGCGCTGGCGATTTCGGTTTCAGTGTGGGCAACGGAACCGTCGACGGCCGCGCTGTTTGAAAATCATCTCAACACGCTCAAACAGCAGTTGATCCACGACGGCATCCATCTCAACCACATCCGCTGTGAATGCGGCAAGGCACCCTTCGCCGCGGACCCGGTGCAAGCACTCAAACACCATTCGCTGATTGACGAACGCATATGACCGACAGTTCCGACGACAGCAAACGCCCACGCGCCGTCGCCCTGCAATACGACGGCAAGAACGCGCCCCGTGTCACGGCCAAGGGCGAAGATGACCTCGCGCGAAAAATCATCGAGGTCGCACGCGAACATGGCATACCCATGCGCGAAGATCCGGATTTGCTCACATTGCTGGCGAAACTGGAACTCGGGGATGAGATACCGCGAGCGCTCTACGTTACTGTCGCGCACGTATTGGCTTGGGCATATTGGCTAACCGGAAAACGACCTTAGTTCCGTTTTGATTGCTGCGCACAACGAGCGAGTGGTACGCACTGGTAGAACAGGCGGTACCGATTGGAAAAATCAGTTTATTTTTCGCCCTGAATTTACCGCGTCGCAGTTTTACCCGTCGCGAACGGAAAATCAAAAGGGGCCTTGCGGCCCCTTTTTGTTGATCCTTGCCAAGGCGATTCGAAATGGATTACCTGGCGAATGATTGAACCGGCTACATGCCGCCGCCACCGCCACCACCTCCTCCTCCGCCACCGCCGCCCATACCACCACCGCCACCGCCCATACCACC
>DKAR01000190.1 GCA_002450895.1 Proteobacteria bacterium UBA6921
CCAGTTCGCCTGGGCTTCCAGCGTGACGGAAAGTCCTTCGTCTTCGAAGTAGCCTTTTTCGTACGCCACTGCTAGTGGAACCATGTCGGTCAACTTGATGAATCCGAACTTCACTGAAACTTTTTCCGGCTTGCCGGTTGCGGCGTTCGCGTTGTTTGCGAAGACTGATGCAACGCCGCCCAGCAGCAAAGCCGCGGCGAGCAGGATCTCGCGCTTTTTCCAGACTCCAAATCCCGACCCGATTTCTTGCATGGATCCCGACTTATTGCTGCNNACCGAAATGGACGCCGTTGTCCGTTTGCTGCACGCAACGCCCCGTCATTGGGGAGTCGCGCTCGCGCTATGTGTATCGTGCACGCAAAACTGCGTGACGTTGAATTCTATTCAGCAATCCGCATGCCAACACCAAAATACTCAGTAGCTCAAGGGTCTCGGTCCGGGAGTGCACCAATCGTTGCACGGCGACGCACCAATCCCATGCACCAGAATGCTTCGCATGGAGCGTATTGGTGCGAATTGTTGGAGATGAACGACAGGTCCGCTGCGGAGATTCGATTCAAGAACTAAACCGAAAAGCAGCGTGAGTATTCGAGCCGAAACTCAATCGTCGATCGTTTGATTTATGGTCTGCGCAATTCGCTTCAGCGCAGCGGAAACATCGGTACCGAGGGGATGTGCGCCTGATGCCACAATCTGGTCGCGATATCGAATGGATGCTTCGCCCCCGATAAAGACAGGCACCTTCAACTGATTGAGAGCATTTTGCAGATCGGCTTGAAATTGATCCGCGCCAAAGGTAATTGAGCCGGAAAGTACGACAGCGGCTGCTTCGGTTCGAGAAACCGGAACCTGCAGCTCTCGCAACGGCAGATTTGCGCCGAGCAACACGACGCGAAAGCCCAGATCGAGTGCCGCGAGGCTAAAAAGCATCAAACCAACTTCGTGGAACTCTCCTGGCAAGCACGCAGTAATGATGAGCGGACCTTTGTTCTGGGTTGCGTGATGGTGCAGCCTGGCACCGAGCTTGTTGCGCAAATAAATTCCGAAGAAATGCTCTTCGGCAATCGCGCCGGTCTCCGTCTTCCAACGTTCTCCCAGGAGCCTGAGAAGCGGCACGATCAGCTGGCGTGTGACCAAATCGACCGGATAGAGCGAAAGGGATTCGTTGTAGACCGCATCAAGCGCGGACGGATCAAAACGCAACACCGCGTTGAACATGCGCCGCTGATAAATCTGCCACTGGTCCTCGGCTCCGGTAGAGTCCGGACTTTCCCGCGAGACGGCTCCGGCCTTTTCCGCCGCCAGCTTTTGTTTGACTTGGCTGATCGGAACGCCTTTTTCGAGCAATTCCGTGACACGCTGAATGAGGTCAATCTGTTCCTGTGAATACAAGCGATGGCCACTTTCGGTTCGCTCCGGCTTGATGAGTCCATAACGACGCTCCCACGCGCGCAGCGTTATCGCGTTTACGCCAGTGACCGTTGAAACGGTGCGGATCGGGAACAGTGAACCCTCCCCTGCTGGGCTCGACCCAGAACCCTTATTCGACTTGTTCATATCCTGTACAACCTCTCTGGTAAAGATCGATTCGAGTACATCTCTGGGATCGATCGCGACCTCTGCTCACATGAGTTGGACAAGTATTGTATAGCTTATTTTCCCGACCTCCACAAAAATTCTCACCCAAAGCATCATCCGCCTCTCGATTTATAAAGTCATATCCTTTCCCCGATACTTTATATTAATTTTTATATATTTACTTTGATTTCCACTAGTTCATCTCGAAACCTCGAATGGGGCCTCGAACGATGAGAGATCAGCGTTCGCGGTTCATTTCCCAGGAGTTTTTGCACTGTTCGAGAATTTCAGCTGTAGTCCCGCAACAATTTTTCGAACCTTGGAAACTTTTTGAAAATCTCATTTACTAACTTGTACAGTACTTGCACAACTGAGCCGTGAAATCGATGGAAGGATGTTCCCCCAGGGATCGCAGTTCGGCGAAATACCAACCATCAAAAGTGAGGAAAGACGACCATGAACCACAATGCCCTGATTGAAAATGTATCAGCCTCTGAACGCGGTAGCCGCCTTGTTCTCAGCGCCGCACTCATCGGAGCCGTTCTTGCGGCACCTGAAACGATGCCCGCCTGGGTGGCGCTTCTGGCGCTATATCCCGCATTCACTGCGCTACTGGCGTGGGATCCGATCTATCAACTCTTCGCGCGCGTTTCGAACGAGGGCAATGCACAGGTAATCGCACCTGCCGTCCCAGTTCGGCCAAACACCTCCCGTTTGGCCAACCGCACCCAATGAGCTGCCACAGGTCGTCGTCAGGTGACATCGCCGGGCGACGATCCGTCCTTACGAAGTGAACGGAAAGGCGAAACCCCATGCAAGCGATCGAAAAAACGCCAATCGGAATTTCAAAGGCAGACTTTTCGGGGCGAAGAGCCCGGCCAAGCTTGTTTAAAGTTGGCCTGAGCAGCTTACGTATTTTTGTCATTGCCCTGCTTATGCTCCTGTCATGGAACTCACCGGTTCCGCTTCGATCAATTTTTCGCTGATCTTTCCAAAACAGGAACCGGCAACGGTCACATCATGGGTAGATGAACGAATTATTGGCGACCTTAAAGTCCACTATGAATGGGCTGCACCCCGAGCGCCCGGACAATACCCCACCATCGTCATCCAGCCAGGCATCGATACCGCAGCGGAAGACTTGCGCACGGCACTTTGGGATCTTGCTTCGCGCGGATATGCCGCCGTAGCGCTCGGTGATCTACGCGACGTCAACGGGGATTTTCAGGACGCACGATTCCCGCTGCGCAGCAGCGACTCGTTCAAACGCATTATCGAGCCCGTCAGGGATGAGCCGCGTGTCGATCCAGCCAGAATGGTCTTGCCGGGATTTTCGCGTGGCGCGGCCTACTCGCTGTTGATGGCGGCGGATGTTCCCGATTTCCGCACCGCTGTTGTTTACTACCCGATCACCGATTTTCCGCGTTGGGTTGACGAGCGTGCGGAAAACAGCGCGCTCTGGCGGTTTGCTTTCAAGGTCGTCCAGTGGCAGTACCGCACGATCGAGCAAGGATCCAATCAAGAGCTGAGAAACCTTTTGTACAAATCGCCCGCGCTGTACCGCGCCGGCGATATCAATCTGCCGGTCTTGTTTTTCCATGGCGATCGCGACACGGTGGCACCGCTGCGTGACTCAACCACCATGCTGTCGTTGCGCAACGCTCGTTGCGACTGATCGTAACTGATGGTCGTCCACAACGCTGACCACTCATTCAATTTCAAGGAGCCCGCGAGCGCGGCGAATTCGTGGAATGCAACGCTTGACTGGTTCCAACGGCACCTGCGCAGCATGACCATCTGATCTAAAAGAAGACTATTGTGTGCCATTTCCGGGACCTGCCTGTCAAAAGGTCCCGGAACAATCTTTTGGGTCCGACGCACGTTAGTATTTTTTTAGGATGTCGTTAGCCCATTTTTAAGAACGCCGTTTTCTCGCCCGCCCTACGATTCCTCCGTAGGCTGCATTTACGTTTGCGATCCGCCTCTTCAGACGCACGATGCAGCACACCATTTATCAACAGAGGAATCTCAAAATGAACTACAAAACAGTTTTTTCAGCGACCGCGATAGGCCTTGTGCTGGCGGGAATCGGAGTTGCCGAAGCGGCAAAGAAAAACGAGGAACGATTAATTGAACGCGGGCGCTACCTTGTGACGGTCGGCCAATGCAATGACTGTCACACTCCGGGGTTTCCCCAAAGCAACGGTACGATCCCGGAATCTGACTGGCTGGTCGGGAACAGCGTCGGCTTCCAGGGACCGTGGGGCACGACCTATCCGGCGAACCTTCGCAAAGTAATTAGCGCAATGTCCGAGGAAAACTGGCTGAAACATGCGCGCCTCGAGCGGCGGCCGCCAATGCCCTGGTTCAATTTGGCCAAGACGAGCGACGATGACCTGCGCGCGATGTATCGCTATATTTCCAACCTTGGCGTGAAGGGCGAGCCCGCCCCGGCCTATGCTCCGCCCGGCCAATCGGTCACGACGCCTTACATCGAGTTCTTCCCGAAGAACTTGCCGACGCAGGCATCGAAATAATCCAACAACGGCGAGGACACAACCATGCGCGACTTTCTTCTTGCAACACATTTCATAGGACTGGCGATCGGCGCCGGAACGGGGGTGTACCTCGCCGCAATGGGACGGTGGACCGTGAAGCATCGCGGCCCGCCGGCCGTGCGCGACATCATGCTCGGTCCCGGAAAGGCGATTTCCGACGTGGGGCTGGTTGGATTGATCGTGCTGGTCGTGTCCGGTCTCGGGCTCGTCAGCACAAACGCGGGCTTCAGCGCCATGCCGACGCTCTTTTGGCTGAAACTGGCACTGGTCGCGCTAATCCTTCTGTATGTTTTCTTGATGCGCCGTCTGGCCGCCCAGGCCCAGGCAGAAACAGGTCCGGCGACGTTGTTGCGGATGAAGAAATTCGGTCCCTTCGGCGTGTTGCTCGCGGCGCTCACCGTGGTCGTCGCGGTAATGACCTTTCACTGAGCCAGCGCGAAATCGCATGGACCTGACCGACATTGACCGCGCGTTCACCGGGCCGCACCGTGTAAAATGGCCGCGCCCGGGACACCGGGAGACTTGGCACCCGGGGACAGCTTTCAACGCGGCAATGAGCAAGGCAGATTCAACCACCCAACCGCTTCTGGATGAAGAGAATGCGACGTTCATCCAGGCGTTCGTTTCCATCAATGTGGCATCACGTGGCGCGGGCAATACGCTTTCCATCGCGCGCGCCTACGGGAGCCGCGTCTCCGCAGACCGCCGCGAAGTGACAGTCTTTCTAAGCGTCCCGGCATCGACGGCGTTGCTGAATGATTTACGCCAGCAACGGGTGATTGCCGTCGTGTTCAGCGCGCCGGCGTCGCACAAAACGATTCAATTGAAGGCGACCGACGCGCGCATCGAGCCGCTGCAGGACGGTGATCTGGATCTGATTGCCTCTTACAAGAAGACGCTTGCCAGCGCGGTGCGCTCGATCGGATACAACAATCCATTCGTCGACGCGCTCGCTCGCAGCGCCCTGCCCGACTATCTTGCAGTGACCTTCACGCCCGGCGCCGCGTTCGTTCAAACTCCGGGCCCGAAGGCCGGGCAGAAACTGGATCGATCCGGCAAATGATTCCGCTCGAATCCATTCGCTGTTGCCTCGAAGGCGCAGTTCCCGCATCGATCGCAACTTGTGCCCCCGACGGCACGCCGAACATTGCACTGTTGTCCCAGGTTCACTTCGTGGACAGTGCGCACGTCGCGCTTTCGTTTCAGTTCTTCAACAAGACGCGTGAAAACGTCCTGGCGTACCCACATGCGCTTGTGCAGGTCGTCGATCCGAACGATGCGACGCACTACCGCCTTTCGCTTCAGTACCTGCGCACGGAAACGGAAGGCCCGCTCTTTGAAAGCATGAAGGCCAAGCTGGCCGGGATCGCTTCGCACAGCGGCATGAGCAAAGTATTCCGCCTGCAGGGTTCGGACATCTATCGCGTACTGGACATCGAACAGGTTCCCGGCCCGCATGGCCAGGCCCCGGAAAGTCAGCACGTTCAAATCGGCGCGGTCCGCCAGTTCGCGCAACAACTCGCCCAATTTCGCGATCTTGAAAGTCTGCTTGATGCGGTCCTCGCCAATCTCGAAACACTGTTCGACTATCGCCACTCCATGGTGCTGATGCACGATGAAGCCGGACAATGCCTGTATACCGTCGCCAGCCGTGGGTATTCATCCTCCGGCGTCGGATCGGAGATTGCGCTGGGAGAAGGAATCATCGGTGTTGCCGCACAACAGCACACACCGATTCGCATCAACTACATGGCGCGGGAATATCAATACAGCCACGCGGTTCGCCAGAGTATCGCGGCTGACAATCCCGATTGCATGCTCGAATCAGAAATCCCGCTGCCTGGTCTTCCAGAATCGCACAGCCAATTGGCGGTACCAATCCAATTGGGTGATCAACTGCTCGGCATTCTTTACACCGAAAGCCCGAG
>DKAR01000154.1 GCA_002450895.1 Proteobacteria bacterium UBA6921
ACCAGGTGCACCAGCGGATCGCCGATTTTTTCCATCACCGTCTTGTCGAGCTCGGTCTGTTCGCCGGAGAGTTTCAGGTCGATCTTCTTCGAAAGCTTCTGGCTAAGATCGCGTACCATGCGCGGAAAACGCTGAAACGCGAAACTGATCGGCATCATGCGAATGCGCATGACGCTTTCCTGCAGTTCGCGGGTATTTCGCTCCAGCTGCGCGATGCCCTGGCTCAGCTTCTCGAGCCGGGACATATCAAAGTCCTTTCCGATCTGGCTGAGCATCGATTGCGTGATGACGAGCTCACCGACCATGTTGATCAACGCATCCACCTTGTCGATATTGACGCGGATGGAAGTCGTTTCAGCGCTGGAGCGCGTGTCCACGCCGGTAAGGCGGCGATCATCCAGAGATACCGCCCCTTTCTCGGCTTTTGCACTCGGTGCCGCCGTTGCGGGTTGTTCTAATCGCGCGGACGAATGGGGAGTGATGTCGAGCTCACAATCGCCNNCCGAGCGCTTCGAGTTCGCGGAACATACGCACCGGATCATTACCGGTTCGAAACAGATGTGCCTTCGGCACAAAATGTATCTTCCATCCTTCGATGGATGTTTCGACTGATGCAGAAGACTTCGCCGCCGCATCTACAGCCGCTGTGGTGGTTGAAGCGGATGTCTTGAGCAATTCTTCAAGCCGTAACGACACCGCCTTTGCGCGCTTTGCGTCATGCGGCTTGTTCGCCTTGGCCGCGGCAAGCATGGCACGAATGACATCGACGGACTCAAGCAGCAGATCAACGGCAGCCGTGGAGACCGGACGGCGATCGGAGCGCATTTCATCGAGCAGAGTCTCGACGTTGTGCGTGAATTGCGCGACGGCGGAAAGACCGAACGTGGCACCACCGCCCTTGATCGAGTGTGCCGCGCGGAAAATATTGTTGATGATCTCGCTGTCGACTGTACCTTCCTGCAGTTTCAGCAGGCCGGCTTCCATGTCATCCACGCCTTCGGCGCTTTCCTCGAAAAACGTTTCAAGAAATCTAGACATGTCTATCGACATGAGTCCACCCTCACCCAGGTTTATCCGAGTACTTTCTTGACGGTCGTGAGCAACTGCTCCGGATTGAACGGCTTGACCATCCAGCCGGTGGCGCCGGCTTCTTTTCCGGCCGCTTTCTTTTCCGGTGCCGACTCCGTGGTCAGGAGCAGCAACGGGGTAAATTTGTAGTTGGCCAATCCACGCAGCTCCTTGATCAACGTAATGCCATCCATATTTGGCATGTTGACGTCAGTGATCACGACATTGAACGATCCGGCTTTCGCCTTCTTGACCGCTTCAACGCCATCAGCGGCCTCTTCAACTTCGTATCCGGCACCCTTCAGCGTGAACGACACCATCTGTCGCATGGAGGCCGAATCGTCGACGATAAGTACACTTGCCATCCTTCTTCTCCTTACTTGCTATCCGTGGGCGTGGTCAGTTCCAACGTACTGACCAGTCCCACATGCCGGGCCGCATTGCGAAGTTGCTCGGACGGCGACTTCCACTGCACGCTGTATCCGAGTGCTTTTGCTTCCTGACAAAATGCGACCAGCAGCTGCAGTGAGGCGGCATCGGCCCGCTCGATCTGCTCTGCATTCAGTTCAATGTTTTTTTGATCTACGTCGAGTGCGCTTTCAAGTGCTTCAAAGAAAGAGCTGACTTTTCCGATTTCCAGAACTTCACCCAAATTCAGCTCGTGCGTGGCTGCCGAGGACTCGGGCGCAGCGCTTTTCTTGGGCGTTTTGGCCTTGACCATGGAGTTTTTCCGTCCAGTTGCGGGAATCACGACACCCAATTAACGACACGGCACGTTCTGACTTGAATTCGTTCGATTCGATCGACGCGCGTCGTGCAGGCTGTGACGGCTACGGGCTGAAAAACTTAATAGTGAAGTAGGAAAAAACAGCGACGAAAAAGTGACTCAGGCGAAATAGTCGATACGGCGCCCTTCCGGTACACCGAACACGCTGGGGGCTTCAGCGGAAATGTCGAATTCTGCAAAATATTGTGTCGCGCGCGGGCGGTCCTGTTCAGGATGCGAATGACGCCGGTCTTGGGCCAGGGATCGATCGGATACGTCGACGTTGACAAGATTGAGCCCAGCATCGGCCAACGCCTCACGCAATCGCGGCAGCGCGGCCTCGATCGCTTCGCGCACGGCGACATGCTGCGAACTGAAGCTCACGGAGGCCTGGTCCTGCACCAGTGAGATGCGAAGTTCAATCTGTCCAAGTTGTGGCGGATTCAACCGCAGATCCGCTTGCTGGAATTTTTCATTGATCGCAAAAGTCACGCGCTCAGCCAATGCTGATGGCCATTGCGGGTTGGCCAGATCGGGATTCAGAAACAGTTCGCCGCGCGCGGGTCGTGTTGCTGTGGCGGCAACCGGTGCATCCCCGATTGTCGCGACGAGGGGCGAATTCGCCGCAGATGCTGCAGGACTTGACGCGTTCGTTGCGCTACCCGCGTTGGCATCGGCGCGAAGCGTACCTTCAAAATCACGCAGCAGCACATCAAAAAATGAATCGTCGCTTTTCGCCGGAACAACCTGTGTCTCCTCGGAGGGAACCAACACTTTCGCAAGTTCCGAAAGCGTTCGATCGAAGCGGCTTCCAGGCTCATGGCGGTTAATGCCGTCAGCGCGACCGGATTCACCTCGCGCGCCCGCCGTCGACTGCGCGTTACGTTCGCCAGTGACATTCCGCCATTGAGTGATTGCATCGCCGGAAAATTCTTCCTGAGCCACGTCTGCCTCTGCCGTTGGCATGGAAGCCCACTGCGCCGAGTCTCGATCTGTTTCAACGCGACCTGGCGTCGGTGGGTGGCCCTGCCACAGCCGGCGATTCAACGCGGCTTCCGCATGAACCGACGCAAACTCTGATGCAGAATTCGTAAGGGGTCGTGCCGCCTCATCCGACGGCACAAGGTCCGCCAGTCTCATTTGAATAAGTTGAAGCAGGTCGTTTGGCAACGTTTTACCGGGGAGCGGCGAAGCCTTGCCGTCGGCGCTCAGCGCCTGTGTCAGTTCCGCCGGAACTTCATACCCGGCGTCCTGCAGGAGTTGCGGCACGTTCGCGAGCGGCACCTGCGCGATCAGATCAGCAAAAGGGAACGAATCGGTGCCGCCGGTGACGTCGATGTTACCGACCTCATCGTTCAGCAAATCATTGAACAAAATGACGTTCTGTCCAGAACCCGCAACGGGCCCGGACTCCGGCCGCAGGGCCGGCAGCAGCGCGACATCCGCTGTGAGCATGGAAAGCAGGTCTTGCTCCACCGCTAGTTACCGTGTGATGAACTGACTGAATATCAGCAAAGGGTGTGCCAACGTCGCCCGATGGGCCCGCAGACCCGGCTACGACCGTGAAGGATCGATGTCGTCGTGATCTTCGTCGTGAGGAAGGACTTCTCGATGTCCCTGGCGCAGCGCCTGTTCGTCCGATTCCTTCTGTTCAAGACGGTTCGCTGTTTTGCGTTCGTCCGTCAGGTATCGATCACGGACATGATCGAGCGCCTCGGTACGAAAATGTTTTTCCAGCCACTGGCGTCGCTTGAGGTCGAGGTCATTCTCTGCCGCCCGCACAGACTGCTCCTGCTGTTCCACGGCCAGGTCGAGCTTGCCGAGAAAGCCGAGCATGCCCCGTAGGCTCTGCGCACTGACGCCTTGTCGCCCGCGGGCCGTCATGTTCGCGCGATATTCGTCCCGGTAGCGCAACAAATCCTGCAGGCGCACCTTGCGTTCATGGACGATCTGCTGCGCTGCCGCGAGTACACGCGCGGCAGCGTGTTCGCGGTCCTCGGCAACCTTGATAATCGGCTTTACTCGATCGGATTTGGTCATCTCACTGGCCCTGCGCGGCTAGGGGCGCGCCAAAGGTCACGACATCTCTGTAGCAAGGAGCGTACCGGGAACCGCTAGCTGGCGCTGGCGGCCATTGGGGGTTCCGATGAAAGGTTCAGGTCAACGATCAGCGGTTTGCCGACATGATAACCCTGAACGAAATCGACCCCGATCTCGCGCAAAATCTCGAGCCCCTGTTCCGTCTCAACAAACTCCGCGACAGTCTGCTTGCCGATGGCGTGGGCAACTTCATTCATGGATTTCACCATGGCGCGGTGCAATGCATTGGTTTCGATATCCTTCACGAACGAGCCGTCAATCTTCACGTAATCGACGTTCAGGTCCTTCAGGTAGGCAAATGACGAGTAACCGACGCCGAAATCATCCAGGGCCGTCGTGCAGCCGAGAGCGTGCAGCTGTTCAAGGAAGCGAACCGCAATGGCCATGTTTCCGATCGCCACATTTTCGGTAATTTCAAACGTCAGCGCGGAAGGATCAATCGCGTGACGGCCAAATTCTTCCTTGATCACAACCAGGATCGACGTATCGCATACCGCCTTGGCGGACAAATTGACCGAGTAGCGCACATGGGGATGATCACGACGCAAATGCGCGAGCGCGGCAATGGCACGGCGAATGACCCAGCGGTCAATATCCAGCATCAAGCCAAAACGCTCGGCCGATGGAAGGAAACCGGCCGGCATCACGAACATGTCATTGTCGTCACGCATGCGTAACAGGACTTCGTAGCTGGAAATTTCGAGTGAACCTGTGTGCGCAATCGGTTGGCATGCGAGCACGAACTGATCGGATTCGATCGCCTTCTTGATCCGTCGCGCCCAACCCATGTCCGCATACATGCTGGCCATGTTTTCCTTGTCGTCAGGCTGATACACATGCACGGAATTTCGGCCAGTGCGTTTGGCGATATGGCACGCGATGTCGGCCCGGGCGAGCAGGTCTTCCTTGGTGTGCACGTCGGGAGTGAACATTGCCACGCCAACCGAGCAACCGATATCGATGGCCTTGCCCTCGTATTTGAAAACATATTCCGCAAGCTGCTGTTTGTAGAACTGTGCGGCCTGTTCGGCTTGCGCCTCATCCACCTCATAGAGCATGACGGCGAATTCATCGCCACCCAGGCGTGCGAGCAGGTCGCTCTTGCGCAAGCGCTTGCGCAGGATGGAGGTCACCTCCACGAGCACCTTGTCGCCGGCGAGATGCCCGAGCGTGTCGTTCACAAACTTGAAGTTGTCCAGATCGATGTACAACAGTGCGTACTGGATTCCGGTTCGGCGCCGCGAAGCACGATTGATCACGCGATCCAGTTCTTCCATGAAATACTGGCGGTTGTAGAGTCCGGTCAACGGATCGTGCTCGGCGAGATGCTTCAAGTGCTGCATCATCGCCTGCCGTTCGCTGACGTCCTCGATGATGGCGATAAACAGCTGTCGACCGTCGACGCGCAGCTCGCTCAGATTGACCGAAAGCGGGAAGACCTCGCCGTTCTTGCGCTTTGCGGACACCGTCGCCGAAAAACGCATGGCACCCTTGAGCGGGTCTGCGCCCATGATGCGCCGGATGAACTGCGCGTTCTCCTCCGCGGTGACGTTGGCAAGCATGAAGTGCAAGTCCTGCCCAACCACCTCTTCCTCAACATATCCGAACAGTGCCTCGGCGGATTTGTTGAAGGATTCGACGCGACGCTCTTCATTGATCGTAATGATGCCTTCGCCGGCATTGTCGAGAATCGATTCAAGGCGTTTCTGTCGAGAATCGACCTGCTGTTGCATGCGCTGGAACGCGTTGATGAGCGCGCGCGTTTCTTCCGTATCGAATTTGATGACCGGCGTGTAACTCATGTCCTGGCCGTACGCATCGAGCGCGTTGGCAACCTGCAGGATCGGGCGTCGAATGACAAATTCGAACAGCAGATATCCGGCAATGAGAACGAAGAAACCAAACAGCCCGAACGCCCAGATGAACCGCGAAAGAATACTTGTCGTGTCGACCAGATCGACAATATTGGTGTCGCCCTGCTTTTGCAGCTCCAGGTCAATTGCGTTGATGTCTTTCCACAACTGGTCGAGCAAGGGCCGGATGACATCGCGCATGATGGGAATGTCGGCGCGCCAGTTTTCGGAAAGATAGATTTTGGCAGCTTCCTGGAAATCCACTTCGTACCTGTCCAGTGCGCGGCGCATCTGCGCAATGGAATCGACCTGCTGCAGGCCAAGCTGGCGCTGCTTCTCGAACTTCTCCAGCTTGTCGAGCTGAAGACGCACGATGTCTGAATACATACGCCGGTTGTTTTCGTTGAGTTCCATGCTCTTTTGCGGCTCGCCAAATGCGCCGGCACGGTTGGCAATGAAAACGCGGACCGAACTGACTTGTTGCACCCAGGCGTACTTGACCTCCTTGAGGATATCGAGGATCTCCCGCTGACCCGGGCGCTTGATGGCATTCTCGGCTTCGAGAATCGCGATCTCGACGGCCTGCATGAATTCAATGTTTTCGGGGTAGAGCTTCTCGGTCAGGATGTGCATGCCGGGGTAAAACGTTCCGGCGCTGCTCATCACGCGCAACAAATTCCGGAGCTCCGCCTGAAGGCGGATCAGATCATCGGCGATGGTCTGGACGACCTGCCGGACCGTGGGCGATTTCTGCGACACCGGACTGTTCAAAAGTCCGGTCGCCTGAAAGACCACGCTGTTGATCAGCATCAGGAGTCGTTCCTGCTGCATCTTGTCCTGCAGAAAGGAGTACTGGTAAACCGCCTGTTCCGTACTAAGCAGCGTTGCGCGCAGATTATTCAGGTCCAGCTGAATTTGCTGGCTCTCGGATATGGAGCTCAGGCTTTTTTGCGATGAGACGGCCACTAGCCGTTGGGTATAGAACACCGACGTCGCGATCAGGGTCGCGAGAATGACCGAGAAGAATGCGAAGCGACGCGTGAGGCTCCCGACCCCTAATTTCATGGCGCCACCGTACTTCGGATGAACATCGAGTCTCCCATGGTGCATTTACTGGCGCTGTGCCAACGTTCCGTGCACGCGCAAAAACGCCACCCTCCTGGGGAAGGCGCTCAATGGGGGTATCGACTGTTCCTTAGAAGAGCTTGAGCTGCATCTGTGGGACAATGGCGCACGATCCAAGCGAGTGCGCCTATGACCTCCTCAGCAACACCGATTTCGAAAGAAGAACGGATCCTCCGCGCGGTTAAACGGGTACTCACCGATATCGCGAAGGACACCCATACCCCACCGGGCGTGAAACATCCCCTTTCGCAGCAAACGATTGATTCGATTCGGGAGTGTTTGTCGCTCATCACCGCCCGGGAGGCCGAAATCGCCGAACAGGCGGGCCGACCTTCGGCGGCGCGCCCGGAATTCGTCGACGAGCCAAAGAAAACGCATGTTGTTTCGCTGCACTCGATCAAAAAACGAAAAGAACCTGACTCGAATGAGGAGTAGCCTCCCGATGCGCTAGGGCTTCCGCGCAATGCCGGATCGGCCTGGAGGCTACCGGCAAAAAATGCGCGAAATGCCACGCGGTCGCGTCCGTTCCCGTGGTGTTCTTCACGTTTCAGCGATCGCCACTCGAATACCCGCGCAATGCGCCTGTAGAATGGCCGTGCATTATGCTGGCCCTAATCCAATTCATGACCCCGCCTTGCTGACCGACATTGAGCCGAATGGCAAGAATAAAACACAGCATCCCGCCGAAGCAGGCGATTCAAAGCGCACTCAGTCGGGCTACTCCCAGTCCGACTTCAACGCGCGAATCTGATTTTCCCGGCGACGAGGAAAGGATTCCGCAATATTCCCTGCTGCTCATGGCTGCGGCCGCCATGGCCTTCGAGCTGCTGCTGTCCCGTAATTTCGCGATCATTGGGTGGCAACATTTCGGTTTTCTGATCATCTGCGTTTCGTTGTTCGGCGCCATGCTCGGCGCGCTAACGGTTACGTTGTGGGGCGACTCGCTGTCCTTGCGATTCGTCCACGTCTACATTGCGTTTTTGGCGCTGGCAGGCCTTTCGATGCTGGGAAGTTTTCTTGCGGCGCAAGCCATGCCGTTCGTGCCCGAGGAAATTCTTTGGGACATCCATCAGCCTTTAACACTGATGGGCATTTGCGCTCTGCTCGCCATACCCTTCTTTTTCGTCGGCGCTTCCACAGCGCTGTGCATCGCCCGGTTTCGTACGGAGATCGGCCGTATCTACGGCACGACGCTGACCGGTGCCGGCATTGGTGTAATTGTCGTGGTTGGATTGCTCTACGCGTTCCTGCCTGCCACCACGCTGGTTCTGATCAGTGTGCTTGGCGTGTCTTGCGCGGCAGTCGCGTGGCTCGAACTGGGAGTACAGCCTCGCCCGGGTGCGGCCGCATTTGTCCTGATCGCCATTGCACTGCTCCTGATTCCGGCCGATTGGCGCGCGCTGAGCATCGAAGATCAGAAGAGCTTGCCGCGTGCGCTGCAGGTCGGTGGCGCCAGTCTTGTCAGCGAACGGTCGAGTCCGTTGGGACTGCTGAGCGTCGTCGAGAACACGCTGATCCCGTGGAACTATGCACCTGGCCTGAGCCTCAACGCGAAACATGAACCGCCCGAGCAACTCGGCGTGTACATCGACGCGGATGCCCTGACCGCAATCACGCGGCCTGCGCGCCAGCCACAGGAAATGGATTGGCTTGACCAGCTGACATCCGCGCTCCCGTACGCGCTTCGTCCGATGAAACGTGTCCTCATTGCCGATACCGGAGGTGGAGCCAGCGTTCTGCAGGCCCGCTTCCACGAAGTTCCGCTGATCGACGCCCTCGAGTCGAATCCGCAACTTGCACGGATGCTACGCGACGATTTCGGAACATTCACCGGCGGGCTTTTTGAAAATCCGGAAGTTCAGCTGCATACGCGCAATATCCGGGCGTTTCTCGCCGGAACCGATGCGCGGTATGACCTGATTCAGATCGGCCAGAGTGATCCGATCGCGGTCAGCATGCCGGGACGCTTCGCGCTGAGCGAAAGTTATCTTTACACCGTGGAGTCCATGCGCGAAATGCTCGCGCACATCGACACCGGCGGAATGATCGCTTTCACCCGCTGGGTCAATCTTCCACCCCGGGACATCCTGAAGATCTTTGCGACGGCCAATGCGGCGCTGGAACGAAACGGTGTTCTCGACGGCGGCGCGCACATGATGCTGATTCGCGGATGGCAAACCGCGACCTTGATCGTAAAGAACACACCGTTCTCGGCAGATGAAATTGTGCGCGTGCAGAATTTTTGCCAGACGCGCGGATTTGACATTGGTTTCTATGCCGGCATGCAGGAAGAAGAAACGAACCGACACAACGTAACGGATCGCGCGTACTTCTACCTCGGCGCGGGCGCGCTCGCGAGTGACAAACGCGACATCTACCTGTCCCGTTACAAATTCAACCTGTGGCCGGCGACCGATGATCGCCCGTATTTCCACGACTTTTTCCGATGGCAAAATCTCAGCGACATGCTGGCGTTGCGCGACAAGGGTGGCGGCGTTGTCCTGGAATGGAGCTACCTTGTCGTATTCACCGCGCTTTTGGTTATCACGCTGCTTGTCGTGGTTTTCTCACTGGGCCCACTTTTGCTGTCATCGCGCCTGTTGCGACTTACACCCCACAATGTTCGCATTAGTCGTGTCGGCGCATTCTTTCTCGCCATCGGCGTTGCAAATACCGCGCTCACGATGGCGATCATGCAGAAATTTACTCTGGCGCTGCATCATCCTCTGGTCGCAACGGTCATCATCCTTGCCGGCTTGCTCGTTTTCAGTGGCGCCGGGAGCTTACTCGCGCAGCGTTTTGCCGACACACGCATCCACCGCACGGCGGCGTGGTGGGCCGTGCTTGCCCTAGCGGCACTGACGCTGCTCGAGATCAACATCGCGGGTCCGGCATTTTCCGCGGCGATGGAGTGGCCCGTTGCAGCGCAATTGCTGTTGGCACTTCTGATGATTGCACCCGTCGGGCTCTGCATGGGTATTCCGGCACAGTTGGGGCTGGACCAAACCGCCTCGGACTCACAGGTGTTGCTGCCCTGGACCTACGCCGTGTTTCTCGGCGCAGGTGTACTTGGTGCGCCGTTGGCGCTGATGATTGCCATGCATATTGGTCAAATTGCGGTCACTTTGTTTGCACTTGCGCTGTTTCTGCTGTCCGCCTGGCTGCTCCCGCCTCCCGGAGAGTCTTTCTAGCGGATACAATGCGGCCCATGTCCGCATCGCCCGCATCCGCCGTCCACACCCCGATGATGCAGCAGTATTTGCGTCTGAAGGCGGAGCATCCCGACGTCCTGCTGTTTTACCGCATGGGTGATTTTTACGAGCTGTTTTATGACGATGCTCGCAAGGCCGCGCGTCTGCTCGACATTACGCTTACGCAGCGCGGCCACTCGGCGGGCGAGCCGATTCCAATGGCGGGCATTCCATTTCATTCCGTGGATCAATACCTCGCGCGACTGGTAAAACGCGGCGAGTCGGTCGCGATCTGCGAGCAGATCGGCGATCCGTCCACCTCCAAAGGCCCGGTGGAAAGAAAAGTGTTGCGGGTTGTCACACCGGGCACCGTCACAGACGAAGCATTGCTCGAGGAACGGCGCGACAATTGGCTTGCGGCACTGTGCGGCAATTCCGAATCGTGTGGACTGGCATTGCTCGATGTTGGCAGTGGCCGATTCATTACGATGGAATTGCGCAGCTACGAAGCCTTGCTCGGAGAATTGCAGAGACTTAACCCCGCCGAACTTCTGATCAGCGAAGATTCAACGCTTCCTCCGGACGTGATTGCGCGCAGCGGTTTGCGAAAAATGCCTCCGTGGCTGTTTGATCTGGATACCGCCCGCCGCCTGCTCACGCGACAATTCTCCACACGCGATCTTGCAGGCTTCGGAGCCGATGAATTGACAATCGGCCTGCAAGCCGCCGGTTGCCTGCTTCAGTACGTGCACGATACCCAACGAAGCGCGATCCCTCACCTGAGGGCGCTACGGGTTGAGCGTCGCGAAGACAGCATCATTCTTGACGCAACGACAAGACGAAATCTTGAACTGGACACCAACCTCTCCGGAGGAACGGAACACACACTTGCGGAGATTCTGGATTCCACAGTGACATCCATGGGTGCCCGTATGTTGCGGCGCTGGATTCATCGACCACTTCGCGACCTAAGTATTTTGAAGGCACGGCAGGATACGGTAACCGAGTTGATAACCGGTCGACGGCAGGATGTGCTTCGTTCGGTGCTCAGTTCCATCGGCGACGTCGAACGCATCCTGGCCCGAGTTGCACTCAAGTCCGCGCGGCCGCGCGATCTCGCGCAATTGCGGATTGCGTTGTCAGCCCTCCCCGGATTACGAAATCTTCTGGGTGAAATTGAGGCGCCCCGAATCGCAACACTGAATCAGGCACTGGATGTCTCGCCCGATCTTCACAGTTTGCTAATTCGCGCGATCATTGAATCGCCGCCGATGCTGGTACGCGACGGCGGTGTCATCGCAGCGGGTTATGATGCCGAGCTCGACGAGTTGCGCGCGCTGAAAGAAAACACCGATCAGTTTCTTGTGGATCTGGAACTTCGTGAGCGCGCGCGCAGCGGAATCGAAAAACTCAAAGTCGCGTACAACCGGGTTCACGGGTTCTATATCGAAGTGACCCGCGCCAACAGCGAGCGCGTTCCTGAAGACTATATTCGACGCCAGACGCTCAAGGGCGCTGAACGCTATATCACACCGGAATTGAAATCCTTCGAGGAAAGGTATCTGAGCGCAAGCGAACGCGCGCTCGCACGGGAAAAACTTCTTTATGACGCCCTGCTCGAGCAACTCATCTCAGCGCTGACAATCTTGCAAGACATGAGCACCGCAGTGGCAGAGTTGGATGTACTTTCGGCACTGGCCGAACGCGCGGATGCACTCAACTGGTGTTGCCCCGAATTGTCCGAACGCGCCGGCATTCACATTGATGCAGGTCGCCATCCGGTGGTTGAAAAGGTCATTGAAGCGCCGTTCATCCCGAACGACGTGGAACTTCACGAATCACGCCGCATGCTGATCATTACCGGCCCCAATATGGGCGGTAAGTCAACGTACATGCGCCAAACCGCACTGATCGTCCTTTTGGCCTACATGGGCAGTTATGTTCCGGCACGTGCCGCGCGAATCGGACCGATTGATCGGATATTCACCCGCATCGGCGCCGCCGATGATCTGGCCAGCGGTCGCTCAACGTTCATGGTCGAGATGACCGAAACCGCGAATATCCTTCATAACGCCGGACCGAACAGCCTTGTACTGATGGATGAAATTGGCCGCGGCACAAGCACATTTGACGGCCTGTCGTTGGCTTGGGCGTGCGCAGAACATCTTGCACACAAGGTTCGTGCCTATACGCTTTTCGCAACGCATTATTTTGAATTGACAACCCTCCCCGACTCCATCGACACGTGCAGCAATGTTCACCTGGACGCGATTGAACACGGCGATCGCATTGTGTTCATGTATTCAGTGAAGGAAGGCCCTGCCAATCAGAGCTACGGACTGCAGGTCGCTGCCCTGGCCGGCGTGCCGCGGTCCGTCATCGAGTCAGCCAAACGCAAGTTGGCGGAACTGGAAAATCAGTCCGCGCGCGCCACGGCACCGGCAATGCAGATGGGATTGTTTGATTCCGCCGAGTCGCATCCGGTCGTACAAATGGTTGCGGATGCAGCGCCTGACGACCTCACACCACGCCAGGCTCTTGAGCTTGTGTACCGTCTTCGATCCTTGCTTTGACATCGTTGCGATGTCTCCCAGCAAACTCGAACACGCTAAAGTGGCATTGCCATCCTGATTCTTTCATCAACATACTCTGATATTCTCGCGCCATAGTTTCATTCCTGTCCTTTCACGCCTAAATTCCGCGTCACGACTCGCCGCTCGCACCGCTTGCGCAGTTTCGCGGGCTCAAAGGTTTAGACCAAGCCAAAGTTCCCGTAAGAAATATGCGGCTCTATCCGTGCACACTCCTCATTTTTTGACTTATTTACTGCGCTTATGGTGCCAGGTTCCGATATCTAATTTGGTCGCAGATATCACTCGCGCGTCGCGTTCCTTCACATATAAGGCGCGCCACCGAAAGATTGAACTACAGCGCAGGAACCAGTCATGCAGGTTAACAACAACCAAAAACAAGCGAACTTGCCACCGGCGGAATTGAACGAAAGCCGCGGCCTCAGGCGCTGGATTCGTGTTCTAGGGCTGACATCCATGCTCGGCCGACATCTGGCGATTTCCGCGCTGTTCATGGTCGCCATTGTTACGGTGGCATGGACCGCACAACGCTATGTCACCGGAGCCTCGCAATCCAACACGTCCAATCTCGCCGAACGCCTTGATGTCAATCGCCAGATACTTCAATTGAGCAACGCGCTCTGGGAAATTGAAACTGGCTTCCAGGGATACATGCTGGTCGGCGATCACACTGCCCGTGACAACGTCCTCGCGCAACTTAATTCGATTTACAACGCTACCGAGCGAGCCAGTCGACTGGACTGGATTGCACAAAATCCCTCCGCAAATCGCACGGCGCAACATCTGCTGGACGGCATCGATCGGCTGCGCGCCGAACTCGCCGAGGCCATGGAGATTCGCGCGGATCCTCTCAAGGTTTTCCCAGCAATGCCACTGATGGTTCGGACGCTGAATCCACTCCACCAGGAATTTCTCGGCGCCGCGGCCTTTGCGCTGGACGAGGCTGCCCAGCTCGAGCCGGATCCAACACAATTGAAGATACATCAGCTCTTTGAAGACCTCCGCTACGCATGGACACAGCGGATCAACGCATTCCGAATGCTGATGTCCAGCCGACTGGGGCTATATAACGTTTCCATCGAAACCGGAATGACTGCTGCAATCAATGATGTGGATGTCTTTGATAAGGTACTGCAACATAAGCTCGAAGAACTGGCGGCGCTGGACAAACGCGGACAGCTGACGTTTCTCCAAAGTGATGCGTTGAGCTCGCTCTTTCGTATCAAGTCCCAGTGGAACGACGGCTACGTTCCGATTCGCGATATTTACACGAACAATGACTCCTGGCGGCGCGATGTTCCCATCATTCGCGACACTATTAGCCCGCTCTTTTCTGATATTTGGAAGACGCTGAGAACTATGGAGTCTGAGCTTGAGGAATACTCTGCTGACGACGTTGAACGCGCCCTGAGTGTTGCTGGAAACACTTCCGATACGCTGTGGCTGATCGCGCTGATCGGGCTCCTCGTAACAGCCGCAGGTGCTGGATTGTTTGAATTCCAGATGCGGCGCCCGCTGGCCCGTGTCGCAATGGCGCTGAAACACGAAGCAGACGGACAAAGCTCGTCGCCGTTGCCCAGGCCCAGTGCAAATGAAATGAAGCAACTTGTATCTGCATTTGAGCAAATGCAAAGGCAGGTCAAGACACGCCAGGAGCGCCTTGAAGCGATCATGCGATTTGCGGCGGAAGCCATCGTCACCGTTGACCAGGACGGGCTTGTCGAGGGGTTTAATCCTGCAGCAGAGAAACTATTCGGTTATGTCGCAGCGGACATTATCGGTGAGCCAATATCCAAGATCGTGCCTGCCCTGCGTAGCGAACTTTCTTCCCGCGGTGACCAGGGGTTTGCAGATTTCGCGACAACTCACCTTCTCGGACGTCTGTACCAGGAACGCGGCGAAGGAGTGAAGGGCGAGCACATCCCGATATCTTTGCGAGTCAGCGAAATGCATATCGAGGACCAACGGCTTTTCCTCGCGATTATCGAGGACGACCGCGAGCGACACGCAATGATGGAGCAACTACGCGCGCGAGAGCAGCGCCTTCAATCCATCCTCGACAATACCGCGGAAGCCATCGTTACGTTCGGTCATTCCGGACAAATAGAAAGCTGGAACAAGGCGGCGGAATCACTTTTCGGGTGGCGCGAGGATGAAATTCGCGGCACCGCCATTTGCCGGATTGTGGCCATGCGTCCGGACGCGACCGGAGAGGAGCCGTTTGATCCAAACAATCTGATTGAGCAAATTGTGGGCCGTGAAACGGAGACCATCGGTCATCGGAAAATGGGCGACAGCTTCCCGCTCTCGATGAAGCTGAGCCGGTTGGAAATCGATGGGCAGCCAAAATTTACCGCCCTGATCGCAAATATCAGTGAACGCAAGGCGATGGTGGAAAACTTGCGCAACATGGCAGAGCGCGATGGATTGACCAATCTATTCAATCGCACCTATTTTCAAAGCGAGTTCGCGCGGGCCGTTCATAGCGTCAAAAACAAAACAATTGCAACGTGCGCTCTGCTGTACATCGACCTCGACAACTTCAAGTCAGTAAACGACAGCATGGGCCATCGCGCGGGTGACGAACTGCTGAAGCTGGTGGCGCAGCAACTTGTCCGGCAGGTCCGCAGCAACGAGTTTCTGGCCAGAATTGGTGGGGATGAGTTCGCCGTGTTGATTCCGTCCGCAAATGATTTGGCCGTACGCACGCTTCACAACCGTATCCGTACGGCAGTTTCCGGAGCTTCCGATGATTACCTGCGGGGTTCCAAGATAAATTGCAGCATCGGGATGGCGTTTTACCCTGCTGATGCGTCTTCAGAAAATGAACTCATGGCAAAGGCCGATGCCGCAATGTATGAAACCAAACCTGCGCGCCACAAGATTCACGCAGCAAGCTGAGGGCGACGCACCCCCCTCATTCATGGATGATCAGCCGCCCTGTTTGGGCGTAACACGTCTGGCTTGCAATCCTTCGCTTCCGGCGTCTTCAAGAAAGTGGACCTCGGTGCCTTCGCTTAGCTGATCCATTGACCCATGCGCCAGATTGGCGGTTGAGAAGTAATATTCCTGGCCATTTAGTCCGGTAATGAATCCGTAGCTTTCCTCCGGAATCAGCCTTGCCACCTTGCCGGTCATCACCGGCTCATGTGCCTTGATATCCATGCGCTGCTTGCGGCCGTAGTCGTCAAGCTTGCGTTTCGCCGCGTCAAAAGCGTCTCTCAGCGCTACGTATACGTCTTCATCCTGCTGACGGTCTATCACGATTTCGCTGCCCGGCACCGTCAGATCGATGCGTATGTTGAAAGGCTTGCCCTTGTGCTGGTGCATCCCGGGTTGGTCAACAACAACCTTGCAAGCAATGAGCGCGGAGTAGAACTGTTCCAGTTTGTGCGCTTTCTCGCGGATGTGGTTTTCAAGCGCATCCGAATGGGTCACATCGTGGAAGGTGATTTGCAGTGGAACTTGCATGATGGCTCCTTGCTACAGAATGGGTATGTGAAAAACAGCGAGGCATGGCCCGCAATCGTCAAAGCGTAGGATGCGACTCCGTGGCATAAAGCAGTTCGTGTCTTTCCTGGCATGAGAGGCAACGCTTTGCTGTCGGATAGGCAATCAGGCGCGCCGATTCGATATCTGCGCCGCAATCCACACACTGGCCGAAGCTGCCATCCCCTATGCGTTGAAACGCCGCATCGATCTCGCGCAATTCGCGAATTTGCCGGTCAGCCATTGCAACATTCAGATCGGCGACTTCATCGGCAATCGAGTAGTCACCGCTATCTCCTGGCTCGCGGCTCATGAGATCGATCAGATGCTGGTTATCGCGCTGGTCACTTTCGTCGCGAATCTCGCCCAGCAAGGACAGTTGACGCTCACGGAGTTTATTCCTGATGGTGTTACTGTCTTTACGGCTTGCTTCTTTCATTATCGCGGCCTTTCTTCATAAATATTCTGTTCACAATTTAATGATAGAAAGCCATGTCATCGAGGCAAGTACTGATTGGATTGAACTTTGTTCCTTGGCAAGGAAAACAGGCCAGATCCCCGCTAAGTAATCCTACATATGGAAAAGCCGGCTGGCAGTTCTAGCCTTATAAATCGCTATCCGGACCAAAACCATTACAAGAATTTATGGATACTTGGTTTTCTCGTGATTTGTGTCTCGCACGACCATGGAGCGTCATATGGCCACGACCAGTAAAACAGCAGCATCCAGTTCCAGGGAAAGAAAATCCAAAGGCAAAACGGAAATCTCCCATGAACAAATTGCCGCACTTGCCTACATGAAAGCTGAAGCGCGGGGATTTGCTCCGGGACACGAGATGGATGACTGGCTGGAAGCAGAACGCGAGGTCAACGGCAGCGCATCCAAACGCAAGCCCTGATCAAAGGTTATCGATAAAGGAAATGAACATGCATGCTGTCTCATCCATTAATCCACCGGTCAGAGAAAACACCAGCCAGAATGCCATGGCCACAATTGATCTGAACAACGACGGGCTGATCCAGGCTTGCAGCACGGCAAGCGAGAAGCTGTTCGGCTATCTGCATGATGATCTGCTTGGCAGACACATTTCCCTTCTCCTCCCCAAACTGGAAGGCCTGCAGCTGATTGTTCAAAACGAAATCAACCCGCGACTCAGATATTTGAGCCATTGTGCCGTTCCGTTTCTTGTTCACTGCCGCGATGGCAATAATTTTGCCGGGGAGGTGTATTTCAACCGTTTATATGGCGGTGACTCCGGGCTCCAGCTGATTGTGCGCAAGCTAGGCACGATTTGACCTGACTGCTGACGGGATTCCGATATGCATGCAAGAACGATTCAGAGTGAGCGAATCGGTTTCGAGGGACATTGCAAAGCGCAATCCAGATCCAGACCGCAGTCAAGGTTCAACCGTGGGAATTTCCACGAACTCTAGGGCATTGTCATCTGAGTCCCTGCAAAACAAAGCTGCCCTCCCCGACTGGCTTCGGGTATAGGGAATCACCGCCAAATCCAGTCTTTCTGCCAGTTCATCGAGGGAGTCGATGCCGAGCGCCACATGTCTGTCCCGGCCGCCATGGTCTGGCCGTGTCAGACCCTTTTCCGGATTGGGCAGGCAAAGCAGGTGGATCTGCTGATTACCAAGGTCGTACCACACCCCTTTGAAACTCATGTCAGGCCTGGCGGAATTCGGCTTCAAGCCCAGCACACCTTCGTAGAAAGCACGTGCCTGCCCCAGGTCTTCGACCAGTATTGATGCATGAAGGAAGCTATGAATTTTCATGTTTGTGCTCCATATGGCCAGAGAACAGGCTGCCCGCCACGATCATGATTGCGCCAATCCACTCGCGCAAACTGAGCGCTTCGTTTGCGAGGTACCAGGAAGAAATTGCCGCAACCACCAGTTCAAACAGAAAAATGATGATGGCCTGGTTTGCCGGCGTGTACGACAGGCCATATTGAACCGTCAGCGTCATGATGCCGATCGCCAGTCCCACACCTGCAATCAGCAGCCAAAGTGAAAGCGGTGCCGAGTTGGCGAACTCAAAGGGCCGGGTTTCAGTCGTCAAGGCAACAAGGGCGATCAGGCTTACCCCGCCCCAGATGGCCAGCGACTTGGCCCAAACATCGGCTTCTTCAATCTTGCGGGTGACTACGTTCGACAGGGCGAAAGTCATGCCGGCGGAAAGCGCTATCCATTCCGCGTGGTTGGCTGGCANNGGCGCCAGATAAAACAGCAGCACCACGCGCAATATCTCGCCACCGATGACTGCCAGCACATAGCCCATGTTGGTCCAGCCGGCAGCCAGCCCCAGTACTGCCAGCCAACCAAAATGTGCCCGGGCCGAATTCAGGTGCCGCCAGAAAAAAGGCAGAGCAAGCAGAAAGGGAATGGCATAGGAGGCCAGGGACGAGGCTACACCCCCCACCCCATCCAGTTGCAGCAAGCGGTAGGGATACCAGATCACGCCCCACATNNGTGTAAAATTCGGTTTTTCAGTGTGTTAGCTGTTCTGTTTAATGAATTCCAGGCTCGACCAACTCCATCCCTACCCGTTTCAGAAGTTGCGTGAACTGTTTGCCGGGGTCAATCCCAATGCCGATTTCGTGCCCGTCAACCTGTCGATTGGCGAACCCAAGCATGCCACGCCGGAGTTTATCAAACACGCGCTTATGGAAAACATGGGGGGGCTGGCAAATTATCCGCTCACCCAGGGCAGCGAAACCTTGCGCCAGTCGATTTCGGCATGGTGTAACCGCCGGTACGGTGTCGACCTCGACCCGGCAACGGAAATCCTGCCGGTAAATGGCAGCCGCGAAGCGCTGTTTGCGTTTGCGCAAGCCGTGGTTGATCCAGCCCGCCACAAAAAACGTGTGATTTCGCCCAACCCCTTCTACCAGATATACGAAGGCGCCGCCCTGCTGGCTGGTGCCACACCATACTATCTCAACACTACGGCCGACAACGGCTATCGCATGGCCTGGGAAACGGTGCCCGAGGACCTGTGGGAAATGGTGCAACTGGTCTACGTCTGCTCGCCGGGCAACCCCACCGGCAAGGTGATG
>DKAR01000021.1 GCA_002450895.1 Proteobacteria bacterium UBA6921
GAGATGCGTGCCGCCGTCGCGCTGCGGAATGTTGTTGGTGAAGCACTGGACCGACTCCTGATAGGAGTCGTTCCACTGCATGGCGACCTCTACCGTGATGTCGTCGCGCTCCGTCATGCAGTAGAAGATATTCTGGTTCAGCGGGGTCTTGTTACGGTTCAGATGATCAACGAAGGCCCGAATTCCGCCCTTGTATTCGAATTCGTCCCGCTTGTTCTCGGCACGCTCGTCGGTAAGTACGATGCGCACTCCCGGGTTCAGGAAGGACAGCTCGCGCAGGCGCTTGGACAGGATGTCGTAGTGGAACTCCGTATTGGTGAAGATCTGACGGCTGGGGCGAAAGCGGACTTCGGTCCCGGTGCGGTCCGTGACTCCGGTCTCTCGCAAGGGGTACTGGGGTTCGCCCAGGGCATAATCCTGCTCATACATCTTTCCGCCGCGATAGATGCGCAGGCGCAGGGCCTCGGAAAGGGCATTGACCACGGAAACGCCAACGCCGTGCAGCCCGCCAGACACCTTATAGGAACGGCTATCGAACTTACCGCCAGCGTGCAGCACCGTCATGATGACTTCGGCGGCGGATCGCCCTTCTTCCTTGTGAATGTCTACCGGTATGCCGCGGCCGTTATCGTGGACCGAAACAGCGTCGTCGGTGTGGATGGTCACGTTGATTTCAGAGCAGTAGCCTGCGAGAGCTTCGTCGATGGCGTTATCGACAACCTCGAAGACCATATGATGGAGGCCGGTCCCGTCATCGGTGTCGCCAATGTACATACCCGGGCGCTTGCGAACCGCGTCGAGGCCCTTCAATACGGTGATATGCGAGGAATCGTATTCGTTCTCAGCAGACATGCAGTGCTCCGGTCCAGTTACTACGTGCGCTCAACGTTTCACGTGAAACATTGAGCGCCATTAAACAAAGTGAAAGCGGGTAAATCGAGAACTTCAGGCGTCGTTTGGTTCCACGTGAAACAATCGGTCGCCCCGAACGCCCACTAGAGTCGCATCGGCATTACAACGTGCCGCGAGTCTTTCTCACCGCGCGGCTGAATCAGACAGCTGCTGTTCGAGTCAATAAACATCATCTCGACTTCTTGCGACGTCAGGACGGCCAACACATCCAGGACATAATTCACGTTGAATCCGATCTCCATCGCCTCGCCGGTAAAATCCACCTCGACCGTTTCTTCGGCTTCCTCGAGTTCCGGATTGTTAGCAATGGCTGTAATCGTCCCGTTTCCGAGCTTCAGGCGAATGCCACGGTACTTTTCGTTGGACAGGATCGAAGTGCGATGCAGGGCTTGCCGCAGTGTTTCACGGTCTCCCACCAATCGCTTCATGTTCCCCTGCGGAATAACGCGTTCGTAATCCGGAAACTTTCCATCGATCAGCTTGGAGGTAAAAACGGCTTCGCCCAACTCAATTCGAATGTGGTTGTCGCTCAGCGTCACCGCAACGCGCTCGTCGCCGTCACCAAGCAAGCGCTGAAGTTCCAGGATGCCTTTGCGCGGTACGATCGCCTGAACGGGCTTGGCGATCTTGCCTTCAATCGGGCAATCACATAGTGACAAGCGGTGGCCGTCCGTCGCGACCGTCCGCAACTGGTTCGACGTGATTTCGAACAGCAGCCCGTTGAGGTAGTAACGGACATCCTGCTGCGCCATCGCGAATTGCGTGCGCGCCAAGGTATTTCGAAATTGAGCAGCCGCGGCAGAGAACTGTGTTGCCCCTTCGATTTTTGGAACCAGAGGGAAATCCCCGACCGGTAGTGTCGAAAGGCTGAATCGGCTACGTCCGGACTTGACCGCCAGTTTCCCCTTGCTCTCGCTAATCTCAACCGCCGCCCCTTCGGGCAGTGCGCGGCAAATATCCATCAGCTTGCGTGCAGAAACCGTCGTTTCCCCATCGGTCGCACCTTCAACCGGGGTACGGGCAATCAGCTCAACTTCGAGATCCGTCGCGGTCATGTTCAAGTGACCACCGGAAACCGCGATCAGCACATTCGAAAGGATCGGCAGGGTTTGGCGACGTTCCACAACTCCGGCGACGGTCTGGAGGGGCTTGAGCAGCGTTTCTCGTGATGTATTTAGTTTCATAACTTCATACCTTCGTTATTAATATGGGCTCGGTCAAACACGATGTTTCGGCTCAAAAATCCAATCTTTCCCAGCAATTACCTTGTTGATAGTTTCGGTATGGAGTGGGCCGGAAAACGGTGAACCGGCTGTGGATAACATGTGCGTAATGTCGAGGCGTTGGTGCTCGCCAAAGTTATCCACACGATATCCCCACTACGTCGACAACGTTCTCAACAGGTTTGACACGTCCTCCTTGATTCGCAAATCCGTTCCCTTCAACTCATCCACCTTGCGGCAGGCATGCAATACCGTGGTGTGGTCGCGGCCGCCAAACGCATCGCCGATCTCCGGCAAGCTGTGGCTCGTCAATTCCTTGGCCAGGGCCATCGCAACTTGGCGCGGTCGGGCCAAGGAGCGGCTGCGCTTTTTCGACAACAACTCCGCGACTCGAATCTTGTAGTACTCGGCAACCGTCTTCTGGATGTTGTCGATCGTGACCAGTTTGGCTTGCAGCGCCAGAAGATCCTTCAACGCCTCTTTCGCAAATTCGAGCGTGATGGCGCGGCTAGTAAACTTCGAGTTTGCAATGACGCGTCGCAATGCCCCTTCCAGTTCGCGGATATTGGAGCGAATGCGTTTAGCGATGAAGAACGCGACTTCCTGGGGAAGGTCGGAGCCCAGCTGGGTCGCCTTGCGCATCAGGATCGCAACGCGTGTTTCCAATTCGGGCGGCTCGATGGACACGGTCAGGCCCCAGCCGAAACGGGACTTCAGGCGCTCTTCCAATCCCGAAACCTCTTTGGGGTAGCGATCGCACGTCAGGACCACCTGCTGGTGGCCTTCAAGCAGTGCATTGAAGGTGTGGAAGAACTCCTCTTGGGAGCGCTCCTTGCCGGCGAAGAATTGAATGTCGTCGATCAGTAACGCATTGACTGATCTATAAAATTTCTTGAATTCGTTGATGGAATTGTGCTGCAAGGCCTTGACCATGTCCTGCACAAAGCGCTCGGAATGCAGATACACCACGCGCGCGTCCGGGTTGCGGGCCATGATGAAGTTGCCGATGGCCTGCATCAAATGGGTCTTGCCCAGTCCGACCCCGCCGTAGATAAACAACGGGTTGTAAGCAGCCCCTGAGTTTTCAGACACTTGCATAGACGCCGCGCGGGCAAGCTGGTTCGACTTGCCTTCCACGAAGGTTTCAAACGTGAAATCGCGATTCAGATTGGTGTTGAAACCGCTGGCCGCGTCGCTTCGGCGCCGGAACGCGGTGTTCTTTTCAACCGTTGGCGACTTTTCGACCGATTGTTGTCGGGTGCCGACTTTCACTTGCACACCCAAGGGCACGCCGTCGCCCAGACTCGTTGCAATTTTCTCGATGCGATCCAGGAGCTGTTCGTGTATCCATTCGCGCACGAACTTGTTCGGCGCAAGCAGGGTGATTCCGGAGGAGTCCTCGATGGCGTGTAGCGGTCTGATCCACGTGTTGAACTGCTGGGCAGGCAACTCTTGCTCTAGGCGAGAGACACATTGTTGCCACAGCGTACCCTGCACGGCGCGGACCTCTCCATCGTAACGGTGATCGGGAAAAGGTAGCGCAGTCTATACCCTCAGAACGAACTTATCCACACCCAAACCCGGCCCCAAAATTGCGCGTCAGGACAGCCGCTTTGGTTGACACCGGAAGCCACTTTCCAGTATTTTGCGCGGTTTTCCGAAACGACATTCCACGCCGGCAATTCACCTGCCGCGGCGGTGGCCGAAGGATCAAGGTAACGCCATGAAACGTACGTATCAGCCCAGCAAGGTCAAGCGCAAGCGCACCCACGGATTTCGCGCCCGCATGGCAACGAAAAACGGTCGCAAAGTGCTCAGTCGTCGCCGCGCGAAGGGACGCAAGCGTCTTACCGTCTAGCCTTCGGCGGAAACCTCCGTCGGCCGGCCTACGCGCTGGTAGCCATCGTTGGAAAAGATCTCACATCGCTTTCCGCGATCTACGCGACTGACTGACGCTGCCAGCTATCAGGCGGTGTTCAAAGGTGCTCAGGCGCGATCGACCGACGGGATGTTCGTCGTGTTGGCGGGGACCAACTCGATCGGAGCTGCCCGACTGGGGCTGGCGATCACCAAGAAGAAGACACCGACGGCGGTTGCCCGAAATCGATTAAAACGGATTGTTCGCGAATCTTTTCGTCACCACCAGGAACAATTGCGCGATCTCGACATCGTCGTAATGAGCCAGGCCGGAGCCGATCGCCGATCCTCGACCGAACTTAACGACGCCCTGCTCCGCCATTGGAAAAAAATTAGCGAACAATGCAAACGCTCCTCCTCGCGCTGATTCGAATGTACCGGTTCCTGCTGAGCCCATGGATCGGGCAGCACTGTCGTTTCTATCCGACGTGCTCCGCCTATGCGGCCGAAGCCATTCACACCCACGGCGCACTGCGGGGAACCTGGCTCGCGCTACGCCGCCTGTCACGCTGCCATCCGTGGCACGAAGGTGGCGTTGACCCCGTGCCAGAGAAAGCACGCCATGGATAACCAGCGCCTGCTGCTGTTTGTAGCACTGACCCTCGTGCTGTACATGATCTGGCAGGCGTGGGATGTAAAGCACCGCCCCGTCGCACCCGCACCCGTTGCAACGACGACCGCGCCGGGCGCATCGAATGCGGCGCCGACCGGCTCCGCATCCACGGCACCGTCGAGCGGCGCAACGCCCACGGTGCAGGACGTTCCGGCCACGGCGGCATCACCGACCCATTCTGGCGCAGCACCCTCCGCCCCTGGCGAATCCGGCGGCCTGAAAACCGGCCAACGCATACGTGTCATCACTGATGTTATTGACGCGGAAATCGACACCACCGGCGGCGACTTGCGCCGACTCGATTTGTTGAAGTTTCCTATCGACGTCAAAAAGCCCGACGAGCATTTCCGCTTGTTCAACGACACAACGGCCAACCTGTTCATCGCGCAGGCCGGCGTCGTCGGCACAGATAGTCCAGCGCCTGCCGCGGATGCAATCTACTCCGCGGACCAAACTGAATATCGCCTGGCCGAAGGCACGGACGAGTTGCGCGTGCCGTTGCGCTGGACGGATGCCAGTGGCCTCGTCGTGACTAAAACCTATGTGTTCCACCGCAACAGCTATCTCGCCAATGTCGAGATGAGCGTGACGGCGCCTGCGGGCATGGAATGGAAAGGCCGCCTCTATCGCCAGCTGCAACGTACCAAAGTCGCCGAGGCCGGACAGTCGTCCTTTGTGTACACCTATATGGGCGGCGTGGTCTCGTCCGAGCGAAACAAGTACGAGAAAGTGAAATTCGACAACATGGCCGAGTGGAAGCCGCAGGACAGTTTCTACAAAGGCGGTTGGGCCGCCATGCTGCAGCACTATTTCCTTGGCGCGTGGATTCCGCCACAGGATCAATTCAACCATTTCTACACGAACGTGCTTGACCAGACACGCTACGTCATCGGAATCATGACGGAAGAACTCAAGCTGCAGCCAGGCACGAGCCAGACGATCAGCACCGGTTTGTACGTGGGACCGAAACAACAGGATCACCTGAAAGAAGTCGCGCCGAACCTGGAGCTCACGGTCGACTATGGCGCGCTCACCATCATCGCGGAACCATTGTTTTGGCTGCTGCAGTTTTTCCACAAAATGGTGGGCAACTGGGGTTTCGCCATCATCCTCGTGACGCTGGTGATCAAGGCGGTGTTCTTCAAGCTTTCGGAAACCAGTTACAAGTCCATGGCTCACATGCGCCGCATGCAGCCGAAGATGCAAGCCCTGCGCGAGCGCTATGCGGACGATCGCCAGCGCATGAGCCAGGCCTTGATGGAGCTGTATAAGAAGGAAAAGGTCAATCCACTCGGCGGATGCCTGCCGATCCTGGTGCAGATTCCGGTATTCATTTCGCTGTATTGGGTTCTGCTCGAAAGCGTCGAACTGCGTCAGGCCGATTTTCTGTTCTGGATTCATGACCTGTCGGCCAAGGATCCCTTTTACGTCCTGCCGGTGCTGATGTCCGCCACGATGTTCATCCAGCAAAAATTGAATCCGCCTGTCCCGGATCCGATCCAGCAGAAAGTGATGATGGCTTTGCCGTTCATCTTCCTGTTGTTCTTTGCGTTCTTCCCCTCCGGTCTGGTGCTGTACTGGGTCGTGAACAACGTTCTTTCAATTGCGCAGCAGTGGTACATCACGCGCAAGATCGAACGCGCGGCCACGGGCTGAGATCGCCCCGCCCAAGGCGCCCTTGGACAAACACACCATCGCTGCGATCGCCACGCCGCCCGGTCGCGGCGGCGTCGGGATTGTGCGTGTGTCCGGCTCCAAAGCCCCTCAAATTCTGCAAGCGCTGATTGGCCAGATTCCGGAACCACGCCGCGCGGTATTTTCCCCGTTTACTACGCCGGCCGGCGATATTCTGGATACTGGAATTGCGCTGTTTTTTGCAGGCCCTCACTCATTCACTGGCGAAGATATTGCCGAGTTGCACTGCCATGGCGGCCCGGTGGTTCTCGACCGCGTTTTAAAGGCGACGCTGGGACTCGGGGCGCGCCTTGCACAACCCGGTGAGTTCAGCCAGCGAGCTTTTCTGAATGACAAAATTGATCTCACCGAGGCTGAGGCCATTGCCGACCTCATCGACAGTGCCTCGGAAGACGCCGCGCGCCTTGCTGTGCGAACCTTGCAGGGAGAGTTTTCAGCGCGCATCCATACGACGGTTCAGGCGTTGGTGCAGCTGCGCACCGGAATTGAAGCCCATATTGATTTCCCCGACGAAGAAGTGGACCCACGTGTGATTGCCCAGCTGCAAACCCAATTGCGCAGTGTGATTGAACGCCTGACCTCGACATTCGACGCAGCGCGGCAAGGTGCCATCCTGCGTGAAGGCCTGGTTGTCGTCATCGCCGGGGCGCCCAATGCCGGAAAGTCCACCTTGCTTAACCAACTGGCCGGAAACGACGTGGCGATCGTGACCGAAATTCCCGGAACGACGCGCGACATCCTGCGTGCCGAGATACAGATCGACGGTATGCCCGTTCACATCATCGATACGGCGGGCTTGCGAGAAAGCAGCGATCCCGTCGAACAGGAAGGAATTCGTCGCGCCCGTGCGGAAATCGAACGCGCCGATTTGGTGCTGCTATTGATCGATGACAGCCACCACGATGACGCCCAACTGCAGATCTTGCGACGCTCACTCGGGCCAACGCGACGTGTGACACGCGTATTTAACAAAGTCGACCTGACCGGTCGCCAGGCGGGCATCGTCGACGTGGACGGCGAGAGGGAGCTCGGTATCTGCGCCAACGATGGACGCGGGATCGACTCGCTGCGCGAACACCTGAAATCCATCGCCGGATTCCGCAGCAGTGGCGAGACGACGTTTCTGGCGCGGACGCGGCACGTCGATGCAATGACACGCGCGCTTGAAAGTATGCGCCGGGCCGCAGAGAATTTGTCCGGTTCCTGCGCCCTGGAACTCATTGCGGAAGACTTGCGGATCGCCCAGCAACATCTCGGACAAATTACCGGCGAGTTCACTTCCGATGATTTATTGGGCGAAATTTTCTCCACCTTCTGCATCGGAAAATAACGCATGGGATGGTTCCGAATTCACCGTTGCGCCGTTGCGGCAGTGATCGCGTTCCCAACGTTCGCGCACGCGGCCGGTGCGGCCGACGCTGATGTGTGGCTTCGGTGTGGCCCAACCTTTGTTGATGTCCCGCCGCTGCCATGGAGTTCGGATGTGGCGGGTGATGGCTCCGTTACCCGAATTGAATCCGATCGTGTGGAAACGCGCAGCGACGCGGAGCGCTCCTATACCCTGATCGGAAACGGCGCCGTGCAGCGCGGCGAACAATGGCTGCGCGCCGAACGCATTGATTACAACGATACGTCCGGTGAAGCGGACGCTGCCGGCAACGTTCGAATTGGGCAGCGTGACCTGTTCCTGACCGGCGATTCAGCAAAGCTCTGGTTCAATCAAAATCGCGCGGTCATCCAGAAAACGGAATTCTTTCTTCCTGAGCGCCACGCCCGCGGCGACGCCGATGAAGCGGAATTTTCTTCGAGTACAACAGCGACTCTTTCCGGAACACGCTATACGACGTGCAATCCCGGCGACGAAAGCTGGCACTTACACTCCAGCACGCTGACGCTAGATTCCAGCGATAACGTCGGAACGGCCCGCAATGTGTGGGTCGACTTCAAAGGCGTGCCGATTTTCTATTTTCCATATCTGAATTTTCCGTTGTCGGGACGCAAAAGCGGGTTTCTGTTTCCGACGATCGGGCGTTCGTCGCGGCTCGGGACGCGGGTCGCCGTGCCGTTTTACTGGAATATCGCGCCGAATGCCGACGCCACGCTCACGTTTCAGAATCTGACGGACCGCGGGCAGCAATGGCTGGGCCAATTCCGGTATTTGCAAACGACGTTCAACGGCGAAGCCAATTTCGAAATTCTTCCCGACGACAAGCAAACCGGTCACGATCGCATCTACACCGAATGGCGAAATCACTGGACGCCCAGTGCACGATGGGTCAACGACGTCGAATATCGCCACGCTTCGGACGGCACCTATTTTGATGATTTTGGCGACCGCTTGAGCAGTACGTCACTTGTGCAGCTGGAGCGCATCGCGCGCTCGCGCTACACCGGCGACATGGTGCGATTGCAGGGAACCGTGCTCGACTATCAAAATTTGGATGAAACACTTCCTGAAAGTCAGCGCCCCTACAGAAAGCTGCCCGAACTGACGCTCAATGCGGTGCCAAAACATTCAATCGCGGGTTTCCGTACCCGGCTCGACACATCGATCGTAAATTTTGAGCGCAGCGAAAGCGTGTCGGGCGTTCGAGTTAATGCCAATCCAAGCATCAGCTATCCGATCGAAGGAGCCGCGGGTTACGTGCGACCAAAACTCGGGGCACGCTACACGGCCTACTCACTCCGCCGCAGCTCGGATACTCAGGACGACGCGCCGCATCGATCGACCAGCGTGTTTAGTCTCGATAGCGGCATTTTCTTCGACCGCGAGTTTGAATTGGCGGGAACGCGCTGGCAGCAAACACTCGAACCGAGAATGTTCTATTTGTATGTCCCGTACCACGACCAGACCGGGCTGGTACGAGATGAAACAAACACGGATCGGGTATTCGACACCGCGCTGAACGGATTCAGCTACGCGCAACTCTTCAGCGAGAACCGATTTTCGGGCGGTGATCGTGACGGCGATGCCAATCAGATCGCGCTTGCCGTAACGACGCGTTACCTGGATGGGCGCGGTGCGCAGCGCTTGTCCGCCAGCCTGGGCCGCCTTTTCTATTTTCAGGATCGGCGCGTCACACTGCCGGCCAGCGCTGAAGAGACGACGCCTTATTCAAATGTCGTGGGTGAGCTTTCAGCCAAGCCGATCCCGCACATGACCGCCACGGTTACGGCCCAATACAACAGCGATTTTGGCGCGGTTACGGAGTCGGTAACGCAGTTGCGCTACCAGCCCCAGCGGCGCAAGATCGTCAACGCGGCGCTGCGCCTGACGAAAGACGTGAACGGCGAGTTTACACAGCAGGAAACGGATTTTTCCGTATTCTGGCCGGTGTATAACCAGTGGAGCCTGATGGGACGACGCAACTTTTCGATTCGCGACCACCGGCACAAGGAATGGCTCGCGGGTCTGGAGTACGACAGTTGTTGCTGGGCGCTGCGTGTGGTGACAAGAAATTACATCACCAATCTCGAAGATCCGAACTGGGGCGACCATCCGGAGTCGAATCGAACGCTCATGCTTCAGTTGGAGCTTAAGGGATTGTCCAACGTGGGTCAGAATATTCAGAGTCTTTTGGAGAGTCAGGAACATGGTATTGCGGGATACTAGCGCCTTTGCGGCGTTGCTCATCATGATGTCGACCGCGGTACCCGCGGCGATGACACCCCTGGATAACATCATTGCCATCGTCAACGATGACGTTATCACGGCAACCGAACTGGATCGCGAACTGGCGGACGTGCGTCAGCAGCTGCGGCAGCAAAATACGCCCGTACCTGCATCCGACGTGCTTCGCAAGCAGGTGCTGGATCGAATGGTCTCGAAGCGCATCCAGTTGCAGCTTGCGGATGCCAATCACATCAAGATCGATGACGAGGCGCTTAACCGCGCCATACAAAATATCGCGGCTCAAAACAACATGTCGCTCAGCGCGATGCGCGAAGCGTTGCTGCAGGAAGGCTATGAGTTCGAGGCTTATCGCGAAAACATTCGCACCGAAATGACGTTGGCGCAATTGCGTCAGCGACAAGTCGTCAATCGCATTGTCGTCACCGACCAGGAAGTCGATGAATTTGTCGAAGCACAGGCCGTGCAAGGCGGCGCAACTGACGAATATCGCCTCAGCCACATCTTGATCGTGGTTCCCGAATCCGCGAACGTCGACACGGTCGACAAGGCGCAGAAGCGTGCCAGTGATGTCCTCGCACAGTTGCGCGCCGGCACTGATTTTGCGCAGCTCGCGGTCAGTGAATCGGGTGGGCAGCAGGCCTTGCAAGGCGGAGATCTGGGCTGGCGCAAGTCGGGACAGCTGCCTACATTATTCAGCGGCATTGTCACTACAATGAAAGTCGGCGATGTCAGCGACCTAATTCGAAGTGCCAGTGGGTTTCATATCATCAAGCTGGTCGACAAGCGCACAAACGACGATCGCCATGTTGTTTCGCAGACGCACGCGCGCCACATCCTCATCAAGACCAACGAACTGGTCTCCAACGAGGACGCGCGCCGCCGACTCGAGCAGCTGCAAATGCGAATTCAACAAGGCGATGACTTTGCAGAATTGGCGCGCTCCCACTCGGATGACGCAACGAACTCGGCGAATGGCGGCGATCTCGGATGGGTCAAACCCGGTGATCTCGTGCCGGCGTTTGAAGAAGTCATGAACGGACTGAAGCCGAACCAGCTCAGCGAACCTTTTCGGACCCAATTCGGCTGGCACATCGTTCAGGTCCTCGATCGCCGCGATTATGACGACACCGAGGACCTTAAAAAGACACGCGCCCGGGATCAACTTCGCCAGCGCAAGATCGAAGAGGAAACCGTGACGTGGCTGCGCCAGCTTCGCGACGAAGCCTACGTGGAAATTCGCAGCAACTAGATTGTGCGCACAATGCTCTGCTCGTCATGAATCCGCCGTCCGGAACTTCGCGAATCGCCATTACGCCTGGGGAACCCGCCGGAATTGGGCCGGATGTGTGTATCCTTGCCGCACAGCGGGCCTGGGACGCTGAACTGGTGGCGTTTGCGGACCCCCAAATATTGAAAGCGCGTGCCAACGCGCTCGGGTTGCCACTGGCGGTAAGCCGCTTCGATCCGCAGATTGCACCCAGAACACATCAGCCCGGAACACTGAAAGTCTTTCCGGTGCCGTTACGCGAGGAGTGTCGCCCCGGTCACTTGAGCATTGGCAATGCGCGCTATGTATTGGAGTCGCTTCGTCAGGCGAGTGAAGGTTGTTTGCGTCACGAGTTTCAGGCGCTGGTCACCGGGCCGGTGCACAAGGGCATTATCAACGACGCCGGCTTCCCCTTCACCGGTCACACCGAGTTCCTCGCGGAACTGACCCACACGCCGCGCGTGGTGATGCTGCTGGAAGGCGGTGGCATGCGGGTGGCGCTGGCCACCACCCACCTGCCGCTGCGCGAGGTGAGCGACGCCATTACCGCCGAGCGGCTGGAGTGGGTGCTGCGCACCCTGCACCGCGACCTGCAACAGCGTTTTGCCATTGCCCAACCGCGCATCCTGGTGTGCGGCCTCAACCCCCACGCCGGCGAGGGGGGA
>DKAR01000097.1 GCA_002450895.1 Proteobacteria bacterium UBA6921
TGCTGGCGATTTTTCTGCGCACCGGAACGCGCGGCAAAACAGCGGTCGACCTGGCGCGCGAATTACTCTCCGACTTTGGCGGACTGCGTCCGCTGCTGAACGCGAACCAACAACAGTTCTGCGCCAGCAACGGCCTGGGCCAGGCGAAATACGCGCAACTGCAAGCCGTGCTAGAAATGGGGCGCCGCCATTTGTGGGAAACGCTGCAACGCGGTGAAGAGCTGCGCAGCCCGAGCGACACCCGTCACTACCTGACGGCGCGCATGCGCGACTATCCGCACGAAGTGTTCGCAAGTTTGTATCTGGACAACCGCCACCGCGTGATTGCATTCGAAGAGTTATTTCGCGGCACCATCGACGGCGCGAGCGTGCATCCGCGCGAAGTCGTTAAACGCGCACTCCACCACAATGCGGCCGCTGTGATCCTTGCGCACAACCATCCATCGGGACTCGCGGAACCGAGTCGCGCGGATCAGGCGCTTACACAACGACTGAAAGATGCGCTTGGACTGGTCGACATTCGAGTGCTTGATCATCTCATTGTGGGTGACGGTTCGGTGGCCTCTTTCGCAGAAAGAGGTTTGTTGTAAAACAAACATACATTCAAATCCGACGTAAATGTTCGCCCAAGATCGGCCCTTGACCATTCGTGACAAGAGCGGGCATTCGAACAGCGCCACAAAGTCTTCGCGCGAGATACCGACAGGTTCGTACGGTGATTTGTGTAGCAAACGACGATGCGCTCTGGGAATTATTCCTATACCCTGCGTGACTGTTAAAAGGCCACCGAGAAAATCCCACGCGCCGCAGTCCCGATTTCGATGACCGTTCTAGATTATTGGCGTGCACGATAGACGGAGCGAGCATGTCTACGACAGGTGGGGTACGAACGTTGCGGTACTTTGGGGCGCAGTCAATAGCCATGACTATCACCAATTTCTGCAGGCGAGGTGCGAAGTCGCGATTCTGTATCACCGTTGAGCAAATTTCATCGCGTTGACACTCGCCTCTTGTGCAGTGTTCTCGCACCCGCCTTTGCTCGGCGACAATGTTACCTATGACAACTTGCGCAATGACAAAATCGCTTTCGGAGGCATAACGTCCGCTGTTGAAGAATGGACAAACGAACAGGTCACCATGTACTCAAAGATCGCATCGACCGCAATGAGTGGCGCACGATACGACCTTACTATTCGAGGCAGTGATTACGTGCTTGAACAAGTTGGAGAGAAGCACTTCTTCGAAATTCACAGGAGAATTAGAGAAAACATTTGGCCAACGGTAGATCAGCTAAGCGCGATGAAGTTGGTAGGTAATGGCGCGCGCTACGTTCTTTTTGCACGAATTGAAGCCGATAAGGCCAGCAATTCGCACGGAACAAAACAAGGACGTAAGTCGAACGAACAAGACAACGTTTATTCTGTGTCTCGAGATTTGCTTGTTCATCTGGATTTATATGATACAACCACCAGTACTGTTGCCGGGTCGGGACTCTACAAGAGCTCAATAACAGAGGACCGTTCCATTCGGCACGAAGCGTCTCGAAGCTTGATCAAGGACATACGGAACACAGTTTTCGAAAGAGCGCTACTTGGAACGTACCCGAAGCCAATTTCTATAGAACACGCAATATCCGAAACCTTTCGCGAAATCGCGTACAAGCTCCCGATACCAGCTTGTTACGCATCCGACGATTGCAGCGACAAATAGTGTCTGGCGTTCAAGATTGCCGCTCGAGCCCCCGATTTTTTTGGCGACTGGCACTTCAATTGAGGTAATAGGGCATACCGCCGTGGGCACGAAATTGCTCGTACGAGTTCCAACCGACACGAATGCTGCTGAACGCGCCAACTTTGCGCGGTTCGCGAGCTACGCTTGTGATTTGTTGCGCCTAAAAAACTTCATCGCAATACCACCAAACGCCACCGCGGCGACACCGATGACTTTGGCAAACTTCACGAAGAACGCGGCAATCACCGCCAGCAGACCTAGCTTCTTTGCAGCCACGCCACCCACGAGTGCGGCGAGTCCGAAGGCGGCCAGCTTGTCGGTCGACGAATCGAAATCCATGTAGCGTTTGCCTTCATTGAAGTTCAGCGCGCCAAGCAGTTCGCGTGCAACGGGTTTGCGTTGTTCGATCGTGTCGAGCTGGGTGACGAGGTTCATGCTGATATAGCCGTCGCGACCCAGCGCATAGGTGTTGTAGTTGATTCCTTCGTTGCCAGCGGAAGCGATTCCTTTGTCTTTCGACGAAACGGACCACACCAGCCGATGCATCGTTGAGTCATACGTGGGCTTCTCGACCCAGCCGATGATTTCCATTTCCGGAATGCCGCGCGCGCGGCGTTCGCCGTTGGTTTGTTCGGTTCCTTCTTTGAGGTTTTCGAGCATGTCGTCGGCGTTCCATTCCTTGGCGTCGTCGTCCTTGATGTAACCCGAGTCTTCGTAATCCATCACGACAAACCAGTCAGACTGCGAATCGTCGGCGGAAAAAATCAGGCCGAGCAGCGAGGAGCCCGGGCGATTGCCCATCGCTTCGAGGATGCGTCCGGCGTGCGGCATCGGAACATACACCTGCCCGCCGGGCAGATTCAGCTTGGCCTGGTCCAGCAGGGCCACTTCGGACGGTCCGGGAACCATCGATGCTTGCGCAGCGGCAAACGCCGCTTCGAGTTCGCTGGCCACCGGTGCGGGCGCGGCTTCGTCGGCACGGGCCTGTAGCGTGAACAAAACCAGAATCAACGATACAAGCGTGAATCGCGCAAGACTCATGGTACGGCCCCTGGTTGCTTCGAATGGTTGACGCGGATAGTACTACGAATGCGGTTGCCGCAGATGTTGCAGCATGTCGTGGACTTCGCTCGACATCACCGCGAGAAACAGCAGCAACAACATGTAGGAAATTCCATAGGTGACTTTCGTTTCCATGGAGACGCCATAGTAGCGCTCGTTTTCCGGTGCCCGCGGATCGTATTTCCAGGCCTTGATCAGCGATGGTACGGCGAGAAGGATAATCAGGATGATCAACGGCGAGGGATGATAGGCAAAGTACGCCGCCATGATTGGCGCGCCGATGAACCAAATGCGCGGCGAGAGCACGGCCGTGACACGACCCCCATCGAAGGGATGCAGCGGAATCATGTTGAACAGATTAATGAAGAAGCCGGCGTAGGACAGCGCGAGCATCAGATCGCTGTCGATATCCCGTGCGATGAAGTAGCACACCAGCGCACCGATGGTGCCCACCAGGGGTCCGGCCAAACCGATGTAGGCTTCCACCTCCGCGTTGTGCGGAAGCTCTTTCAGGTTGATCCACGCGCCGACGAACGGAATAAAAACCGGCGCGCCGACATTCAATCCCTTTTGTCGCGCGGCGATGAAGTGCCCCATTTCATGGACAAAAATGAGTACGACAATTCCGACCGCATACCAGAGGCCAAAAATGAAGGCATAGGCAAAAACCGACAGCAACATGGTGCCGCCGGTGACGAGGACTTTGCCGAGTTTGAGCGCTGTGAATAGCGCGAAGAGGGCTTTCATGGGCGCATGATACCGCGCCCGCGAAGGAGACTAACCAGTGATTTGTTTGCGGTCTTTTTCGGCGCGCGCGAGTGCCGCTTCGATTTCGTCGATCGCACTCAGTACTGCCGGATCAGAGGCTTTTTTCGGTGCGGCCGGTTTGGCCGGAGCCGCCGGCTTCGCGGGTGCATCGGCGCCGCCCAGCCACTGCAGGATAACCAGGCTGACGTTGTCTGACTTCGGATAGGTGTTGGACTCCGCCTTCCCGGCGATCTGGTCAGCGAGTTTTTCGAGGTCGTTGCCTTCACCGAAGTGAACGGCAATCTCGTCGTCGCTCATGCTGCTCCACAGGCCGTCCGAGCACAGCAGAATCTGGTCATTGGGTTCGAGCTCTTCGGGTCCACCGACGGTCGCTTCCTGCGGTTTCATGGTCGTGCCGCCCACGCAACGCGTCAGGTGATTGCGGCGATTGTCGTTGCGGGCCTGCTTTTCATCCATCTTTCCTTGCGCAAGCAGTTCTTCAATCATCGTGTGGTCGCGCGTGCGCGATTTGATGCGGCCGCCATTGAAAATGTACAAGCGACTGTCGCCGATGTGCGCCCAATAGGCTTTGCCTTCCTGGATGATGCACACCACGCCGGTAGTACGCGGCGTAATCGGAGGTTCCTGACGCATTCCTGCGTCGACGATGGCCTGATGCGCGTGGACAAAGCGCTTGGTAATAAAACCGTGCGGATCCGGAACCGGTGACGGCGCCGCGTTAAACGCTTCGGTGAAGCGCGTGACCAGTGTGTTAGCGGCAAGCAATCCGCCCTGGTGTCCACCCATGCCGTCGGCGAGAACCAGCATCACAGAGTTGGGCCGTTGGACGATCTCAAATCGGTCCTGATTGTTGGAACGATTGCCAAGGCGATTTGCTTTTCCGATCTTGTATTTCATGGTCAAAGGTTCCGGCGCAGATTGGAAACGAGTTTGCCGAGGACATTGTCACTTGAACCTGTCCTATCTTTTTCGTCCGCATTGATGCGCTCCAGCAGTTTTTCGCTGCTTTGCGGACGCAACAGGGGATCAACTTCCATCGCCCAGTCGATCGCGTCGAGGAGCGAAGCGGAATATTTCTTTTTGAACGCTTCCTTGGCGGGGCGCATCATGTCTTTTTCAGCGCGATCGTTGGCGGCGGGTGGCGGCACGCCTTCGAGGCACGCACGCATCGTCGCGCCCAATGCATACAAATCGGACCACGGCCCGACGTACCCGCCTGCCTTGTATTGTTCAACCGGAGAAAAACCCGCCGTGACGACCTGCGCTTGTGGATTGCGCTTGGTCAGATTCATCGTGTGCACTGCGCCGAAATCCAGAAGCAGTGGGCGACCGCCGGGGCGCAAGTGAATGTTGCTAGGCTTGATGTCGAGATGCAGAACGCCGCGTGAATGAATCGCCGTGAGTCCGTCGAGCAACTGTGGAAACACTGTGCGCATGAATTTTTCGCTCAGTCCGCCGCCGCGATTCTTGATGTACTGCTGAAGATTCGCGCCGGACTCATAGCGCATGACCATGTACGCCGTGCCGTGCTTCTCGAAGAAATTCTGGACGTCGACGATATTCGGGTGTTTCAGCTTCGAAAGCGCGCTGGCTTCATTGAAGAACAGCTTGCGGCCAGTTGCGAATGTTTCCTGGTGGCCGTCGAGTGGCTCAACCGAGAAATCGGGTAAACGCTGCGCCAGTTTTTGCGGCATGTACTCCTTGATCACCACGTCTTCGTTATTGGCGAGATTTTTTCCAAGGTAAACGATGCCAAACCCCCCACCTCCGAGAATTTTCTCGAGAACGTAGGTGTCGATTTTTGTTCCTAGCGGCAGTGTGTGGCTGATTTTGGCCATACAAATCATATGTCGGCACTGGAATATGGAAATTTAAGCGTGCGAAAAAATTCCAGGACGCGGCGTGACCCAAATCGCCAAAGTGATTGGCGAACCGGGTCCGGACCGTTACTATTCCGGCCTGATTCTCCATAAGGAAAAAGCGATGATCCGCAGCATGACTGCGTTTTCGCGCTGCGAGGGACAGGGCGGAAATGGCACCCTGACCTGGGAAATTCGCAGCATAAACCACCGATATCTCGAGGTTTCCCTGCGGACTCCCGAGGATTTTCGGGCACTGGAGAACCGGGTTCGGGAAACGGTCTCCAAGCACCTGAGCCGTGGCAAGGTGGATTGCACCCTGCGATTTCAGGCCGATGCCGACGCCATCCACGACATTCCCCTCAATGAAGACATGGCCCGACGCGTGCTCCAGGCCTGCGACAAACTGCAGTCGCTCGGTGCGGCAAAACATCCGCCGGGAACCCTGGACCTGTTACGTTGGCCGGGCGTACTGAACGTGGCTCCCGCTGACCCGACGGCGGTGCAAAATGCCGCGATCGCGTTGCTGAATGACGCGCTGAAAGAATTGCTGGCTGCGCGAACAACCGAAGGGCAAAAACTGCAGGCGTTTATTGCGGAGCGTTGCGCCACGATGCGCACGATCGTCTCCGCCGTGACGGCGCGAATACCCGAAGTTGCGTTGCGCATTCGCGAAAAACTCACGAAGCGACTCGAAGAACTGCGCGCCGAAGTCGACGCCAACCGGCTGGAACAGGAATTGGTTTTCCTGACGCAGAAAATGGATGTCGCGGAAGAGTTGGGCCGGTTGTCGATGCATCTGGATGAAGTTGAAAAACTGATCAAACAAAAAGAACCGGTGGGTCGGCGGCTGGATTTTCTGATGCAGGAACTGCATCGCGAAGCCAACACGCTCGGTTCGAAATCAGCGGATATCGAAACGACGCGCGCATCGGTGGACCTCAAGGTGTTGATCGAACAAATTCGCGAGCAGGTCCAGAACATCGA
>DKAR01000184.1 GCA_002450895.1 Proteobacteria bacterium UBA6921
AGAATGCCGGCGTCGCGCATGCTCATGCCGTGCACGCGCAGCAGGTAGTCCGCGCGCGGATGGAACAGCGCGGGATCGAACGGGTAGCGCGCTTCGATGTTTTCTTCCGCAAGAATCGGCTGACCGGCGGCGACGCGACCGACCAGCGGCACGCCCGCATCTTTAAGGCGGATGCCGCGCGATGCGCCGGGCACCAGTTCGAGTGCGCCTTTGCGTTGCAGTGCGCGCAGGTGCGCGTCGGCTGCATTGGCCGAGCTAAAGCCGAGGCGCTGTGCGATCTCGGAGCGCGTGGGTGGATGTCCGGCCTCGGACATGTAGTCACGGATCAGTTCGAGGATTTCAGCTTGGCGGTCGGTCAGTTTCATGGGCATCAGTGTATGGATATCCAGTACTGTGAATTTATACAGTAGTCCCGAAGAGCGGGTCAAGAGGAGATTTCGGTATATATAAGGAGCCCCAAGGAGCCCCCCCGGGCCGCTGAATTGCCCTATCTGTTCCGCCCGGTTTGCGGCAGAGTTAAAACAAGTGCTTAGCCTGGGCGATACAGAATATCTCCAGGGATGACGATCTCTATAAATAGGAACCCCGATTTTGAAAGAAGGAGGCCGCCCATGAACCACGCCACCCGCACCCGCATCCCCGCGCTGATTGTTTCGCTGCTCGCTGCCGTCTTCGCTTTAACCTCGTGCAAGTTGAAGGTTGCCGACGATGGTGAAGCGCCCACCTTGCCGCCGGTGTCTTCATTGGTGATGAGCTTTGGCGATTTCCCGAGCGATCCCGTGGTCACGCGCGATGTCGCCATGAGCGTGATCGTTGCCACCACCAGCAACTACAACTACGCCGCCACCAATGTCGCGGTCTGGGACACCGTGCTGAAAGTCGGGCTCGCGATTCCTGTCGCCTCGTTTGTCGCGGCGATCAATCAAACGCCGACGAAACAATCCGACGGTTCCTGGCTGTGGGGCTATAGCTTCAGCGTGCTAGGGGTTCCGTACACGGCCAAGCTTTATGGAAAGGTGGTGAATGCAACGGTCGAGTGGGACATGTACATCTCACAGGCGGGCGGGTTTACGAACTTCCACTGGTATGAAGGCGTATCCAATATCGATGGTACGCAGGGCTCGTGGACGCTGATGAAAGATCCGGACAACGCGCACGCGTTCCTCAGCATCGAGTGGAGCCGCAACAAAACCGCCGGCACGGGCGATATCCAGTACACCAATGTCGAAACCGGAACCACCGGTGAAGGCGATTACATTCACTACGGCACGACGACCGATGTCACCTACAACGCGTATTACGACATCTTCGACGCCAGTGCGGCGGATCTCATCGCGATCGAATGGAATCGCACCACCACGGCCGGTCGCGTAAAAAATCTCGCGCACTTCGGCAACGAGGACTGGCACTACTGGGATGAACTGCATCAGGACATCGATGCGCCAGTGCTCTAGCACGCAATCCAACCCGCCCGGCAGACGCTCAGGGGCCAATTGCCCCTGATGCGACTGGTAGATTTCCAATAATTAGCGTCATTGGCCTGCTGCGCTGGCAGCGCGAATCCATGTAATATCGATGGTTTGACAATTCTCGACACCAAGAGCCGAGACTCATCGAACCATGCCCGCAACCGACCTGTTCTACGAAAAAGCGCTGGCCGCTGCTGATGTGGCGACGTGGTACTGGGACCTCACCACCAATGAGATCCGATGGTCGACCAATGCCGAGCGGGTTTTCGGATTGGAGGCGGGTAGTCTTGGCAACAGCTTTGACGGGGCGATGGCGCTATTGCCTGCAGAAGATCAGCAGCGCATGGGCGAAGCGATCGAGCTCGCGATGCAGAACAAGCAGCCCTTCGAAATTGAACATCGCATTATCCGACCCAATGGCGATGTTTGCTGGTTTCTGGGCAAGGCCAATATCCTTTGCGATGCGTCCGGCAACGTTACTGGGTTGATCGGCACCAATCAGGAAATTACCGATCGAAAAGTCGCTGAGCTGGCTCTGCGAGAATCGCAGGAATTACTGGCCATGGCGCAAGCGATTGCCAACTTCGGAAGCTGGAGTTGGGACATCAAGAGCGGGCAAATCAGCTGGTCGGACCAGATGTATCTCGTCTATGGCATCACGCCTGTGGGTTCCGCCGTCACTTTCGAATCTGCAATGAATGCGATTCATCCGGAAGATCGCGAGCGGATTTCAAAGCAGGTCGAAAAAGCATTGGCGGGAGGAGAGACCGCGTACTTTGAATGTCGTATCACTCGTCCCGATGGCGAAGCGCGATACACCTGGTCTTCAACGAAGGTCGAGCGTGACAAGGCCGGGAACCCGGTCCGGTTGATTGGCACCGTGCAGGATGTGACCGACCGTGAGCGTGATGCACGCGCATTACGCGAGAGCGAAGAGCGTTTCAGAAACGTCGTGACGACCATGGCCGAAGGGATCGTCGTGCAGGATGAACACAATCGGATTCTCACATGCAATCCGGCGGCAGAGCGGATTCTCGGAATGACCCGAGAGCAAATTGTAGGCTCCAGCTCATTTGATCCAAAGTGGAGTGCCGTGCAAGAGGACGGGTCACCACTCGAAACCGATCAGCACCCATCGGTCATCACGCTACGCACCGGTCAGCCGCAACGCAACGTCATCATTGGAATGCGCATTCCGGGCGACACGTTGCGATGGGTCTCTGTCAATTCGCAACCGATGATTGCGCCAGGTGATACGCGCCCCCATGGCGTTGCCGTTTCGTTCCACGACATTACCGAGCGAAAGAATGCCGATTTGGAAATCCAGCGGCTTAATGCAGAACTTGAACAACGCGTGCAGAAGCGCACGGCGCAGTTGGAGTCGGCAAATAAAGAGCTGGAGGCATTTTGCTATTCCATCTCACATGATTTGCGCGCGCCGCTGCGCGCGATCGATGGATTCTCTCAGGTTCTGAAAGAAGACTACGCCGACCGTCTTGACGCGGACGGAGCAAAATACCTGAGCCGCGTGCGCACCGGTGCACAGCACATGAGCGATCTGATCGATGATCTCCTCGAGCTGTCACGCCTGAATCGCGGAACGTTGCACGTTACGGATGTGGACCTGAGCGCGATGGCGCGTGAGATTGCCGGTCAGCTGACGGCGGCCGCAGCGAATCGAAAAATCGACGTGGAAATTGCAACAGGTCTCGGCGCGCGCTGTGATGCGCGCCTGATTCATATCGTGCTGACCAATCTGCTGGATAACGCCTGGAAGTACACCAACAAGACGGAAAAGCCGCGCGTCGTTTTTGGGGAACAACCGAACGAGAGCGAGCGGGTATTTTATGTTCGCGACAACGGCGCGGGCTTCGACATGCAGTTTGCCGACAAGTTGTTCGCACCGTTTCAACGCCTGCACAACGTGCGCGACTACCCCGGAACAGGAATCGGTCTCGCCACCGTCGCACGCATCATCCACCGCCACGGCGGAAGGGTATGGGCCGACGCCACGCCGGAAAAAGGCGCGACGTTTTACTTTACGCTTCCGCAATAACGTTGCAGGTGAGGTCGGCGATTGGGCCGCGCGCCGAGTGTTCTGTCTTTCTTTACTGGCTCCGCGTGCCTGAGACCAGTTCGCGTTCATGTATTGTCTTTAATTCTGCCACGCGTTGGTTCCGTTGCTTGTTCAGGCAGGCCATAAGTGCATCCGGGAACAGATTCACGCTGCAAACTTGCGAAACTGGCGTTGAGGTATTGGGGGTAGGCTTGAGGCTGGCAGTGGCCGTCGCATCATCAAAGTCGACAAATACCCGAAGCTTACTTCCGGATCCGCTATAAATAAAAACGTTATCACTCATCGAGCCGGTCGCATTCGCTGGCAAAACGGTGGGCGTGACGTTGTCAATCGCAAATCCCCAATTCAGCGGTCTCTCATCCTGATCGAAGAGATACCAAGTGTTGAACTGTAGTTCCTGTAGTCCACCAATCTGTGCTGTAGCTGATCCTGTGTTTTTTACGGCAATCGAAAGTGAGCCAAATGTTCCCAATGAAGCATCATACGAATAGGACTGTGGAATCACCCGTGCTCCTGGAGCCTTACCGGCATCGCTGGAGTATTGGACATCAAATTCCATCTTGGCAACAGCCGAATAAATGTTTGCCACGATGTCAGAAAAAAATCCAACCTCTCCCGGGTCAAGACAGGTCGACGTAAATAGTGTGAGTGTGCCCGACGAAAGATCGCGAACCGATCCGTGGACGTAAGTGAAATTGTTCGCATCCAAAATGGTGTCACTGGCATCGCGATACGTTAGCCCGCTGATTTTCGTGAAACAGGCAGGCGTCGTACCTATGTTTGTTACTGGAAGAATGACGTACGCGTATTCGTCGCTGACACTCGAACGAGTCGCATACGCCGTTCCGAATGAGAATTTTGAATTTGGATTCAGTACCGTGACCGCCAATTGTTTGCGAAGGTTCGAGACCGGCACCGAACCTGGCCCAATAGTCCCACCCACAATAAGCGAGCTGTTATTTCCGGACGTGCCGGAAGGTGTATTGCCCGAACCGGAGTTCGGGGCAGGATTCGGATCGTTGTTGTCCCCGCCCGAATCATCGTGCATGCACGATGCCGTGAGCAGGCTGAGTCCCGCCGCGACAAATACCATTCGAACAGCGTGAACGCTGAAAAAACTACTTCTCATGATGCCCCCCGAGGAATTTCCTAATACGGCCAACGCCATTTTGAATGCGGCCAACAAGGGGGCAATTTTACAGGCAAAGTGGATGTGCTCCAAGGCGAATGTTAGGGATAACGCGTGTTTGGCGAGTGCAGGTGTTGGCGGACTCGACTATTTCACCAGTGTCACCGGACAGTTTGCGAGGTGCAGCACTTTTGTCGCCACCGAGCCGAGGATCAATCCACTGACCGTGCCGAGTCCGCGTGTGCCCATGATGATCTGATCGATCTTTTGGGTCTTGGCGTAGTGCGCGATAGCTTCTGCAATTTGTCCTACCGCGATGTGTTCGATGAAAGTGACGCCTTTATCCTCAAGCAGCTTCCGCGCGGCTGCCAATGACTTCTCCGCTTCACTGGTTTGATATTTTTCGATGTCTTGCTGTTTTGCGAATCCGGTGTGTATTGGAAGCTGGACATTGAGCAGGTGAATCTCATCGTTAGCTCCCGAATGCAGTTGGGTCACGGCAAATTCGATGGCGCGCTGGCTGTTTTCAGAGCCGTCAACGGGGAGGAGTATTTTCTTCATCGCGTATGTCCTCAGTCGTCACTTTGTGAGCGCGTGGCCAACTCCGCCACGGGCGCCGGTTTGGGGGCCATCATTCTCGCGACCACAACCACGGAGATGGCGCACAACGCGGGCACCAGATATTCGAGCGCGTGTGCCGTGGCCGCGATCCATTCGGCAACAAAAGTTTCGCTGATCGCCATCTCGCCCGCGACGTAGCCGAGCAGGGCGCCGCCCAGTGTAATGATGATTGGGAAGCGCCCCATGATGCGCAATATCACGGCGCTGCCGTAGATGATCAACGGCATGCTGATGACGAGCCCCAGAATGAGCAGCACGATGTCACCCTTTGCAGCGGCCGCGACGCCGATGACGTTGTCGAGACTCATGACCAGGTCGGCAATGATGATGGTCTTGATTGCCGCCCAGATGTTGCCGTCGCCATCCTTGTCGGTTTCGCCTTCACCTTCGGGGAGCAGCAGCTTGACCGCGATCCACAATAACAGGGCGCTGCCGATAAGTTTCAAATAGGACTGCTGCATCAGGGCGGCGGCGAACCACGTGAGAACAACGCGCATGAGGATGGCGCCGGCAGCGCCGAGGAAAATGGCGCGCTTCTGTTGGTGCGCGGGCAGGGCCCGGCACGCAAGCGCAATGACCACGGCGTTGTCGCCGGACAAAATGATGTTGATGCCGATGATTTCCAGCAACCCGACCCAGGTATGGGGATTTGTAAACCACTCCAGCATGGACATCACCTGAAACCGTCGTGCCCCGCGTCGACGCGTTGGCTTGGGAACGAAGTATAGGGGGAACGGACACGTAAGGGAAAAATCAATACTTACGGGTTGCCGATGAAGTCGGCCAGTGACTGATGCGCCACGAAACGCGGCAACTTTTGGGCGCACAGTCAGGCATGCCACGCCTGTTTGCGTTTCCAACTACACTTTCAAAGCAGGGGGCCGTTGCTCAAATGGCCTAATGTCAGACCGCTTTCATTCGATAAAAACCTGCCAACTTCTCAAGACCGCTTTTGGTTTTTCTGTCATTCCGTCAACCCGAGAGGACAAACCGCATGCAGCTTCCCCAAATGAGTCTCAAGCATCTCGCCCTGGCCTGTAGCATCGCCCTGACTGCATGTGGTGGCGGCGGATCGGGAGGTGATTCCAGTGGGGGTTCAACCACCACAAGTACGACCATCACCGGTGTGGCCGAAGCGCCCGGCGGTATGGTTGCGATGTTTGAGACGAACACGTCTGTGCTGGCTGCAATTTCTGATTTCGTATTTCCGGGCGCCGCTGCCGCGATTACCGGTCTGCAACCGGTGACGGGCGCGACCGTCGAACTGATTCGCATTGACGACGATGGAAACCAGGTGGGGGATGTGCTGGCGTCGACCGTGACGTCGATCACCGGCAATTACAGCCTGACATTGCCGTCGGGCGTCAGCCTGGCCGGTAATCTCGTCGTCCGCATTTCCGGGACGGGCGGCGCTTCAATGAGCGCGATGGTGGTGGAGCAGTCCGTCGACATCAATCCCATTTCCCAATACGTGCTCTCCAAATTTGTTGATGATCAAAACCTCGTGCTCGCGAATCTGGCCGTGAACGAAGTGGTTGCGTTGCAGGGGAAGGTGAAGGAATTCAATCTGACCGCGACCGCGGATTTGAGCACCATGTTGGCCGCGCTAGACGCACAAGTGGGTGAATTCGTAGACACCGAGATCGCCGTTCTTAACAGCACCCCCGACGACGGGTCCGTCGCCGCGGCGACAGCGGGCACGTGGAACCTCGTGCAATTGTCCTTCGGCCTGCACGATTCAGAGCAGCAGGACTACGGCACATTGGCCATGGGTGTCCATCGCGAGTCGATCTCGATTGCAGCGGGCAACACGGCCGGCACCCTTGATATCACGGCAGGATCGTCGAATTTCTCCGCCTGGACCAATTTCGGCGTCGACAATCAGGGCGCTACCAACATTTTTCATGAGACCGATCTCAACGGCTCAACCGAAATGTTGACGGGCATGATCGACGCGAACGGCACCATCACGGTGGAATCGCCCTTCCAGGAAGAACTTCAAACGGTCGATACGCAAGTTGATCTCGATGGGCCGGACTACGGGTGGCGGTGGCCACCGAATACCGACATCGTTCGCGATACCGGCAACGGAAATACAAAGGTGGAAATCTACACAAGTGCGGGCGTTCGTTACGCAACGGTCGACACCAATAACGATGGCGTAAAGGACGCGATCGATCCAAACGCAAAAGCCGGTGACGAAGTCGAAATGGGAATGACGCTGTTGCTGAAGCAGGGAAGTGGCATGAGCGCCGCCAGCCTCTCGGGTGACTACGGAATTGTCGCATTGAGCCTGGACCTCGACACGGCGCCGATCGGTACGCTTGAAAGCTCCGTTGGCGTCCTTGGTTTCAATTCCGCCGGTACCGTCAATATCGCCGCGTCGGCAATTGACAATGTGGGCGTGGAGCGAACCGCTTCTTCCTTTACCGCGATCACACTGACCGACACCGGCGGCACGGACGGCAACACGGCATTTCCGTATGCAGTAACGTCGACCGGGGCAATGACGCTCGATGTCGACAACGATGCGGTGGCAGCCGATCCGGACGACCTCGAAGGTTGGATCAACAATGACGCCTCGGTCATGGCATTGCTCAAAGTCACGACAACCGGTACGGGAACGATCACCGAAGCGCGCCATGAAATGGTCGTTGGCGTGAAGCTTCCGACCTCCTTACCGAACCTGGAAAGTTCAGTATTCAAATTTTATCCGATCATTTTCGGTGCGGAACAAAACGGTCACAGCGAGTTGTCGACACTCCGCAATAGTTCGTCGTTCACGTTCAACGCCGGTGCAACGGCAATGACGGCGGCGGTGACATCCCGAGGATTTGAGCGTGCGACGGACATCGCGAGCGTGCAGGCACAAGTAGAAAGTGCGCAACCGGCCTTCGATTTCACTGTTGATTCCATCGGAACGAACGGCGCGATCACGATGTCGCACCCGGATGTTGCCGAGGAGTCAAACACGATCCTCAAGGGTTTTGTTTCCGCGGACGGGAAAATGATGGTACTGCGAGTCTACGACACTGATGACACGTCGGGTTCCAAGTATCGTGCGATCGGGCTGGTGATCGGAATCCGACAGTAGTCGTTGTGATGCGTTAAGAATGAAGGCCGGGCCTTGCCCGGCCTTTTTCGTTTTGAGCGCCTGAGTTTGCCAGGTTGACCGAATGTGGAGATCACACGCTGGAGCGTGGCGGTTTCGGAGAGATCAAAATGTTCCTGTCTTGCACAAACCGCCAGCCAAACACCGACTAAGCTAAGAGAAGTGGTTGGATCGTATTAGATCGGCACAAGGGGCGTGAGCTTCCCCGGTCAAAGGACTGTACCCTCATGCTAAAAACATCCCGACGCGCTACCGCGGTAGTCGCCTATCTCATTTGCATGTTGGTTCTTCCTGTAGCATTGACGCTGAACTCGATCACCACGCCGGCCACGCTTACGCTCAACACAGACGATCCTTCGCCGTTGGGTTACACGATCAGTCTGAGCCTGTTTCTTTTTCCAAGTGCCGCGTTGTTGTTCTGGATGTGGCGATTCCAGAAACTCACTTTTCAGCGCAAGGCATTTTTTTTGACTGTGGCGTTGCTCGCACCGGCGGGGATCGTGCTCGACGTGCTGTTCGGAAACACATTCTTCACGTTCCAGAATCACGGCGCAGTACTGGGAATCACTTTTCCTGCGATTGGCGGGCCGATTCCGATCGAGGAAATCGTGTTCTACATCTTCGGATTCATCACCGTATTGTTACTTTATGCATGGTGTGACGAGTACTGGTTTGAGAAATACAACGTGCCGGACTATCACGCAGAAACCGCCAACATCAAGCGCGTGTTGGGAATCCACTGGCCGTCCGTATTGGTCGGCGGAGGGTTAATCGCAATGGCCGTGATTTATCGAAAATCGTTTGCGGAAAGTGCGGATGGATTCCCGTGGTATTTCATCTATCTCACCGTCATGGCACTGGTTCCGTCGATGGCGTTGCTCAAAAGCACGCGGCCGTTCATCAATTGGCGTGCTTTCAGCTTCACGTTGTTTGTCATCGTATTGATCAGCCTGATCTGGGAGTCCACGCAGGCCTTGCCCTATCAGTGGTGGGACTACCAGCCGCGCGCGATGATGGGTCTGTTCATCGGGGCCTGGCATAACCTGCCGATCGAAGCCGTGGTGCTTTGGTTTGCGGTGAGTTACGCGACGATCATTGTATTTGAGGCGATCAAGATCTGGCTTGCGTCGGGGAAGAAACTGGGCGCGTTTCTCTGAATGGACGAAATTATGCGCCCCCCATTGATTCACGAAGGTGCACGAGCAAGACAAGCGACCGACCCTGGAGCGGATAAGGTTCACCTCCCAGATAGTACCGACCATCGTCGCGTTTTGCCCCGGCATACCAGGTGTCGACGACCGGTTCCCATCGCATTGACGTGGAACCGCGCGGAATGGTGAACGGGACTTCTTCGTGGTGCGCATTCAACAGCAGCAGGTAAGTGTCATCGCGCAAGGGGCGCCCCTGATCGTCGTATTCCTCCAGCGCATCGCCGGGAAGGTACATTCCCAGGCTTCGCGCGAAGCTGTGGTACCACTCGTGTTCAGACATTTCGGTTCCATCCGGTTTCAGCCAGTGGATTTCCTTTGCGGCGCTGCCATGAATCGCGCGCCCAAGAAAAAAGCGCCGACGCTTGAACGTCGGATGTTTGCGCCGCAACGCGATCATGCGTTGTACAAAGCCTAGAAAGCGCCGACTGGATTCGGTCATCGTCCAGTCAATCCAGCTGATCGGGCTGTCCTGACAATAGGCGTTATTGTTGCCTTGCTGCGTGCGTCCGAATTCGTCACCGGCGAGCAGCATTGGCACGCCTTGGGACAGCATTAGCGTGGCGATGAAATTGCGCCGCTGGCGCAGGCGAAGTTCGTTGATGTTCTGATTGCGGGTAGGACCTTCTGCGCCACAGTTCCAGCTGCGGTTGTGGCTCTCGCCGTCACGGTTCTCTTCGCCGTTCGCCTCGTTGCGCTTGTCGTTGTAGCTGACCAGATCGTTCAGCGTAAAGCCGTCGTGGCAAGTGACGAAATTGATGCTCGCGTAGGGCTTTCGTCCGTCTTTTTGGTACAAATCACTTGAGCCGGTGAGGCGAAACGCAAGTTCGCCGATCAGGCCGCCGTCGCCTTTCCAATACGAACGTACGGAATCACGGTAGCGGCCGTTCCATTCCGTCCAGCCCGGTGGGAAGTTGCCCACCTGGTAACCTCCTTCGCCGAGATCCCACGGTTCGGCGATCAGTTTCACCTGCGACAGCACCGGATCTTGCAGAATGATGTCGAAAAACGCGCCGAGCCGGTCTACCGCATGCAATTCGCGCGCGAGTGCGGAGGCAAGATCGAATCGAAAACCATCGACATGCATTTCAAGCACCCAGTATCGCAGGCTGTCCATGATCAGCTGCAGCACGCGCGGGTGGCGCATGTTCAGTGTGTTGCCGCAACCGGTGTAGTCCATGTAATAGCGTGCGTCGAGCGCGACGCGGTAATACGATGCGTTGTCGATACCGCGAAAACACAACGTAGGCCCCAGATGATTGCCTTCAGCGGTGTGGTTGTAGACGACATCGAGAATCACTTCGATTCCCGCGGAATGCAGGCGCTTTACCATCATCTTGAATTCGCGCACCGGGTCCGCGCTGGCGTAAGCTGCGTGGGGCGCGAAGAAACCGATGGAGTTATAGCCCCAATAGTTGTGCAGCCCTTTTTCTATTAGATGGCGATCGTCAATGAAGGTGTGCACCGGCATCAGTTCCACGGCAGTGACGCCCAGCGATTTCAGATGTTCGATCACGGGCGCGCTGGCCAATCCCGCATAGGTGCCGCGCAAGAGTGGCGGCACATCGGGATGCAATTGTGTGAAACCTTTGACATGCAGTTCGTAGATCACCGTCTCGTGCCACGGTGTATTTGGCGCCCGGTCGTCGCCCCAGGTGAACGCCGGATCGATGACGCGGCATTTGAGCATGCCGGGCGCACTGTCGCGGCGATCCAGGGCCAGATCCTGCTGTTCGTGACCGACGCGATATCCGAATAATGCATCGCTCCAGAGCAGGGGGCCGTCAATATCTTTCGCGTAAGGATCCAGCAGCAGCTTCTTGGAGTTGAAGCGATGCCCTTGGTTCGGTGCGTACGGCCCGTGCACACGATAACCATACAACCAACCCGGCCGTGCTTCGGGTAGATAGCAGTGGAACACATGATCCGTGTTCCAGCGCATTTCAATCGTCTCAATCTCGCGACGACCTTTAGGATCAAAAAGACACAGCTCCACTTTCTCTGTGTTTTCCGAGAACAGCGCAAAGTTCACGCCTTCGCCATCCCACGTTGCACCTCGCGGCGACGGTCGGCCCGGCCAGACTGCGGAATTTCGAGAAGCCATTTCTGTTTTTTCGGGGGAGGGAGATTGCAGGGTAATGCTGATGGATGAAACGCACAACCCTGAACAATTCGGTGCTTCGAGTCTCGTCGTGCGCGGAAACGGTGCGGGCGGACTGAACGGCACGCCGTGTGGATCGCCGCGACGAGGGACGCCATGATTGCACTGATCGTGGTACTGTGACGCGAACACGTGGGAATCGATACATGAAACGCTTGACGCTGATTATTGGTAACAAGACGTACTCGTCATGGTCACTGCGACCGTGGTTGGTGATGAAGCATGCGGGGATTCCGTTTAACGAAGTGCGCATTCCGCTGTTTCAGGAGGATTCGGAGCAGCGCCTGCGCGAATACTCCCCCAGCGGTCTTGTGCCGATCTTGCAGGCCGATGATCTCGCCATCTGGGACTCGCTGGCGATTTGCGAATACCTCGCCGAGCAATTTCCGCAACACCAGTTGTGGCCCGCCGATGCGGCCGCGCGCGCTGTGGCCCGGTCCGTGAGCGCCGAGATGCATTCCGGTTTCAGTGCGCTGCGCGAAAACATGACGCACAACTGCCGCCGCCGCTTTCCCGGCGTCGGCCGTGCGCCCGGCGTTCAGGAAAACATCGATCGCATCTGCGCCATCTGGCGGGATTGCCGCGCCCGGTTTGGTGCAGTCGGTGACATGCTGTTTGGAAAATTCAGTATCGCCGACGCGATGTTCGCACCGGTGGTAAATCGCTTCGTCACGTATGACGTTTCGGTTGATCCTGTCAGTGCGGCCTACATGCGCGCAGTCTTGGCATTGCCCGCGTTACAGCAATGGATCGCCGAGGCATATGAGGAGAAGGAAGTGATTGCGCGGTATGAGCATTGATCCTGATCGCAGTTGCTCAGGATATTGACGCCCACACGCCTGCTTGCGGGCCAATGAACTAACACGTTTTTACTTGCGATACTTTTTCCTCGAGTTCGCCGGTCGGTGTCAGATTTTCACATTGAACTGTTGAAGGAATCTGCCAAGCTTTCTCCTAAGGCCGATGCCTTAAACGTATTGACTACTGTCACGCGCTCGAGCTCATCCCCGTTTCGACGCTCTTCCTTCTGACCAAGGATGGATGCCATGGACGCTTTCACCGAGACGCTCAAAAAACTTTCTGTTCCCGGCAGCGTTGTTGTTGGAATCGGCGTGGCCGGACTCTATTTTTTCGGCATAGCCATATATTCCATCTCGAGTTCGATGCTCGGTGTACCTCCATTCGATTTTAGTCTTCAGAATTGCCTGGAAGTCGGAGGCGCTGGTTTCGTTGAGCTGCTCGCAGGTATGCCGGCGCTGGTGGCAATTGGGATCGCTGACAATATTTCTGAGGCAAATGCCGGAATTCTTTTTTTGCTGGGCATCCCGTTGGTGATCTATGTGTTTTTTCACCGCGCACGCAATAGCGAACGGCCCTTGGTTCGCAAGCTCTGCAAAGTCTCACTGGTTTTTTTGTTGGTCTATATGATCTGGATGCTGGTGGTGTTGTATTTCTCGCTTTTGGTCTCTGTTTCAGCAAGCAATATGTTGCTGGATCCGCAAGTCAATGTCGCACTGGAAAATCGTGCTGCGTTGCTTGCGGATTTGGATTCGAAAGTGACCGAGGTCGATTTCCATAAGTATGGGATTTACGGCTGGGATGGCTGGATTGCGAATTTCGTACTGCGTGACCAAAACTGGGTCATGGGAAAAGTGGGTGCCATGTATTCCTTCTGTGGTTTGTATTTCCTGTTCGGCGTGCTGCTGATCCGCTCCGGTCACAATCTGCAGAACGCGCAGAACATCGCGCGATTTAACACGGGAAGGAAGTTCCGGTACTTGTACCGAACGTTCCTGGGGGTGTTCGTCATCTTCTTCGTGGGATTTCTGTTTGTTGTTCCCGCGCGGACGGTTGTGTTGTTGGGGCTGGAGCATCCGAAAGCCGATGTACGAATCGATGGCATGGAGGAGTTGACGTCAAAGTATTATTTTTCGGTGATCGGCAACTATGAGAAAGACTACGCGCTGTACAATCCCAACGCGCAAAATATTCTTTTTGTTCAGAAGGACAAAGTGAAAGTCCTTACTCTGAAGAATGGAGTTTCTCTATTTTCCGACAGACGTGAATTTCGAAAGACGCCCTGGTTGGGTGTTTCGGGGGACTGGGAATATGAATTTGATGCTGCCGGCAACCGAAAGCGCATCCTGGGATTTCAAGTCGTGCATGTCATAGCCGGTTCCCCGGCCGCTCGGGCACGGTTGGTCAGTGGAGACGTACTGCAGCGTGTGGGAAATGTGGACATCGACGGTACGGAGGGATTAGATGCCATTATTGAGCGGATGCCACTGAATCAGAATGTCCCCCTCCGTTTGATGCGCAACAGCGGCCTGCTTGTGGCGGATGTCCAGCTGCAAATCCTGCCTTGAGACCCTTTCCGTTCTTGGAACAAATTAGCTCCGAGTCAGGTTGATGTGGATGCATTTTGCCCAGGAAAGTACACAGTAACCACTTCGTGATCGTTTGAAGTTCACATTGAGAACCTTTTGTCTGTAGGATTGCCAGCTAATCCAATGACGAATGCGCCCACCAATCGGGCGTGGACTATTTTACGAGCTCGCGGAAGAAGTGGCGTACTGCATGATCAAGAACAAAGCTGATCAGACAAAAGAGAGCCAGCGCCTCGCCGAAGCCGATGGCCCGAAGGCGATTACCTGGCGCCGGTGGGGACCGTACCTCAGCGAGCGGTCGTGGGGCACGGTGCGTGAGGACTACAGCCACGACGGGGAAGCGTGGGATTTTCTGACGCACGGCATGGCGCGCAGCAAGGCGTATCGCTGGGGCGAAGATGGCTTGGCGGGGATTTGCGATCGCTATCAGCTGCTGTGTTTTGCGCTGGCCCTGTGGAATGGCAAGGATCCGATTCTCAAGGAACGTGCCTACGGCGTGACGCCGATGCAGGGCAATCACGGCGAGGATCTGAAGGATTATTACTTCTATCTCGACAGCACGCCGACGCACAGTTACATGCGGTATCTGTACAAGTATCCGCAGGCAGAATTTCCTTATCAGCGCCTGATCCTCGAGAACCAGGCGCGCAATGGAAGTGGGCCGGAGCTTGAATTGATCGATACCGGTGTGTTTGACGAAAACCGGTATTTTGATGTTTTCGTGACGTTTGCCAAAGCCGATTCGGAAGACATCTGCATTCGCGTCGAGGCATTCAACCGGGGGCCCGACGATGCGCCGCTGCATATCATTCCAAACCTCTGGTTTCGAAATATCTGGAGCTGGGGCGCGGAGCGGGAGCGGGAGCCGGTGATCTCGTTGGCGCGCCGGGACGGCGAGCAGATCTGTTTTCTTGCGGACGACACCAACGCGAAGGGGCTGACCAACCTGCCGTTCGAGTACAAGCTTGGTCCGCGCTATTTCTATGGACAGGCGGGTGGGGTGCCGCTGTTCACGGACAACGAATCCAACAACGTTGAACTGTACGGGCCGCACGCGGCCAATGGTCGCCCGTATTTCAAGGATGCGTTTCACTACCACATCATTCAGGGCCGGCCGTGCGTGAATCCACGACATCGCGGCACGAAAGCGGGAATTCACTATCACCAGATTGTTCCCGCGGGAAAAAAGATCCAGTTGGATTTCCGCCTCAGTGCCCGCCCACACGAGCGGCCGTTTGTCGACGTCGATAAGTTATTCGAGCAGCGGCGGCGCGAAGCGGACGAGTTTTACGAAGCCATTCATCCCGCAGGCGCATCCGAGGATGAGCGACGCGTGCAGCGGCAAGCGTTTGCGGGCCTCATGTGGGGAAAGCAGAGTTACATCTTCGACGTCGACAAGTGGTTGCGCGGTGATAATCCGAAACATCCGCCGCCACACTCGCGCGTACACATTCGCAACCAGCACTGGCGCCACCTGAATTCGCTGCGCATCCTGTCGATGCCGGACAAGTGGGAGTANNGCATCCGAACGGGCAGATCCCGGCGTATGAATGGGAGTTCGGTGACCTGAATCCGCCGGTGCATGCGTGGGCAGTCTGGCGCGTTTACAACATGGATCGCATTCGCTCTGGTGTCGCGGACTACGCGTTTCTGGAGAAATGCTTCCACAAACTGTTGATGAACTTTGCCTGGTGGGTGAACAAGGTCGATTCGACTGGCAGCAATATATTCGAAGGCGGATTCCTCGGGCTGGATAACATCACGCTGTTCGATCGCTCGAAGAAACTGCCGGATGGCGCCATGCTGCAACAGTCCGATGCAACCGGGTGGATGGGCATGTTCTGC
>DKAR01000206.1 GCA_002450895.1 Proteobacteria bacterium UBA6921
TACATCTGGCCGCGCACGTCGAACAAGATCGCCCGCAAGCACATTGAGAACGTGCTGAAGGGCAAAGTGGTCGGCGAAGAGTACTACCCGCTGGGACACACGAACTTCGGATCCCTGATCAACAAGATCAAGGCCAAGAAGCCGGACGTGATCTACAGCATCGTGGTCGGCGGAAGCAATGTCGCCTGGTACAAGCAGCTCAAAGCGGCCGGCATCACTTCGGACAAATGGAACCTGCTGACGATCTCCGTCACCGAGGATGAAGTGAAAGGCATCGGCGGAGAAAACGTTGAAGGCTTCTATTCAATGATGAAGTACTTCCAGAGCCTCGACGTCGACAACAACAAGCGCTTCGTTTCCGCGTTCAAGAAGAAGTATGGCAGCGATAGCGTCATCGGCGACGTGACTCAGGCGGCCTATCTGGGGCCGTGGTTGTGGAAAGCCGCGGTTGAGAAAGCGCAAAGCTTCGACGTGGACAAGGTTGTCGCCGCTTCCGCGGAAATCGAACTCAAGAGCGCACCGGAAGGCTACGTGAAGATTCATGAGAATCATCACCTGTGGTCCAAAGCTCGCGTAGGAAAGTGGAAGAAGGATGGACAGGCTGAGGTGATCTACACCTCCGAACTGATCGAACCCAATCCGTTCCCGAAAGGCTATCAGTGACGCGCACTACCGGTCCTGACCGGCTTCGGTCAGGACCGGCTTTTATTCAAGCGTGACGAGGAGAATCGCGATGGACGGAATGTCGATGTCGGAAATGGGATCAATCCTTGCCATGCAAGGATTCTCCGGGCTGAGCCTGTTCAGCGTGCTGCTGCTGATGGCGCTCGGCCTGGCCATCATCTTCGGGCAGATGGGCGTGATCAACATGGCGCATGGCGAGTTCATGGCCATTGGCGCGTATACCACCTACCTGTGCTCCCATCTGGTTGAAACGTATGTGCCCGGATTTCAGGGTTCGTACTTCTTCTTTGCCGTGGCGGCTGCCTTCGGAGTGGCGTTCGGGATCGGCTACGTGGTCGAGCTCGGGCTCATACGGTTTCTCTATAAACGCCCGCTCGACACGCTGCTCGCAACGTGGGGGCTGAGTCTCATCATGCAGCAAATCCTGCGCTCCGCATTCGGCGCGCGCGAAGTCAGCCCGACGTTGCCGGAGTGGCTGCTGGGTTCGTTGCACGTGACGGAAACGGTCGAGATTCCGATCAACGGCCTGATGGTGATGGGCCTGACCGTGGTCGTGACACTCGGAGTGTTTCTGCTGCTGTACCGATCGCGCTGGGGGCTGCGCGTGCGCGCCACCGTGCAGAACCGCACGATGAGCGGTGCCGTCGGCATCAACACCGCGAAAGTGGACCGAATAACCTTCGCGCTCGGTTGCGGAATTGCTGGAATCGCTGGCGCGGCATTTACGACGATCGCATCGACGGGCCCCACCAGTGGTTCGCTTTACATCGTCGATACTTTCCTTGTCGTTGTGTTCGGCGGTGCAGGTAGTTTGTTGGGTACTGTGGCGTCGGCGTTCTCGATCGGAGAAACACAGTCGATTCTCGAATTCTTCCTCAATGGCTCGATGGCCAAGGTCATTACGTTGCTGGTGGTGGTCGGCATTCTGATGCTGCGACCGGAAGGGTTGGTTGTCAGCAAGGTACGTCGTTAACACGGTTTCAGGATAAGGAGTCAGTCCTATGCAGGCTTCATTGAAGAAGATCTTGGGTGGTCGTGGCGGCTGGACCGGTATTCTGGTCCTTGCCGCCATCATCCTGGTGGCGTTTCCGCTGACGATGGATATCTTTCGGTTGAACCTGGCCGGCAAGTATCTGACGTATGCATTCGTCGCGATCGGGCTCGTCATGTTGTGGGGTTACGGTGGCGTGTTGAGTCTCGGGCAGGGTGTGTTTTTCGGGCTGGGCGGATACTGCATGGCGATGTTCCTCAAACTCGAGGCGTCCGATCCGGAAAGCACGAAGATCCAGTCGACGCCCGGCATTCCGGATTTTATGGACTGGAATCAACTCACCGCCGTGCCGTGGTTCTGGGAGCCCTTTCATAGTCTGACGTTTACCATCATCGCGATCTTTGTCGTTCCGGCATTGTTCGCGTACTTCATCGGCGCGGCGATGTTCAAGCGCCGTGTCGGGGGCGTGTACTTCGCAATCATAACCCAAGCCATCGCGGCAATTCTGACGATCCTGATCATCGGGCAGCAAGGTTATACCGGCGGCGCAAACGGCATGACAGACCTGAAGACGCTGTTGGGCTGGGACATCCGTACCGACTCGGCCAAGTACATTCTGTATTTCGCGACCTGCGCTTTTTTGTTGGGTTCCATCGTCGTGTTGCGCTGGGTACTGGGAACGAAATTCGGGCGACTGCTCTTGGCGATGCGCGATCGCGAAGATCGCGTGCGCTTCTCCGGGTATGACGTCGCCAACTTCAAAATCTTCGTGTTCTGTCTGGCCGCGGCATTCTCGGCGTTGGGTGGCGCGTTGTTTACGTTGCAGGTGGGCTTCATGTCGCCATCCTTCGTAGGTATTGTGCCTTCCATTGAGATGGTGATCTTCACCGCGGTGGGTGGGCGCATGTCGCTGGTCGGTGCGGTGTATGGTGCGTTGCTGGTCAATGCCGGCAAGACGGTATTCTCGGAAACCTTTCCGGAGCTCTGGCTGCTGGCCATGGGTGGGCTGTTCATCGCAGTCGTGATGTTCTTTCCGAATGGCCTGGCGGGTTTGCAGGAGAAATACGGCCCCATGCTGAGCCAACGCCTGAAATCTATTTTGGCGAATCGGAAACGGTTGCGGGCCTGGCAACAGGAAGCCCCTGATGCAACGGCGAGCAAGGAGTACGTTGTGGAGTTGCCGCAATCGCCAGCGCCATCCAGTAGCGAACCATTGAAAACAGCGGAGGCACGCTAATGAACGCCGCCCGGGATTTTGTCTTGTCAGTGGAAGATCTCACCGTGTCATTCGATGGTTTCAAGGCCGTCGACGGCGTGAACCTCTACGTGGATCGTGATGAACTGCGCGTGATCATCGGCCCGAACGGTGCCGGCAAGACCACGTTGCTCGATTTGATTTGCGGAAAAACGAGGGCATCGGCCGGCACCATCCAGTTCAAGAAGAAGGAACTGACGAAGATGGCGGAGTATGAGGTCGTTCGTGCGGGCGTTGGACGCAAGTTCCAGACGCCATCGATCTACGAAAATCTTACGGTCTACGAAAATCTTGAAGTCTCGTTTCCGCGGGGTCGCGGTGTGTTTGGATGTCTCACCTTCAAACGCACACCGGACGTGGTCGAGCGCGTGAACAGTGTTGCCGAGACGATCAATCTCAAGGACAACCTGCACAAGGAGGCCGGCGCCCTGAGTCATGGCCAGAAGCAGTGGCTCGAGATCGGCATGCTGCTAATGCAGGAGCCCGAGCTGTTGATGCTTGACGAGCCGGTAGCGGGAATGAGCGTAAAAGAGCGCGAGCAGACTGCCGATTTGCTGAATCGCATCTGCAAGGGACGATCGGTCATCGTGATCGAACATGACATGCAGTTCGTCAAGCGCATCGCACATCGAGTCACCGTGCTTCACCAGGGCAAGGTACTGTGCGAAGGCAGCGTGGACAAGGTGCAGAGCGATCCGAAAGTGATTGAAGTCTATCTCGGACACTAGGGAGGAACGACAATGTTGAACGTAACGGACCTGACCGTCGCGTACGGACAAAGTGAAGTAATCCACGGTGTGAGTTTTTCCGCCAAGCCGAAAGAAACTCTGGCCATCATGGGTCGAAACGGAATGGGAAAATCTACGCTGTTTAAATCGCTGATTGGTGTCGTCGGTTCCAAGAGTGGAAAGGTCGAAGTCAACGGAACTGAAGTCGGCAACAAACCGAGCTTCCAGCGTGTTGCGAATGGACTTGCCTTTGTCCCGCAGGGGCGCATGATCTTTCCGAACATGACGGTCGAGGAAAATATTCTGACCGGACTCGAGACGCGCAAGGACAAGACGATTCCCGAAGACATCTACGCGTTGTTTCCGGTGCTGCGCGAAATGCGCAAACGCAAGGGCGGCAACTTGTCCGGCGGACAGCAACAGCAGCTCGCGATTGCGCGCGCGCTGGTGTCCGACCCGAAGGTGTTGCTGCTGGATGAACCCACGGAAGGCATTCAGCCTTCGATCATCAAGGACATTGCGAAGGTGCTTAACGAGATCAAGAAAATGCGCGACATCACCATTGTGGTGTCAGAGCAGGTGTTGAGCTTTGCGTTGGACGTTGCCGACCGCATTATGGTGATCGAGAAGGGAAATCTCATTCACGAGGAAGATCGCGCCAACGTTGATTCGGCCAAGGTCGCTGGATTTCTCGCCGTGTAACGTCACGCGCCCGGTTATCAATGCGCGTGGGGGTTTGCCCCCGTTGCCATCATCCAGTGGTGTTCCTGATGATGCGCACCGAAGGCTACGAGTCCGATGTAGCCGAGCCCGCGAATTTTTGCGGCGTCGCCGGGATTACCGGTGACGCGCGCTGTATAGCTTCCATCGCTATTCCTTATGCTCTTCATTTCCCACCCCGACTCTTGTTTAAGAACGGCAGGGTGAGCGCTGAACAAGCGATCCAGCGATCCTGCGGCATTCGGCGTCGTGGGTTTCACCGTGAACTCAACGCCATTGTCGATCGGCTTTTGGGTAACGACGTTTACGTTGAGCGTGAAATTGTTCATATCGACCAGATGCTGGCGCAGTGCCTCCAGATTTACGCGGCTCCAGTCGGTAGCAGGATCGGCCAACAGTTTTTGCACCGCTTCCTGAATCGTGGCGAAAGCGTCGTTGCCGGGTTCGGTCAGTGGGGTCGCCATTGGCGAACTGTGTTGATGCTGGTGCATGTGCTCGTCACCTGCGGCAAACGAAGGAACACAAATTACCGAGGTAAGAATAATCAAGCCGATCTGATTGCAACGCATTTCATGATCTCCGAAAAATATCCAAGTGTTCCCGGTGTCGAGCAGGTTGTGCCTGCACCTACCATTCAGCCTCAGCTTCAAGATAGGCGCGACTTGCATTTCCGCCTTTGAGCAATTCCCAATTCGCAAGGTACTTGTATGGGTTCTGGTCGAGACTGTCGATCGCCGATTGAAGATCGACACTGTTCTTTATGGCCTCTTTCATGTGATTGCGAAGCATCGCCAGATAGTCACGCGTTTCCTTGCGTGCTTTCGCCAGGTCGCAGACATCGCCGTGTCCCGGCACGATGATCTTCGGATCCAGCTTTTCCACACCGGCAAACGAGTCGAGCGAGGCTTTTACGTTGCTGAAGGGAAGTACGGCAATCAATCGGTCAACGAACACAATATCGCCGGCAAAGACGATTCGCGACTTGGGAAGCCACACGGCGATGTCGCCCGGCGTGTGGGCCCCGCCGAACCATAAAAGGCGAATGTCAAAATTTCCCAGGTGCAATTCATCTTCTGTGTCGAACAATCGCGTCGGATAGACCGGTTCCGTGCCTTTGAGTTTTTCCTTGAGCTCGGACTCCAGGCCACGCAGCTGTATCGCGCTGCGTTCCTGCATGTCATCGGCCGCCTTGCGTTGCGCAATAATTTCGGCCCCCAGGGACTTGAAGTAGCCGTTTCCTAACCACCGATGATCCTGGCCGCCGGTGTTGATGACGTATTTCACCGGTTCACGCGTTACCTTCTGGATTGCTGCATGGATTTGCCGGGCCACATTCCAGGTTGATCCGCTGTCCACGACAACAACGCCCGCGCCGGTAACGATGAACCCCACGTTCGAGTTCATGCCCTCGTTGGCGGCCGAACGCAATCCGGTGTCGCCAATGTATGCATATACGCCGGGAGCGACGGTTTTGAACGTCATATCCAGCGCGGACGCAGCGCCAGAGATCAGCGAGAGAAGGGGGGCGATTAACCACGCTAAGGATTTTGAATACGGCATCACATGGCGTCTCCAGGCAAATGAGTGGATAAACGGACAACCTGGATTAGTCTAGATCGTATTTTCTGTCCCGCGCGGGAATCTGCGCCGTGTGCACGTATTTTTATAAACCTGCTTCCTTCTTAACCGAAACCTAATGTTACTGTCACCGTTGAGGCGAAGTTCGAATCCACGTGCGTTTGTATTCCACATTCGAGAGCAACCGATGAGATAGAAAAAACAAACTGCCGAAGTGGATGCGCCTTAAACGGCATCGGGAGGCGCTGGGCCTCCCGATGTGTTTACCTTTTAACTCTGTCGCATCTTGTGGTGATCCGTGGGGCTGTGTTTGTTCAAGATCGCCTTTTGTTCATCGGTAAGTACTTGAAGCAGATCCTGGCGGGCCTTTTGAATTTCCTTCATGCCAGCAAGGCGTACTTCCATCAGATCGATGCGCGCCTGCATCGGATCCTTGCTTTCAGTCGTTTGCCGCTCCGCGAGCATTTTTTCCGTTTGTGCCTTGATCGCCGTCTCGTAGGCCTGCCACGCTGGCTCCTGCGCCGTCGTCAGATTCAATTCGGATTTCAGCGCGTCAAGGCGCGCCGAGGTATCGCCGTGGCAGTTTTCATTTCCCGCATGGTTGCCAGGACCGTGACCGTGCCCCCATTCGCTGGCCTGTGCTACTACTGCCGTCCCAACGGCCAGTGCAACAGCAGTGGCGGTGCCCAGTGCCATCCGGATAGATCGATTCATGGAAGTGCTCCTTGAGAGATGAGAAACGTGAATATTCGGACCGCGAACCAATTCGATCGTTCCACGTCCGTATAGGAGAAAAAGTCCGGAACTATTTATCCAGCGGATAACGCAATGTTGGTTTGAATGAGCCAGAACGAGAGGGGTGTAATTGTGAATCCCCTTCCGTTGTTCGCGTTAAGATCAACGCGCCGTCGGGCAGACTTCCACGCCGCTTTTTTCGGCATGAACACCGTGAATGTCGGGAATGTCCCGCAATTCCGCGACAACCTTGTTGTAAACGGAAGGCTGCACAGAGTCATGGAATTTCACCAGCACAAAGCCATCGCGCCGCACGATGTAGGACATCAACTCATCCATCTTGTGATCGAAGAGATATCCGGCAACTGCAGTATCGGCGGCGGATTGAATGCGCATTTCTTCCTGTGACAAAACCTGGTCTGATGCGCACGCGGTCAACCCAAGGGCAAAACACGCGCTCAGAATGGCTCGAATCTTCATTAGGACTGCTCCAGAGTTTTATCACCTTCGAAGTTGTCGTCCGAAATCGCAATCTACATTAGGCCCGAAGGGATGGGCGGCGCGGGTATTCACGGCAATAAAAAAGGGGTGGCCCATGCGGACCACCCCGGTACGACATTGTGCCGACGACTAGGAGCAGGTGCCCGCGTCGTTACAGCTGGCCAGTGTCTGGTCGACGGAGCCGTTACTGCCCTCATCGATGCTGACGCTTCCGTTGGAGTTGTAGGTTACCGTGCCGGTCATGGATCCCGTCAATGTGACAACGCCAGCAATCGGGCAGGCTTCCTCGTCGGTATCCGGGACCTGGATGGGCGTTGTTGTCGCGATGGTCAGCGTGCCATTGAAGCAGCTCGCCGCGACCGTCATTGTGCCATTGACTTCCACCTCAATGATCAGGCCCGTGTCGGCCCATTGAATCGAAAGGGGTGAAGCTTCAGAAATGGAAAGCGACATGGAATTGCTGCTATCGAGATTGTCCACGCTCGAGGCGCTTCCGCTCATCGTCAGGGCGACATTTGCAGGTTCGCAGGTCACGCTGTCAAAGTTGCTCGACGTTGCATCGACCACCATGTTGGTAAGCGTCGCACTGCCATTTTCGATCGCTGCGCCATCAACGCTGTTTTCGATGAACGACATGGAGCCGCTCATGGCAATTGAAGTTGACGTATAAATGGTGCCAGCGCCGCAGGATTCAGATCCATTGAACGTACCATTGAACGACAGTGTCATGCTCGTTTCGGACAAAAGAACATCCGCCGCATTGACGACCTGATAGATACGGATGACGTAGGGGTTATTCGCCGAGCCGGCAACTGACGTAAATCCGGTGCCCGTGTCCGTATAGCTGATCGATCCGTCAAAATAGAATTTCGTGTCGCCGAATACGTAGACGCACTGGGAATACGTGGTTGTGGTCCCATCACTTGTGGCGGTACCGCTGTCGCACGCGGTCTGGGGAAGTACGGACGCCCCGATCATGCGCGCGCCTTTCTTGGATACCGTTCGATTGAGTGCCGCCATTGATTTCGAAAGGTTGACGTTTCGGCGCATACCAACGCCGGACGAAGCATCACCGCCGGCAGCGTCGAGCGCCATGCCGCCTATGGACAACATTGACGAAGACACTTCCGCACCCAATGCCACCGTGGAAGTTGACGAGGAGCTGCTGCCACCACCGCCATCACCGCCGCCGCAGCTTGCCAAAATCAATCCTGCGACGGGCAGGACTGCCGCCCAAATCAGACTCTTCGATCTTTTCATCTTTTGACTCCTCTCTTTATGAAAATCTCTGAGCGAATCCGTAGGGCAGAGGGTTGTTCGTGCCTGAAGCCGGGTGTTCTAACGGACCGCTCGCGTAGTCCTTGTTTAGCGAACCCGCAGCTGCAGCCTTGAATTCAATGTGGCCGAGTGCGAACCAGGCGACAAAAACAGCCCAACTTATTCAAATGAAGGGAGAATACTTACAGAAAAAGCGCGTCGAGACTGACCTGGCTCACACCAAGCGCGCGACCGCATGCGCGTTCCGGTCGCGAGGAATTGTTAACTCTATTTTCGAGATCGACCGGGCCCGGGTTCGGGCCGGTTTCAGAAGGGACTATTGAGGGGGCAAGCTGACGAGCGTCGCCGTGTTGATCTTGCCTTGGGCGCTTCCCAGATGCTCAGGCAGGCGGACCCGCAGGCTGGTGCGTGTTCTGTCATTGACCGACATACACATCTGGCGCTGCGTGTAGCAGCACAGGTGCAGCTCCGCATTTTCCGTCTCAACTACCTGGCCGCCGCGAGCCGAACAAAAATCGCGCGAGGTAGCAGAAACGTCCGCGTGGGCGGCCATGCTGAATATTCCGGTGCCAGCAGCCAAAGCAAGAAACGTGTTGCGACGCCAATTGATCTTTTTCACCGGTGTTCCTCCTGAATCCAACCGTCGTGGATCGTTGTGTGTAAGGTATCCATGTATCGACGTTCGGGCAGTGAAATTTCAGGGAAACCGTGTGTGCGAAATTACCCTCCACGCCAAGGCTCTTGATCCAGCGTCCGGAAGTGACTTTTAAAAGAGACGGCTAACACAGGCGGCGATCCGGCCGGATCGCGATTGCGACCCAACCGATCCGCCCAACGAGCAATTCACTAGTGAATGTGCGAAACCTCTGGCGCAGGCGACGCCGTTGCGCCGGTGAGCGCGTCGGGGATGACGTCTTCGAGCTTGGGGAACTGCCGCTGTTCGGGCTTGAGCTTCGAGCCCAAATACTTGTAGATCAGCAGCGCATGGTCGCGGTAGTACGCGGCAAGATTGGCGTGGGGATGAAACTGCCGGAATAATGGGACCGCTTTTACCCAGTTCTTCCACGCTTCTTCCATCGAAACGCCGCTGGATGTCTTGTACGCGAGTTGCGAGCCGAGCGGCGTTTTCGAGTGCTCCCATGTTTTCACGATCCCGAAATTCAGCGGACTCTTGCTGATGGGGGACCCGGCGTCCAAACCAAACGGGCCACTGTTGATCGCATAGATGGAATCCTTGTTGTCGAGCAGGAAGCGCAGCGTATCGGCAAACTCTTCATGTGTTTCAGTCGGGAAACCCGAAATGATGAACAAATGATTTTCGACGCCTGCTTCGTGGGCGTTCCTCAGGACCATCGACATGTCTTCGACATTGGTGCCTTTGCCCATCAAGTTCAACACGCGCTGATTGCCGCTTTCCACGCCCCACAACAGGAATTTGCATCCTGATTCTGCGATCGATTTCAGCACCGTCGGTGAGAATGTCTTGTTCGGCTTCGAATACGCGTAGTACGTAATATCCAGGTTCGCGTCCTTGATCGCTTCGGCCAGTCGGGCAAACTGCCCCGGGGCAATCATTTCGTCAACGAACGCAAAATTGCGAATGCCACGGTCCACAAAGTAGCGAAGTGCTTCGATGATCGAATCCAGTGAGCGCACGCGATAGGTGTCGCCGGCAGAGAAGTAGTGCACGCAGAAAGTGCACTTGCGCCAATAACAGCCGCGCGACAACAGCAGCGGGATCACCGGTTCAGGTGAGTAGTAAGAATGCAGATCCAGCCCGTCAAAATTTGGAGTCCCGTATTGATCCACATCTTTTTCAAAGATGGGCATCTCTTTCACGACGTCGCCGGTTTCCCAATACACCGTACCGGGAATACCCTTGGGCTGGAGATCCTTCAGCAGCAGTTGCTTCAGGGCGTCTTCACCGTCGCCCACCACGACCACGTCGGCCGCTTTGGGATACCACTTCATAAAATGTTCAGCGCCTTCGATCAGGCAGCTGCCACCCATCAGTACCGGCAACTTGAAGTTTTCGCGTACGTAACGTCCCAGTGCAGCGCCCATCGGAAGCTGTTCGGAAAAGATCATGGAGAAGCCCACGCAATCCGGCTTGAGCGCGGCGATCTCCTGGATGCACTCCTTTAATATGCCGGGAAGATTGCCGCTTTTCTCATATGCCGCGCATTCTTCGGTAAACATCTTGGTCGAAACCTGGCAGAACTTCGAAAAGATGTTGCCGGCGTGGGAATAGATGTTGGTGTCGGTGTAGATGTAGTCGTTACCATCGGCACGCATAACTTTGGCGGCTTCGACCAATTGCGCATTGTTTGCACCGACTTCCTTGCACACCGCGTCGCTCAGTTTCACCTTGCCGGAGGCGATCCCTGCAAAAATCTTGTTTAGATACCAGAGATTCAAATCCAGAAGTTTGATGTCCCAGCCAGTCACCTGTCGCTCGAGATAGCCTTTCAACATTGCGATGCCCAGCGGCGGGGATGTGGAAATTGTGACGGGGGGGAATACGAGAACGAGCGTCTTATTCTTGGTATCTGCCATACAACATCCCCCTGGGTCGTTTAAGTCTTATGCCATTCTGCTGCTGGCAAGTGGGCAAATAATACACACTCAATCCTGATCATGTCACTGAGCCATTTGGTTTTTCCATATAGGTAGCATAGTTATCGCGAAAGCCCTGTGGTGGAGTGATCATTCTTTCCTCTACGCGAAGGCTTGATAGACGCTCAACGGGATTGATTCGGCGTTGGCGGGTCCGAATTTCCGGTGAAGGTCGTATTTTCATTTGAACCACTATTGTGGTCACCGCTTTTATCACTTCGGGTGCTACGGTGTAGAAGCGAGTTGAACTCGTAACGTCACCTACACGTTCACCGCATCGCTTCTGCCACCCAACATCCCGAAAATCCGCAATTCTTTCGTACAAAAGCGCACCTTGGATTTGGTTAGTTTTATTGCTCAATATTCAGGAATTCGAATACGTTCTGTTTGTGGAAGGTTGAGACGTACTCTCAATCGCCCCTGGGAAATGGTGTAAAAGTGGACGTGATATCACCGTCAAAAATACAAAACAATCCAGTCTAACCATAGTGTCCAAGTTTTGAACTTTTTATCGGAGTGATAAGCGCGTCAAAGTAAACAGTGTCACGTTTTGTCAAAAAAGGAACGACAACACAATTGAGCTGCAGAGTAGCTTTGCGGCGTGGGTTAGCGCCATGTCATGAAGTGAGGTAATCAAAAATGAACAAGATGAGTCCTTTGGGTTTGAAGTTTTCGGTTGGCCTATTTTTGATGTTTGCAGCGTGGTCCGCAAATGCAGAATTGCTTCTATCTGCGCCACCGCGGGAATCCGCAGAAGATGCTGAGAACATCTACGGTCCGATTGCGAAGGTTCTCTCAGAGGCGACCGGCGAGCGCGTACAATACGTCCATGCCGTAAACTGGATTGAATACTCCGAAAGCATGCGCAAGGGGAAGTATGACATCGTATTTGATGGTCCTCACTTTGCCGCCTGGAGAATGAAACATCTCGGTCACGTTCCGGTTGCCAAGCTTCCTGGATCATTGATTTTTGACCTGGTTGTCAAAGAAAGCGATGAAAAAGCGCGCAGACCGCAGGATATCAAGAGCAGTTCAATTTGCGCACTGGCACCGCCGAATCTTGGGGCGATGGCCATACTTACCCAATTCTCGAATCCAGTTATTCAGCCAACGATTGTCGAATCGCAGGACCTGAAAGCCGTAATGGAAGGATTCAAGGCCGGAAAGTGCCGCGCAGCGGTGGTGCCAGAGCAGTTCATGAAAAAAATGCCGGAGGACGCTCGCAAAAAATTTCGCGTGTTGTTTACGAGTCCGGTTTACCCCGACCAGACGGTTACGGTCGGGCCCAAAGTCAATGAAAAAGAGCGCGCGGAAATTGCGGATTTGCTTGTCGCTCCAAAAGGTCTGCCCGCAGCGAGCAAACTGCTCGCGATCTACACGAAGCAGGCAACTCACTTCGAGCCTGTCAAAACACCAGACTACGATGGGTTGGAAGATCTGCTCGAAGGCGAAATTTGGGGTTGGTAGTGTACCGTTCTACAAATTAACAAGGGTGCCATCACCACCGCGTCCCTATGGATCCCCGCGGTGGTGATTTTTTTGTGCTTTATGTTCTCGCGCCACTAGGCATTGCCCCGCTACCGCTCACGCGCACATACCCTTACTTCGTGCAAGCGATGTATCGTTGCGACTGCGACAGTCAATCGTTTTTGTGGAGGTACGTTGCAAGTTGCGTATCGAGGCGTGCAACGAATCTCTGCAGGAGTTCGCGATCCGCAGGCGAGCCGAGCGTCTCGGCTGTTTGCAAAAACTCCCGCGTCTGGTCGATTTCCGAGCGCGCCTTGCTTGCATCACGCAGCGTGACCGCATCAACGCGCGCTAACGCCAGGTGATACCGCGCCTCGATCAACGACGATTCGTAGGCACGGCTTCCGACAATCGGATGTTGATCGAGATCGGCATACGCAACATCGCGTTCATAGGCGGCGTGCTCACGCTGCCATTGCGCTTCGTGGGGGTCGGGCGCGGCTTTTGATGCAGAGTGGGTTGTGTTTGCGAATACGCTTCCCGCAAGCGCGAGCAATGATAACCCGCCAAGAATTCTCTTCAGCATGACAGACTCCTTTTTCAATTGGCGTAAATTGAGTTCTGCGGCGCGCAGCGTCAGTGCGCCGATGTTTCTATGACAACGGCCACGTGCCGGAGTTGTCGCAATAGGATTAAGATGCGCTTAACTGAAAGAATCACCGTTTGCGGCAACGAGGCTCTAGCTGAATGAAAAAAATCATCTATGCCACCGCGCGCGAACTCGCCCGGGAGATTGCAGCGGGCAACGTGTCCGCCGTCGAAGTAGTCGATGCGCATCTGGACCATATCCAGCGTGTTAACCCTAAAATCAATGCGATTGTCACGCTCGATGCAGACGGTGCGCGGGCACGGGCGCGCGCCGCGGATCAGGCGCACAGTCGGGGTGATTCATTCGGTGTTCTGCGCGGTGTGCCGTTTACGTTGAAAGATGTTTTTGAAACCGCAGGCATGCGCACAACGGCTGCGTTTCCGCCATTGCGAGACAACGTTCCCGTTCGCGACGCCACCGTTGCAGCGCGACTAAAAGCGGTTGGAGGCATCCTGCTCGGAAAAACCAACATGCCGGCGCTTGCGATGAATCTGCAGAGCATCAATGAAGTTTTCGGCGTAACGAACAATCCCTGGAACCACGAACGTTCTGCGGGCGGATCGAGTGGGGGTTCGGCTGCAGCAGTGGCGAGTGGTATGGTTCCGTTTGATATTGGCAGTGACATGTCCGGTTCGATTCGCATCCCCGCGCACTTTTGCGGCGTATACGGGTTAAAACCCACCACTGCGCGCATTCCGATCACCGGCCATATTCCGCCATTGCCGGGAGCAATCATGCCGGACCGTCATCTGTGTACGATTGGGCCGATCGCGCGCAGTATTGATGACCTGGGGTTTATCAGTCGCGTCATCGCCGGGCCGGACGGCATTAATACCGATGTGCCTCCGGTAGCCTGGAATGAAACGCCAACGCTCGATATAAAGCGGCTCAAGATCGCCTTCCTTCCTGAGTTCCCTGATACGCCGACCGCACGATCGATACGTGCTGCGGTGGAGCGAGTCGCCCAACAGTTGTCGAAGGCGGGGGCGAAAGTCGAGCAATGTGATCCCATTAACATTGGCGAGATTCGTGCCGTGTGGAAAGATTATTTCCCGCTGCTGTTCAACTGCATGATGGAACTCTCGGGTGCCGAAATGCCGGTGAAAGCAGCGGGCGGGCCGGGCCTTTCGTATTCGAATTGGGCGCGTGTCTGCGACCGGCGTGACAAGCTGGTGAATGCCATTGATCGCGCGCTTTCGGAGTATGATGCTTTTTTGACCCCGTGTGTCGTCACGAATGCGATCAAGCACAATCATGATCTTTCCGGGCCGTTTGAGATAGACGGAAAGCTGGTCGAATCGCGCTACGTCGATCACTACCTGTTCCCGTTTAACTTTACTTCCCATCCGGCTATCGCATTGCCCGCTGGGCTGGACGACGAGGGTTTGCCCATTGGATTGCAGCTTGTTGGCAAGCGGTGGAGCGATGAACGCCTTCTCGGTGTCGGTGCCGCGGTCGATCAAGTCATCGACGGCTACCGGGCCCCACCCGAGTTTGCGAATTGAATGAGGGCGCTCGCGATTCTACGTATGGCGCGGATTCGGGAATTGTTGTCTGCTCTTTAAAACGAAATAATCGAATAAAACCAGGAAGCGCCGACATGCATTACGCGAATAAATTGGTTTGCAGCAATTGGCTCGTTTTGGCGTTTTTGTTTGGCAGTACCGCATGGGCGGGTGAAGTTACCGCTGCGCGACAAGTGAGCTACCAGTTGGACGTGTATCCGATCATTCAAAGCCACTGTCTGAAGTGCCACAAGACCGGAGGTGCCGGCTTTGAAGCAAGCGGTCTGGATCTGCGCAGTTATGACAACTTGATGAAAGGCACCAGGCATGGGGCGATTGTCGTTCCCGGCAATCCGGTTGCGAGCACGCTGATGGTGTTGATCGATGGTCGTGCCGACAAGAGCATTCGAATGCCGCACAATGAACGCCCGCTGCTCAAGCCGCAGGTCGAAATCATTCGGGACTGGATTCGTCAGGGCGCACAAAACAATTGAGGGCGTTGTCGCCTGCGTTTGATGCAGACGCCAGACCTCGAACGAATCGTTCAAAACAACAAAGCCCCACAGAATAGCGTGGGGCTTTGCATTTACACGGAATGAGCCGTGTCGAGTCTCTTAGTTCGGCTTGACGTTAACAGCGGACGGACCCTTCGGTCCCTGCTGCACGTCGTAAGACACGCTTTGGCCTTCAGCCAGGGTCTTGAAACCGCCGCCCTGGATTGCAGAGAAGTGTACGAACACATCTTTGCCGCCATCTTGCGGAGTGATGAAGCCGAAGCCTTTCGCTTCGTTGAACCATTTGACGGTACCAGTTGCCATGAATACTACCTCGTTAAAAGCTGATTGTTGATCCATGCAGCCGGTCTTGATATCTGGCTTGCGGGAGCGACTTCCGATGAAACACCAGGAGGAAACTTCCGAAACGACGGCAAGCACCGTGCTGCAATGGCGGTAAGATACCCCCATCGGCCGCGAAAAACCATACGTAGGCGTGCTTCCTCCTGCACAACAACGCAAGAAACTCACCGCTTCCACCGTCGCTTCCGCGGGATCTCCGCACAGTCTTGCCAGCGAAGACCGTGCATTGCCGTGCGACGGCGCTCAGGGCTTACTGACCTCGCGCCGCGAGTCGCCCTCGTAGATATAAAGCTTCCCGGGTTCCTCGTCGCGAGTTTTTTTGTGGCTGCTGTCGCACCATGGCTGCTTGTTGGACAGTCCACAGCGACATAGCCATTTCTTTTCGCTTCCGCACTGAATTTCCATCGGGCCCTGATCTTCTCGGATGATGATTCTCGACATAGGCATTCCTCAGTAACATTGAGAAAAAATCGGCGCGATCCCGCCGCAGCGGGATCAGACACCGATCTTACGATTTTTTTCGACGCCCGAAAGTGCGGGCGAGTGAGCTACCGGGTTGCCACCTTTTGCGAGGGTGTTTGCATGAGGGCCCAAATCGCATCGGCGGTAACCAACACACCAAGGATCAGGTGATTCCACGTCGCCACAATGCTGATCTCAAAGCCAAGCACAAATGGTGCCGCAATAAGCCACAGGCCAATCAACAGATTGACCCACTCTTCCCAAGCCTCGGGTTTGATCAGTGCGATTCCGGAAATTGCCGTGAGCGCGAGTCCGTAGACGAACGCGTTCGGGGCGGCGTAGGTTTCATCCAGGTAGTAGTGAAGTACAAATGGAGAGACAAATAACCACAGGCCCATAATCAACGTGACTACATCCTGCCATCGACGTTTTTTCATAAGGCACCTCCAGCGAACTAAATAAACGGCTCCGACACTATTCTGGGCCGGGAGGCTTGCGGGAAGTCCAATCAGATCGATTGGGGAGAGTCAGACAGCCTTATAAAACAGGCTGCACCGGGCGTGACATTTTGCGGCTGAAAACGGTGAATTCCGGGCGGGCTTTATTCACTTTTGAGGCGAACGGCGCCCAAAAAGCAAAAGGCCCCACCTTTGCAGGTGGAGCCTTTCATCGGCACTGCACAGGCAGTGCCGAATGGCTTAGTTCGCCACAACGTTGACGGCGGACGGACCCTTCGGTCCCTGCTGCACGTCGAAAGAAACGCTTTGGCCTTCAGCCAGGGTCTTGAAACCATTGCCCTGAATGGCAGAGAAGTGAACGAACACATCCTTGCTGCCGTCTTGCGGGGTGATGAATCCGAAACCCTTGGCTTCGTTAAACCATTTGACAGTACCTGTTGCCATGAAAACTACCTCATTAAAAAGTTAATTTGCCGAACCCGCAGCTGTTCCTGACATCTTTCTTCATTGCGGGAGCGACTTCCGAAATATCGGGAGGAAACTTCCGTACTGACAACTAGGGAACCACTGCAGTAGCGCAAAGATACGCCCATTGTGGGCGAAAAACCACTCCTGTGTTCACGTAGATATGGCTTTGCGATGCAGAATTTGCCGCCGGTCGCCCCCGAAACAGACATATTAAGGTCCCGTGATAGGGGTAAGGACCGGGGCGGCAGGGTCGTGCCGCCCCTGAAGACTTTCCCCGCCGGCCTACGGATGTTCAAAGCGGGCGGGTCGGGTCGGCAAGTTATTTTGCCGGGGGTGGGGGTGGGAAAGAAGCGAAGGGCATGGGCGGTTCCTTGTCCGGCGGAATGTAGGCCGGAGCCTGGTTTCCGGGTTCGCCCAGCGACTTTACAAAGTGGTAGACCGCACGCAGGTCCTCGTCGTGCATTGCATTCAGATTGAAGAATGGCATTGGCGGCCGGCGCTTCAGCGCTTTCGCCTCTTTCACCCATTGATCCGCCGTGAGGTCTTTCATGAACAGGCGCAAATTGGGCGGATAGGTCGTTCCCCACGGACCGCGCCATCCAAAGCCGCTGCCTTTCAGCCACTCGCTGGAGGGGACTTTTCCATCGTTCAAAAGATAACCATCGGTGTGACAGTCGTTGCAGCCCGCAATTCGCACCACATATTCACCGCGCGCGATCATTTCTTTTTCGCTTTTCGCCGCCCATGCACTGGGCATGGCTAAGACTGCGCCGAGCAACGAACCAAGCACTACGTATCGCGATCTCCTCAGATGCATGAAATTACCCTCGCTGTTTCTTGTTGGATGAACGTTAACTGCAACTTCAATACCCGCCTATTAACGGTGGCGCGCGCTGATGCGTGCAACCGTCAACGAGCGAATTTGTGGGGAGTATTCTAAATCTCCGAATTTCGCGAAGTTCAAAAGATTTACCGACCACCTGCGGCTTTCGGCGGCAAGGTCTTGAGGTAGGCAAACACTGCTTCGATTTCGACGTCCGACAATTTGTTCAAGCTGGCAAAAGGCATCACCGTGTTGACCGCCGCACCGTCCGGGCGCACGCCGGTGCGCAGCATGTTCCGGAATGCCTCCACGTTGGAATAGCGCGCAATTGCACTGCCTTCGCCGGGGGTCAGATTGGCGGCCGGTGGCCAGTGCGGGGGACTGCCCGGGATGCGCCCGCCCGAGAATCCTTCGCCGTGGCATCCGCGGCACATGTTGGCGACATAGGCGCCATACTCGGGCGTTGCCCCTTCCGGAATTGGCGTCGATGGAGGCAGCGAATGATCGATTTTTGCCGCCGCATCCTTGATCTTTCCGAACGCATAGAGCGCCTTGAGGACGAGCGGCAATTTTATGACCGCGCCGGTGCCGTCGCCGGCGGGCAAGCTGCGCACATACGCCACCAGGGCCGCGAGATCCGCGTCCGTCAAACGGTTGAAATCCTCTGAAGGCATCAAGAATACCGGCTGTCCACTTGGTTTCACGCCGTGGCGGATGGTTCGCACCCAGTCCACTTCCCCGTATTTTGCCGTAGCGCCGTGTTCCCCGGTCGTAATATTGGGAGTCTTGATATACAAGCCGTTCGACTCGTTGAGCATCACTTTTCCGTTCCCGTCGGCGCCATGGCATTCACTGCAGCCACGCGACTCGAACAGGTGCTTGCCACGCACAAGAGCTTCCGGATTTGTATCGTAGGGAACCGCGATTACAGACACTTCCACGATGCGGTGCGCCACGCTCGCGCTGATCTTGTTTACGGCGACGGCGGCCAGGCCCGCAATGACGACCAGAACTGCCAGGATGACTGCAACGAACTTGAATTTGCGATTCATGCCTGTTCTCGCCGAAGTTGATTGCCGGGTGAATCAAAAGTAGCACACGCTTTCCGCAGGTGCGGGAGTAAGGCAGGGATTTTCAGATGGATGACCGTCGGGGAAGATCTTTCGAGACAGATAGGTCCGTTGCCCAGAAAAAACAAAAGGGCGCCGAAGCGCCCATTTTTGTCTCATCGCCGAAAAAATCGCAGCGACCGCGTGCAGCGATTCTTACATCCCGCCGCCCATGCCGCCACTCATGCCGCTTCCGCCCATGCTTCCGCCACCGCTCATACCGCCTCCCATACCACCGCCCATATGCGCCTCCTGTTGTGTTGCGTGAAAGTTGTTAGGTGATGCGCATTGTGATGTACGTGAGTGAAATGAAACTGACGCTCCGCTGAATTGAATCTGACATTACGGTGAACTGAAAATGAAAAAATATTTCGGCGAAATTGCTGCGTGAAACGTCACATTCCACAGGAGTTGAATCGAATTGTTGTTCACGCCGCTACGTATAAATACGGTTTCGAAATGCTCAGCAAGAACCTCCGAAGAGAATAACGTTGTCGAGTAGACAAAGGTTCGGACACACGCCACGCCTGTGGTACACGTTATGTTGCGAGGCAAGGACACGCGAGTGTCGCAGCGCTGCCCGGGGTGATTTATTGCGTGCGCGCGAGCCTCAACACTTGCGCCCTAAAATACGGAAGCAGGGGGCCGCCGCATTGGACCGGTGCCGATACGGCGCGGCAGGCCCGATTTCCCGTTGCATCGCACCGACGCACTACGGGCGCAGCGCTCACCGTGAACTACACTTGATAACACCGGGTTTGACGGACGCGCGGATTTCTGTCGCGAACACCCGGTGTTTCGATTGGGTTGACCAACGGGAGAACAATCAACATGAAACGGACACGCCGACAAGGCTGGATCATCATTCTGTTTTCCGTCGTCCTCAGCGCCTGCGCCTCGAACTCCATTTATCGTGGCGACTTCAAACCGTGCGACGTGACGGCGCAGGAGACCTGCGAGGGTCATGCGATTCAGCGGCACGAACTGGGGACGGACCAGGAGTATGTCATTGGTTTCGTCGAGATCGACGACCAGGGCCAGTTACGCGACCGCGCGCAAATGAATGCGGTGCTGGACGAGTTGTATGCGATGGCCTCGAATGAAGGATTGTTGCTGAACGTTTTTGTCCATGGCTGGCATCACAGCGCGCAACCCGGCGATCCAAACGTAGAAGATTTCAAATCCAGCCTGGCCCAGCTGAGCAAGGTCGAGCACAGCCTTTACAAACCTGCCCGCAAGATCGTCGGTGTTTATGTAGGCTGGCGCGGTGACTCGCTCATCGTTCCTTATGTTAATGATCTCACCTTCTGGGAGCGCAAGAGCACGGCGCAGGATGTCGGTCATCTGGGCATGGCGGAGCTTTTGCTGCGGCTTGAGGAGATCAGCAACGTCAAGAACACGCAGGAGCCACCGGTCAGAAGCCGGCTGGTCATTATTGGCCACAGCTTTGGAGGCGCCGCGGTCTATAGCGCCACATCGCAGATTCTGGCGGACCGTTTCGTCGACAGTCGAAACGGCAAGGCCTCGGTCGGTGATGCGCAGGGATTCGGCGATCTGGTCGTGCTCCTCAATCCGGCGTTCGAAGCGTTGTACTACGCGCCGCTCTACGATTTGGCGCAGGCACGATGCAGTTACTTTCCCGAGCAGCGACCGCGACTGGTGATCCTGACGTCAGAAGGTGACTGGGCCACGAAGATCCTCTTTCCAATGGGGCGAATCTTCTCAACGTTCTTCGAATCGCACGGCACGATTTCACGCAGTGACTGCAAGCGCCCGCTGACTTTCAGTGAAGGCGAGGCCGATCGAACCGCGGTGGGGCACTTTGATCCGCTGCAGACGCACATACTCCAGCCCGCAAAAGTCGCCGTCGCGGCGACCTACGGCGATGTGAAGAATATCTGGGAGCAACAACAGCCCGGAGCCACCCTGCAGTTCGGCAATACCGAGCTTGTCAGTCTCAACAAGACTGCGCTGCGCAACCCTTACCTCAACGTGCGCGTCGACAAACGGCTGATGAAGGACCACAACGATATTTTCCGCGATGAGATTCGCGAATTCCTGCGCGAGCTGATTGTCCTTTCGGCGGGCGACTGAAAAAGAGTCACTTTTATGCTGCAGATCGCGTCGCAAAGTTTGTCTTGATTGTGACTATGGGAACTATGTCGAGCGCAATGGCCGCGGCGGTGGCACCGGACGCCGCCGCGCGCGTGCAGCGCATGCTCGACCAGATGATCGCCGCGGATGAAACGCCCGGGCTCCAGTATTTGTTTCTGTCGCCGGGTGCTGTGCTGTATTCCTACACCGGCGGGATGGCGAATCTCGTCGATCGCGTCCCGGTGACCGATGACACCACCTTCAACGGTTATTCCGTCACCAAGACATTCACGGCCGCGGCGATATTGCAGCTGGCTGAGAAAGGCAAGCTTGAACTTGATCAGCCCGTTTCGAAGTACCTGGACCACTATCCGTTCAGCAAAAGCCCAACGGTTCGCGAAACGCTCAGTCACACTGGTGGTTTTCCCAATCCGATTCCGCTGACCTGGGTACATTTGGCTGAAGAGCACGCAGAATTCAATCGCGTCCAATTCCTCAACGATGTACTCGACAAGAATTCCAGCCTGAAATCCGATCCGGGCGAAAAATTTGCCTACTCCAATGTTGGATACCTGATACTCGGTGCGGCGATCGAAAAGCTCTCTGGTCTCCCTTACACCGAGTACGTCGAGCAGAATCTGATTCGTCCGTTGAATCTGCAAAACGGTGAGTCGTTGTTCTTCACGATACACAGGCCGGATTTGCACGCCCGCGGCTACATCAAACGCTGGAGCCTGCTGAATGCCATCCTGGGTTTTTTCATCGACCGCGACCGCTATCTCGACGCGACTCACGGGCGTTGGCGACAGTTCCGGAATTTCTACGCGAACGGCACGGCCTATGGCGGGTTGATCGGCAACGCACGCGGCTTCGCACGCTATCTGCAAAGATTGCTGGCTCCAAATGGGTATCTGACGCCCTCAAACATGGAAACACTGCTCGCACCCGCCCATTTGCGTGACGGTACGGTATTGCAGAGAAGCGTCGGTTGGCGAATTGGAACTTTAAAAGGTGAAACCAATTACGCCCACGCCGGCGGCGCGGCGGGGTACTACTGCGAGATCCGGCTCTACCCACGCATCGGTCGCGCGAGCGTCATCATGTTCAATCGCACCGAAGCCAGTGACTTGCGTTTGTTGGATCGCTTTGACGAAGTCTTTATTTGAACCGCAACTCGATCTGCGTGATTTTTCTGGCACGGCACGATTCCCCGTCATTTTTTGAAGGATGCTCCCCGCAACGGCGCCGGGCGCCAACCGATGTCTGTTGCGACGCCTGCATGATCTGACGGCCACAGTCCCGAAGACGTCTTGTTGCGTTCCGTATCGCCCACGAGCCACGAACGAACGACAGCATCGTCCAGCACCATGGGGTCGCCGTCCGGCGCGCGCACGAATGCATAGTCGATGCGCATGTCGAGTGCGGAGTCGGCGTTGTTCAGCAACTCGTCCTGGCAGCATGTGTATCCAGACTCCGGTGGACCGACGCGATACGTCCACGCATCCGCAAAGTGGCTGGCTGTTAATAGCAAGTAGGGTGGTACCGCACCGGACAGATCGATCGGATCTTCCGGTGTGGAATTCAGATCGCCGAGCAACACCACTGGCAGTGGCGAGAGTGAAAATGCCGCTGCCAGTTCTTGCGCCTGCAGCGACTGAATCCAGATGACCGGCGCCGGACCCGGCAGTTCGAGATGCGTGGTAACGACGCGGTAGTCGCGCCCATCGATGCGTGCATCCACAGCAGCGTAGCCACGCGTGAATTCCACCGGAATGCCACCCAGCTGCAATTGAAGATTCGTGGAGTAGTTCTGCGCGATCGGATTGTGCGTGCGCACATCGCGGCGCGCGAGAATCACATCGTGATCCGTGAGTCGCACATCCATGAACAGGGGATTGCCCTGTGCATCGGTGCCTGCATACGACGGAACTTCAACATCGGCGTTGGTGACGCGCGCGGCAACCCGATAATGCAGGCCACGTGCATCGAGTGCCTCCATCAGCAGGTCCAGGTAGTCGTACAGCACGTCGGTCGCCTGCACCGGATTTCCAACTAATACGTCGCCCGGAAATTGTGTGCGCAGCAGTGTCACTTCCTGCAACGCGACGACATCGGGGCGCGCTCGGTCGATCTCGAGCGCGATGCGCTTCGCGCGCGCGGGGAAATCAGTGCCATTGATGATGCCGAGCGTCTCGGCAACCCGCGCGGGAATCAGCTGCGGATTGGGTTCGTTCACCACACGCAGCAGGTCTGCGCCCAGATAAAGGTTCTGGGTCATCACACGCAGTGCGTCGCGGTCGCGGGAGACACCCTCATGGGCCCAACTTGAAAATGGAACAGCACAAATCGCAATCAGTAAGAAGCGGCGGAACCAGCGGTGTTCGCTCATAGGGCCTCCCTGCATGTGAAATCGCTGAATCAGGCCACCAGTGTGTACTCACCGGGCAACGGATTACGCCCGTGTAATTACGAATTCACGGATTCAGAATTCGCTGGCGGCAGGCTTGCCGCAGGGCGATCTCGATATCGCGACGAGCACCGCTGCCGTGCACATAAGAATTTCGCAATGACTTCGCGGACCGCGCTGTGGCATTTTAACCTTGATGGGGCTCCATCAAATTTGCTATCCAGGCTGAACGTACCGAAAAGGAAGAAGGTCAATGCACGCCATGCAGTATCCCAGCGCGGGTCATCCCGACAGTATTGTCGCGGTCGATGTCCCCAAGCCAAATCTGTCTTCTACGCAGCTGTTGGTGAAAGTCGCTGCGTCGTCCGTCAATCCGGTGGATTGGAAGCTGCGGCGCATGCAATCGATGTTTTACAGGCCGGTGACATTTCCATCCATTCCCGGGTCGGATCTGTCGGGCGAAGTGAGCGCTGTAGGCATGGCCGTGCGAGGATTCAAACTTGGCGACCGCGTCTTTGCCATGACGCCAGTGACCACAGGCGGAGCCAATGCAGAGTTCTGCGCGGTTGATGAAACCATGGCCGCGCACGCGCCGTCGAACGTGCCGCTGCAGGCGAGCGCCGCAATTCCGCTCGCCGGACTTACGGCGCTGCAATCCCTGCGTGACCTCGGTGGGCTTGTGTCCGGGCAACATGTGCTGATCGTGGGTGCTTCCGGTGGTGTCGGACACTTTGCCGTGCAAATCGCAAAAAGCTACGGTGCCCACGTGACGGCGGTGTGTGGTCCGCGCCATGTTGAAATGGTGCGTGCACTGGGTGCCGACGCAGTGATCGACTACACGCGGCAGTCCGATTTTCGCGGCGACAGTCCGTACGAGCTCGTTTTTGATACCGCGGTGCGCACACCCTTGAAAGAGTTTCTACGTGTAATGGCTCCGGCCGGCGTCTACGTGTCAACGCTGCCGGATGTTCCGCGAATAGTGGCGGCGACATTTTTTCCGCTGCTGTCGCGGCGGCGCGTGCGGTTCAGTCGAGTGCGTCCGCGTGGTAGTGATCTCGAAGTATTGCGAACCTTGTGCGACGCCGGAAAACTCAAACCGACGATCGACAAAACATTCACGTTGGACGATCTGGGTGCGGCACATACATACAGTCAGCAAGGTCACGCGGGTGGAAAAATCCTGATCCTGAATTACTGACGCTCAGACATAACGCTTAATCTATTTTTCAGGATTGTCAGTTTTCTCTTCGTTTCCGACGCGCACACAAAAAAGAATTGCATTCAATTCGTAAATCAAAAAATCGTGCGCAGCTCTAACTGAAAATAATTTTCAGATTCGATTCACAAAAAAGCGCCCATACTCGCGCGCGCTTTGGAAATGGTGCGCGGCGTTTTTTATTCAGGCGCCCGCGATGGTCCGCTGAAGCATTGAGATGAAAGCTTGCCATGCCGAGACTCGTTCTCAACGCATTGCCTCATCACTCAAGAGTATCTTGTCGCCCTTCTTATGCGGTGCGAGTCGTCCTGCATGTCTGGTTGTCTGCATTTGTTCAAGAAGTTCCCTTTAACTCTAAAAATGGAGAACAAGATGTCTCTTTTTGATTCGTCGAGATTTTTGCGCGCGACGTCGCGACTGATTGTCGCGGCAGCGTTGACTACCATTGGCATGACAAACGCGTTTGCAGTTCCCAGTTACGCTCGTCAGACAGGAGATTCCTGCGATGCGTGCCACATCGGATCGATCGGCCCGCAACTTACGCCGCACGGAATGAAATTCAAACTTGGCGGATACACCGATACTGACGGAAAGCCGGGACATATCCCGCTCGCTGCAATGGCGATTGCGACCTACACGCACTCGAGCAGCGACATTCCCGATGACGAAGTTCCGTCCGGTTACAGCAGCAACAACAACACCGCCTTGCAGGAACTCTCAGGCTTCATCGCCGGAAAGTGGTTTGACCACGTCGGTTCCTTCACACAGATCACTTATTCAGGCGTAGAAAAGGTCACGTCGCTCGACAACGCCGACATTCGCTTCGCGACCACAGCCAACCTGTTTGGTGGCGACGCCACGTTGGGCGTGACGCTGAACAACAATCCGACGATCCAGGATCCGTTCAACTCGCTCCCGGGCTGGCGCTTCCCGTTTCTGGGCAGCGATTTCGCGCTGGCAGAAGCTCCTGGTCCGCTGTTGGACGGCGGTATTGAACTGCAGGCGCTGGGCATCACGGCGTATGCGCAACTGGCCAACGGCATCTATGCCGAACTCGGCAACTATTCGTCACTTTCGCGCGGCTTCCTCAAGGGCGTGAATGATTACAGCGACGAACAACAGAAGATCGACGGCGCGTCGCCGTACTACCGTATTGCTTATTTCAAGGACAACAAGACGGACGCCTACTCATTTGGCCTGGTGGGTATGAACACCAAACTAAAGGACTACAACGATTCAAGCGTCAATGAGAAATTCAATGACATCGGCGTTGACGGAAACTACCAGTTCCTCGGTACCCGCAAGCACATCATTACCGTTGCCGGTTCGTACATCCACGAAACCGTCAAATCCGACGGGGGCGACGTGAAGCTGAATCAGCTGAAGGTTTCCGGTTCGTACTACTTCGACAAGACCTATGGCGGAACGCTGGGATATTTCAACGTCTCCGGCGATAGCGACCTTGCCACCAACGGCATGGTGCTGCAGGCAGACTACACGCCGTTCGGCAAGGAAGACTCCTACGGCGCGCCCTGGGCCAATGTCCGTGTTGGCCTGCAGTACACGATGTTCAACAAACTTGAAGGCGATAGCAGCGGTGCCAGCGACAACAACTCTCTAATGGCGTTCGTGTGGGCGTCACTGTGAGTTCGGACGTTGTGCGCAGTGCAATCCGAATTGCGGGATCAATGGCCGTGGCGTGCTGGCTGCTTTCCGGCAGCGCAGCCGCCATGGCGGACGGCGACGCCGCGAAAGGCAAGGACGTTTTCGATTCCGAATGCTCGGACTGCCATAGCATGAAGCAAGGTAAGAACAAGAAAGGTCCTTCCCTGTTTGGAATTGTCGATCGTGCATCGGCAAGCATCTCGGACTACAGCTATTCCGACGCCATGCGCGGCGCGAATGTGACGTGGACCGCCGAGAAGATCGACGCGTACATCACCAAACCAAAGGAAGTCGTGGTGGGCACCAAGATGAAATATGACGGCTTGGGCAATGCCGCATCACGCGCGGACCTTCTTGCTTATCTTGCAACACAGAAATAGGCAGTTAAAAACACGAACGGCCGCAAGGCCGTTCGTCGTTTCAGATCATGGCAATTCATTTCAGGCAGCAACGATGTGAAGCGCACTCCCGCGCTTTGCGAACCGATCGATGGAGGCGGAACATGAAGAAATCCGTAATGGCAATTTGTCTACTGGCACTGTTCAGCTCGGCCCACGCAGACGACCCGGCCGGAAAAGGCACTTACATGAAATTCTGCTCAAAGTGCCATGGCGAAGACGCTAACGGCCGCGGCAAGGATGCGTACAAGTACAAACCTGCGCCGACCAACTTCACGGCCGGTCTCGCGCCGCGCGAGTACTACGTTGAAATGACCAAAAAGGGCGGCAAGGCGATGGACCGTTCGGAGGACATGCCAGACTGGAGCAGCGACTTGAGCGACCAGCAGATTCAGCAGGTCGTGGATTACGTGATGTCGGTTCGTAACATTAAATGACCAACGCCGCATTCGGGACGTAAGAACCCACAGTTCGTCGCCCCTTTGGGTTTTCACTGGACGGATTCCGGCACAGTGATGTGCCGCGATCTGCTATATGCGTAGGTATATTCCTTCAGTTCCTTTGGCGACAGATCTCTCGTCAACCTGATCGCGTTCCGCTATGCATGACGCTCCTGGAGGAGCGACGGCACGAATGCCGGAACCGTCCGCGTGACGGATCTGAGTGTGGGCAGTGGCACCGGGGTAAGTTCGATTCTCGAGTAATACCGGCGCGCAACTTTTGAATTCATCCGAACGATGCATGCAGCTGTTGGCACCGGGCCTTGGTAATGCTCAAGGAGCGCCACCGCCAAAGGCCCAGGACCGTCGCGGGCGCATGGCGGTGGGGGAGCGCCACGATGTGGCTCGGCGCAGTACGGCTGCGGCTCCCGAACCGAGTTTTTCAATTCCGCTCATGTCGTGGGCCGCTGCTTCTCGAGCTGCATACTCCGGAGCCTGCTTCAGCCGCACATGAGCAATCCGAAAGGGGCGCTCTGAAAGGGCGAGCGCGTAGTTCTCCGCGACGAAGTCCCAGTTCACGATATGCCAGAACGACTCAAGATACTTGGCCCGGTTGTTCTGGTGATCCAGATAATAGGCGTGCTCCCAAATATCAAGGACAAGAAGCGGAGTGACACCGCGAGCGAGTGGTGAATCCGCATTCTGCGTCGAAGATATGCCCAGATTTCCGGAATCATCGAGCGTCAGCCAGATCCATCCCGAACCAAAGGTCGACAACGCTTTACGGGCGTATTCAATCTTGAAGGCACCGAAACTGCCAAAGTCGCGTTGTATCGCGGATGCAATGGCTCCGCGCGGCACTCCACCACCGGCGGGGCTCAGACACTTCCAGTAAAAGGAATGATTCCATGCCTGGGCCGCGTTGTTGAAGATCGCTCCCGAGGGTGCCGTCAAAACAATTTGGTCAAGCAAGAGATTTTCAAAAACAGTGCCCTTGATCAGTTCGTTGAGCTTGTCCAAATTGTTCCTGTGATGTTTTCCGTAATGCACCAAAAGTGTTTCCTTTGAAATGAACGGGCGCAAAGCGTCCATGTCATAGGGAAGTTTTTCGAGTTTATGCAACATTGTTGTCCTCCTTCTCCGCTATCGCGTGGCGGCGCGGCGAAACTGTCCGGCTTGTCGGCGGGGGGAGAAAGCCGAATAGCCGGTCTTGGCGCGCGCATTGAGTTCTTCGGCAAATTGCCGCGCGTAGCGAAGGGTTTGTCTTGTTGATCCACGATTCTTGCCGACGATCGATGTGTGTCGGTTCGCAACCACGTATTCGCTCCAGGTCGTGTCATCGGTCCCGAAAGGCGCGTCACACTCATTGACTTCAACCACAGTGAAACCACCTGAGTCAGACATGAAACCTCCTTATAAAGGTTAATTGTGTGAAAAATAGCGCGTGCGAATCCGCAGCGCGCAGTGCGCGCCAAAAAATACAGCCACCGGATTCATTGCGTTACGCCTGGTGCGAAGCCAGGTACTACAAGGCAAAGACGATCGACATGTGCATGCATGGCTCCTGAGGTATGACGTAGGAGGGCAAGCACAAAACCAAGTATACCACAAAAGCCGGACAAAACCACAAAAACGTTACATAAAGGGTCATGACGTGACGATATGTGCAAGGGTCAGTACGTGGCGTTCGACATCATCACACTGGAATCCACGTGCGAAAATCCCACGGTGACCAGACTATACGATAAGAGTTTGTATTTTTAAAAAGAAGCGTAAACAAGAACGTGCGAGAGATAGATGCGAGAAAGACAACGCACTGAGAACTCCGGGAGCCGCAATCTGGTTCGGCATCCCTAATAATACGAATTGTGACGCGAAAAAGGGGGCGTATCTTGTGGGGTTTCAACGCGTCAGCAATCTCTGGAGGTGAAACATGGGTCGACATGAATCATCGAAAAAAACGAGACGTCTTAGGGTCGCGTATATTGTCGCGGGATTGTTCATCACGCTTCTTGTAGGCATGAGCTTAATTTACGGTGAGCGCGCAGAGGCGGGTGTGGCCACGGCGCCGTGCAGCAAAACGGCAGACGCTGCGTTGCGAGCCTGTCGAAGTGAAACCGACGACGAGTATTGGATTAATCTTGGCAACTGCTACAACATCACTGACACGGACGCCCGCACTGCTTGTGAACAGGACGCGCAAGCCAACGCCAAGGAATCAAAAGATGAGTGCGCGGAGCAACATGATGCGCGGCTTGGTGTTTGTGAAGCGATTGGCGAGGCGGCCTACGACCCCGTCATTGATCCGAGCCAGTTTGTTGATCCCGAGAATATTGGCGGCTCGGTTGCCGAGAACGCCTACTTCCCTCTCAAGCAAGGTCGCTCGTGGCGTTACGAAAACAGCGAGGAGGTCAACACGGTCACGGTGCTGGATGAAACACGCGAAGTACTCGGCGTGAAGTGCGCGGTGGTCCACGACGTCGTTGCGCTCAACGGTGAAGTGACGGAAGACACGCTCGACTGGTATGCCCAGGATGTCGCGGGCAACGTGTGGTACATGGGCGAGATTTCGAAGGAGATCGAAGATGGGCAGCTTGTCAGTATCGAGGGTTCCTGGACGAGCGGCGTTGACAGCGCCAAGCCCGGAATCGTCATGAAGGCAAATCCGGTGCCGGGTGAGACCTATCGCCAGGAGTTTTTCCTCGGTGATGCCGAAGACATCGGCGCCGTGCAACAAATCGACGGTTCCGCCACCGTGTCGGCGGCGAGTTGCATTGGAGACTGTGTCGTCACCAACGACTACACGCCACTGGAGCCGGATGTGTTGGAGCACAAATACTACGCGCCTGGTATTGGGCTTATTCTTGAAGTTGACCCCGAGACGGGTGAGCGCACCGAACTTGTCGAATATCACAACTAACCCTCCACGTTATCCTTTACCAGCGTGCGGGATGGAGGTGATCGAAAATCGATCACCTCTGCGCACGATTTCCGAAAGCGTTTACCAAACAATTTCCATCGGTGCATTCGTGGCGCGTGAACGTGCCTGCGAAAAGTTTTGCAGGAGCTCGATATTCGAGCTGCCGGATCGCCGAGAAGGTGGGATCGATTTGAACTTTTTGTTTTGAGAGAGATTCAAACGATGCGTTCTGCGGGAATTTGAGAAACAATAGTCTCCCCCACCTGTGGTACGTGAACGATAGCAATGACAGACCTATTCAAAGACCGAGCCAAGGATTTCGACTCCAATGATGTCCCGCGCCAACTCTCCGTCAATATCGGCGCCACGCTACTGCGGACGGTGAAGCTGGAGAAGACGATGCAGGTGATGGACTTCGGCGCTGGCACCGGCCTCATCACCGCGCAGATCGTGCCGCACGTGCAGCAGGTGACGGCGGTGGATATTTCTCCTTCGATGCTCGAGCAACTGCTCAGCAAGCATCACCTCAAGGGTAAGGTCGAGACGATCTGTCAGGACATCACTGCGAAACCGCTGGGCCGAAAGTTCGATCTGATTGTCAGCGCCATGGCCATGCACCACATTCAGGATACCGACCGCATGGTGCAGGCACTGGCGGAACACCTGAAGCCCGGCGGGCAGATCGCACTGGCGGATCTGGACAGCGAAGACGGTACTTTCCACCACGCCGGTATCCAAGGCGTATTCCACGCTGGATTCGACCGTATGTCTTTCCAATCCCTACTAACGAAGTATGGATTTCACGCCATCCAATTTACGACCGCGCATACAGTCCAAAAGGAGGGCAGGGAGTATCCGGTGTTTCTCGTCGTGGCGAGTCACTGAATCATTTGAGAAACAACCCATTTTAAGCCCCGCACTTATGAAGCGGGCGCGACGGGTGTTTAGAATCAATCTCAAAAATAAACCATCGCTATTTCGCCGTGCGCGCGGAAACGAACATCCAGAAAATGTCGACATACGCGGTATTCAAAGTCTTCGCGCCTCATGCCAGTAATGCATCCGCCGATACTCAATTCAGTAGTTCGGGTGAGTGAACAAGATGTTAGACGGCGTGGACAACTCTGTTTTTTCAACGATCTCGAGTCAATTCCAGAGCTCGTGCATCGAGCTCTTCAAAAGCTTTGACTGCGAAATAACAAGAACAGAGAAACAAAAGGGCATCCCCGAGGCCTACCTCGCGTCGATCGACGCGGGATCCGACGATGTCGAAATAACAATCGCGCTGTTGTTGCCAATGTCGGTATTGAGCATGACGTATCCCGCGACGGCGTCCGACATCCTGTCGGCCGACGAGGCCATGCTCGAAGACTGGATCTCTGAGCTCTCAAACCAACTCATCGGTCGCTTCAAAAACAAGATGCTTCAATACAATTGTACTTTGAACCTCGGATTGCCCACGGCATCATGCGGTGCCAGCTCAATTGAACTTTCCGTGGAGCGACACGAAAAGATGGAGTTTGATTTCGAAGTCGATCGCGAAGTAATGAAGTGCGCAATTTACATTCAAGTCTTCAACGACAACCTCACGCTGGAACAGAATGCGGATGCAAGTCCGGTGATGGTGGAAGGCGATATCGAGTTGTTCTAGCTATCGAGGCGCTGATCTGAACGCTTTGGCGTTTCGCCAGGGCGTTTATGAAAGAGTCTGTTTTTCAAGCGAGCCTTACCTGGGCTTGGGTGCGTTCTGCGCCAGCCATTTGTCCAGATGGCTCGCAAACGCTTTTCGATCGGCCTGGCTGAGCGCCGGCGGGCCGTCGGAGACAACGCCGCTGGCGCGCATCGTCTCCATGAAATCACGCATGTTCAGGCGCGCGCGAATGGAATCCGGCGAATACATCTCGCCACGCGGGCTGAGGGCCATCCCGCCTTTTTCGATCACTTCGGCGGCGAGCGGAATGTCGTTCGTGATCACCAGGTCGCCGCGTTCCAGGCGCTTCACAATTTCGTTGTCGGCTACATCAAAACCGCCGATCACCTGAAGAAATTTTACCGAAGGAGACGGGGGAATGCGCATCGCATGATTCGCAACCAGCGTCGTCTCGACTCCGGTACGCGTTGCGGCGCGGAACAAGATTTCCTTGATCACGACAGGGCAGGCGTCTGCATCGACCCAAATTTTCACGCGCGCGATGTTCCCAAGTAGATTAAGGTGTTCGTACTATGACACGAACTCAACCCAACAATCCGCTTCACGGCCTGACGCTGGAAACCATCGTGACCCGGCTGGTTCAGCGATTGGGCTGGGCCGAACTGGGGCGGCGCGTTCCCATCAACTGTTTCCTGGCCAATCCCAGCATCAAATCGAGCCTCACGTTCCTGCGCCGCACGCCGTGGGCACGGCAGAAGGTTGAAGAGTTGTACATCCAAACATTCGCGCAACAATAACGCGCTAGCCTCGCAGCGAGAACCGGCGTGAAACAATTTGCTCCTTCGAGTGAACACAACAAAGACGAAATTCTGGAAGTGCTGCACGACGCGCTGCCCAAAACCGGCACCGTTCTGGAGATTGGCAGTGGCACCGGACAACATGCCGCGTATTTTGCGCCGCGCCTGCCCGTGCTGCATTGGCAGCCCAGCGACCTGAGCGCGAACCACGCCAGCATCCGCGCCTGGGCTGAAGAAGCGAATGCGCCCAACCTGAAATCACCCCTCGAAGTTAATCTGCTCACCCCCACATGGCCGATCACGCAGGCTGATGCCATTGTGTGCATCAACACCGTGCACATCGTAGCGTGGCAGGGCGTCGTGAATCTTTTCGCGGGTGCCGGCCGCATCTTGCCCGCCGGTGGAGTGATGTACGTCTACGGGGCTTATCGCTACGCAACCCGACCGCTGGAACCCAGCAATGAAAAATTCGACCAGTGGCTCAAAGCCCGCGACCCGGTCTCCGGTGTGCGTGACTACGAAGCCGTGAATGCGCTGGCGACGAGCAACGGACTCACCCTCGTCGAAGATCGCGCCATGCCCGGCAACAACCGATCGATCTGGTGGAAGAAGACGTGAGGCGTACTCCGGAGCCACCGTTTCGTGCAAAAGATAAAACGGTGCACAGGCTTTACCCTCAAGGGTTACCGAGAGAGCGCGGCGAGAGATGCGGGATCAGTTGTAGGGTGTCAGCGCGCGGTTACGCGCGCTCATGACACGCGTGCGAGTGGGCCGGTTGATGGTGCGCTCGCCTGCGCTGCATTGTCGCGATCGCCGGGGCGTGCGTGAACGGGGATCCAGAATGAGAATTCGGAACCCACCCCATGCTTGCTCACAGCGTGAATGTCTCCGCCCAGAAGCTGGCAGAAGCGGCGACTGAGCGCCAGACCCAGTCCCGCGCCTTCCTGTTTTGGCCCATCGATCTTGGCCTGAAAGAACGGTTGGAACAGTCGTTCGAGTTGGTCCGGGGCGATTCCCAGCCCGGTATCGCGGATGCTGAACAGCACTCGCTCGGGTTCCGCCGTCGAGTCGCGCCGCGCCGAAACAGAAATGACCCCGTTTTGCGAAAACTTGCACGCATTGCTCAACAGGTTGAACAACACCTGACGCACGCGCACCGGATCGGATGTCATGGTGACACCGTCGATGTCCAGCTGCGTCTCCAGGCGATTTTCCCCGCGGGCCAGCAGCGGCTCGACCACGACCAGCGTTTCGTCGACGAGCTGTCGCAAATCGAACTCGACCAGGTTCAGCTGTAATTTTCCGGCTTCAATTTTCGAGAGATCGAGCACGTCGTCGATCAATGCCAGCAAGTGGCGGCCCGCGCCGCGTATCTTGTGCAAATCCTCAAGGGCGTGGTTATTACCTGCATCGGTCGCGTCCTCGGCGAGCAACTCGCTGTAGCCGATGATCGCATTCAGCGGCGTGCGCAGTTCATGGCTCATGTTGGCGAGAAACGCAGATTTGTGGCGGCTGGCAATTTCAAGCTGCTGGGTGCGCTCTTCGACCTTCTGCTCAAGGCCGCTGTAAGACTCCTGCAGGTCGGACGCCATATGGTTGAATTGCTGGGCCAAGGTTTCCAGCTCGTCGCCCGTTTGCACGTTTATGCGGTGATCGAGCACGCCCGCGCCGATTTTTGCGGCGCCGGAGCGCAGCGCCTGGATCGGCGTGACCATGCGACGCGCGAGTGCGAGCGACGCCAGCAGTGAAATAACCAAACCGCCCATGAGCAGCCATCCCGTTTGCCGCATGGATGCGTACAACGGTGCAAACGCTTCCGAGCGTGGTTGTTCGACCAGGATCGACCAGCCCAGGGACTTGATCGGTGCCGATGCAACGAGCACCGACTTGCCGTCGGTGTTGGTGGCAAACGTGGCCTTTTTGGTTGCCTCGGATTGCGCTAGCGCGGCACGCACCTGGGGGAGTTGCGAGAGTTCGCTTTTCTGCAGCACGAGACTGATATCCGGGTGGGAGACGAGGCGACCGCGCGAGTCCACGACATAGGCGTAACCGTCCTTGCCGACTCGGATCTGGGTAATGACATCCCAGATGAACTTCAGATTGACTTCCGAAACGATCACGCCGGAGTCGGTGGGCCCGGCACCGGTCGCCAGAGTCATGTAGGGTTCGGTTTCCTTGCGAAAGTAAACCGCCCCATACCAGGTCTCTCCTTCTTTGGCTGTTTTAAATAACGGCTTATCGGAAAAATCCCGGTTACTGCCGAGCACGTCCATCGCAACGCGTGAGACGCGCAGTTGTTCCTTGCCGTTCTCGTCAAGGTAGGCAACCTCAGTGATCGCCGGTGTCTGGCGCAGCAGCCGGAGAAAGTCGACGCGCCGTTGTTCGATTGCCTCCTGCCCCGAGGTCGCCTGCGGCATGGTGACCCATCCGATTTGATGCTCGATCTCCTTGAGGTACTCATCAATCTTGTAAACCGCACCCAGCGCCTTTTCGCGCTGGTACGCCACCAGGGAGGCAACGTTGTATTGATACGAGAGATACATGCTGCTCAAACCGCTCGCCAGCAGCGTTGCCGCAACGAGCAAGGCGAAGTACACGACGTACTTGCGGAACAGCGGACTGCGTGTGTTCGTAAGGATCGTCATTGCGGTGTCAGGGCCCGACGGGCACCGGAAGAACAGCGACCGTGCAGGAAGGCGCTCGCCGAGCGTGAAACCCGAATTGCCGTTCGGAAGTTCGCTCGAAAAAAACGTGTGCGTCAGTTTGCGCGCTCATTCGTTATCATCGAATGATTTTGTCGGCGCGCACCAGCAAGGATTCTGGAATCTTCAGGCCTTGCGCCTTCGCCGTCTTTAAATTCAGGATCAATTCAATTCGCGTGGGTTGTTCGATCGGCAAGTCGCCGGGTTTGGCGCCCTTGAGAATCTTGTCCACATAGGTCGCTGAGCTGCGCAGCTGTTCGATGAAGTTGATCGAGTAAGCCATCAAACCGCCCGCGTCCACGAGTTCCTTGAGAGAATAAATCGTCGGCAGGTGCTGCTTGGCGACCAGTGCGACGACCGTGTCGCGATTCGTGAAGATGACGGGTGTCTCCATCACGATCAGCGCATCCGCGCCGTCTTTATGAATCTGTTCAAACGCCGCGGTGAAGTCCTCGGTGCGCTTCACCGGCGCCGGGATCAACTTGACGCCGAGCGAGGCGGCCGCCTTTTCAGTTGCCTTCAGCTGCAGGTCGTTCGACGAATCGGCCGGGTTGAAGAGCACCGCAACCTTGGACGTTTTCGGAAATGCTTCTTTCAACAGCTCAAGGCGCTTGGGGCCGAGTTCGACATTGATCGTCGAAAGCCCGGTCATGTTGCCACCCGGGCGCGCCAGGCTTTGCGCGAAACCGGCGCCCACCGGATCGCCGACCAGCGCAAACACAACGGGGACTTTGGGCGCAGCGTCTTTCGCCGCCTGCGCGGCAATATTCGGCGGCGCGAGAATCACATTCACCTTCGACGCGGCCAGCTCCGCCGCAAGCGGTGCCAGTCGCTCCATCTTGCCGTCTGCATAGCGCGTTTCGATGATGATGTTCTTGCCGTCTTCGTAACCGCGTTCGCGCAGCCCCTGTTTGAATGCATTCAACAAGTGCGCCGCTTTCTCTTCCGTGCTCGCGCCCAGAAAGCCGACTTTCGGGACAGCCGTCTCAGCGCCGAACGACGGTGTGGCCAGTGCTGCACAAAAAAGTGCCGACGCAAATCCTCGAGCTAATTTCATATTCTTTTTCCTCAGGTAGAAAGTTCAGATTCAGGACCCTAATTCGCTCGCGGTTTCCTGTTACACGTGGCTGGATCACCACGCCTTTAACCATGGCTTGTGCTCAAGCCATGCGTGCAGTTGGGATCACGCTGTTACGCCATGCTGTTGATTATCGGTAGAAACTGTAGGGTTCTTGAGAAGACGAAAATCCGGGGCAAAGAGCCACGCCTATATATAGAGTGTGGCCCGCGCAAAGGATGACCGCATAGCAACGGTATCATTGCCTTAGCCGTCATTCCCGCGCATGCGGGA
>DKAR01000142.1 GCA_002450895.1 Proteobacteria bacterium UBA6921
GCCAGCCAGGCAAAGTTCACCGACATGATTTCGATAATCGGGCGCACGCCGAGAAACGACGCGCCAATGCCTAATCCAACAAAACCGTTTTCCGAAATCGGCGTATCGATTACACGTTGCGGACCGTACTTGTCGTACAAGCCCTGCGTGGCCTTGTAGGTGCCGCCGGCCACGCCGACGTCTTCACCCATGACGATCACGAGCGGATCGCGCGCCAGTTCTTCTTCGTGCGCACGGCGCACGGCTTCCCAAAACATCATCTCGGCCATTAGCGCGCGCCTCCACGAACGTAGGGATCATTTTCGGCAAGCACGTACTTGGTCAGCTCCTCGACCTTCGGCTCCGGCGATTCCTCCGCAAACTTGATGATGTCCTTTTCGATATGCTCGATGATTTCCTTGTCCATCTTCTTGTAGTCGTCCTCTTTCAGGTCACCGGCCGCGATCAAACGGCTCTTCAGGATAAAGATGGGATCGCGTTTGCCCCAGACTTCCTCTTCCTCTTTCGAGCGGTACTTGTTGGAGTCCGACATGGAATGACCACGAAAACGGTACGTCAGCAGCTCAAGGAAATAAGGACCCTTGCCGGAGCGGACATGGTCGACCGCTTTCTTCGCTTCGCGCAATACGATCTCGATATCCTGACCGTCACACTGGGTCGCCGGAATGTCGTAGCCGCACACACGCCGATACTGCTCGGTCACCGCGGTCGATCGGTCAATGCGGGTACCGATGCCGTACAGGTTGTTTTCGCAGACGTAGAGCACGGGCAGCTTCCACACGGCGGCCATATTCAGGCTCTCGTGGAACGTGCCCTGATTGTTCGCGGCATCGCCCAGGAAACAAATGGCGATTTCGTCGCCACCCTTGAGCTTGATGCCCTTGGCCATGCCCACCGCCAGCGGGAAGGGTCCGCCGACCAGGGCGTACCCGCCCATGAAGCGGTGCTTCACGTCGAAAATGTGCATCGAGCCGCCGCGGCCCTTGCTGCTTCCGGTTTCCTTGGCGTACAGCTCGGCCATGACTTCCTTGGGGTCCGCGCCACACTTGATCGCGTGGATATGGTCGCGATAGCCGGTAATGACGTAATCCTTGCCCGGGCGCGCGGCCTCCATGACCCCCAGGCAACAGGCTTCCTGTCCGGGGTACAAATGGAGAAAGCCGCCGATTTTGCGCTCCATATAGGCTTCGTAACAGCGCTCTTCGAAGCGACGCGCAAAAACCATCTCGCGCAACAGCCGTTTCTTGTCTGCGGAATTCATGGGGCTCCCTACGTGAAAATGTTCTACTCGCAACCGGCGTGCCGCCCAGGCGCGAAAACGCGATATGATCGTTGTTTTGCAAACCTCGGTCAAGCCGGACTCAGTGACGCAAGCGCCCGAACCGCCTATGAAAATCAATGTTAAGCAGGTCCTGGACAAGCTCAGTTTCCGTCACCTCGAGGAGGCGCCGTACGCGATCGTTCTCATCGCCGACGGGGACACCCTTCCTGCACTGCCGCACGCCAATTTGGTGCGCGCGCACCTCGAACGTCTCCGAAACAGGAAGTCCGACCGGATCGTCGTCAGTCTTCCGACTTCAGCGGGTACGCAGCTTATCCTCGGACGGGTGAAGGAGACGTTATCGGAGTTCGAGTTGCTCAGCCTGGCCCGGCGCCTGATCACCCCACTTTCGGAATTCAATGCGCAGGATATCGTAGTCGCCACGGCGGGTCTGAATCGAAAGACCGCCGAACGCGGACTGAACGCGGTTGTTTTAGCCACGCTGGCGGCCGCGCACCCACTCGAAGAATTCAAATCAACCGCGTCGCCCAAATCCCCTTTGCGCTCAATCTCGGTAGTTCATCCGGCGCGGCTGGATTTGCAGGCGACCCAGATTGCAGCACGCGCCAACAATCTTGCACGGACGCTGACGGCATTGCCGCCGAACGAACTGACACCGGCAAAATATCGCGTCCGCGTGGCCGCACTGGCCCGCGCGCACGGCTGGTCGATGAAGTTCCTCGGCGAAAAGGAACTGAAAAAACGTGGCGCCGGTGCGTTTCTCGCGGTTTCGCGCGGCAGCCCCGAACGCGATGCCGGCGTTGTTCGGCTGCACTACACTCCCAGGCGAAAGACGCGCAAGCCAGGACTGGCGCTGGTGGGAAAAGGCATTTGCTTCGACACCGGCGGCATGAATTTGAAACCCGCGCGGCACATGCATGGCATGCACGAGGACATGGCCGGCAGCGCGGTTGCGTTGGCCGGATTGCTGGCACTCTCCGAAATGAAAGTCGACTTTCCGGTCACCTGTTGGCTGGCCCTCGCTCAGAATCATATTGGCCCCAACGCGTACAAACAGAACGATGTGGTGAAGGCCGCCAATGGACTCAGCATTGAAATTGTTCACACGGATGCGGAAGGACGCATGGTGCTGGCCGACACGCTGCACCTCGCCAGCGCAGAAAAACCAGGCTTGATCGTCGACTACGCGACGCTAACCGGTTCATGCATTGCAGCGCTTGGCACTACATATAGCGGCGTGTTTACAACCGACGCATCGCTGCGCGAGGCGGCGGTTCGCGCCGGTGAACTCAGCGGTGAACGCGTTTGGCCGTTTCCGATGGATGGCGATTACGATACGGCGCTTGAAAGCACGGTCGCCGACATCCGCCAGTGCACCCTGGACAACGAGGCAGATCACATCCTGGCCGCGCGCTTTCTTTCCCGATTCATTGCCAACGGTCCACGCTGGCTGCACGTCGACCTGAGCGCCATCAATCACAAGGGCGGACTGGCACAAATCCCGACTGAAGGGACCGGGTTTGGAGTTCGGTTCACGCTGGCGCTGCTCGGCGTGCTGAAGCTGGTTCAGCGAACGTAACGCCCGGGCCGGAAATTTTCCGATCATTCTCTTGCGGTCGCCGAATTGATGCTGACCGAAAAATTTTTTTCGCCCTCACCATTCTGTCGCGCTGAGTAAATCTACGAATGATGGCTAGAATTACTGCATGTTAGATTTGCCTCGCGTAGAAAGGAAACAAGAATGACAAGACAGAACTGCGTCCATTTTCAATTTCTCCCGATGGGTATGCGCACGCTGTACACCGCAACCCTGCTTGTACTCGGAACCGGTTACCTGTTTGCGATGATTTACATTTTCGAGTCGCATGCCGGTCGCGATGGCGATCCGATGCTGAGCGTGAACGACCTGATCATCGCCTACAGCGGCAGCAAGTCCGACACCAAACTTGAATCCGCGCTCAAAGGCCCGATGAAAAACATGCTTCCGCCGGAAGAACAGCATGAAATCATTGCGTGGGTGCGACGCGGCGCGAAGAAAGAAGACTTCGATCAGACGGCCGGAAAGATCATCGCGGCGCGTTGCGAAACCTGCCACGGCGGGACCAATCCACACATTCCGAACCTGAAGGGCTATTCAAACGTTGCGCAGGCCGCTCAGCTCGACACCGGCATGGATATCTTCACACTGGTTCGTGTATCGCACATTCACCTGTTTGGCATCACGTTTATCTTTTTCATCGTGGGCTCTATCTTCTGCCACGCCTACATCAAACCGCTTTGGCTCAAATGCGTGATCCTGACGTTGCCGTTTTTATCGATACTTGCCGACATCGGCTCGTGGTATCTGACGAAACTGTTTCCGCCTTTTGCCTGGGTCGTGATGATCAGCGGCGGACTCATGGGCATGGCGTTCGCGTTGATGTGGTTCGTATCGATTTGGCAGATGTGGTTTTACAAAATGCCGCCGGAACTCGTTCAAAACGACGGCGTCGTTTCATAACTTGATGAGGAGAGAAAAAGCATGAAAAAGGCAATCGTATGCACGGTAGGCGCGCTGGCCGTTGTCTTCGCCAGTGGAACAATGGCAGCGGATGCCGCACTCGGAAAAGCCAAAGCGGCGGGGTGCTCCGGCTGCCACGGCCTCAACGGGATGAGCAATAATCCGATGTACCCGAACCTCGCGGGCCAGAAAGACGCGTACCTGGCCAAGGCATTAAAAGATTACCGCGACGGCAATCGGAAGGACCCCATGATGGAAGGAATGGCGAAAGCATTGACCGACGATGACATCGCCAACATCGCCGCTTTCTACTCCAGCCAGAAGCCGTAACCGAGAAGGGGCCGCCAAATTTGGTGGCCCCTCTGTTTTTCGCGCCGCGTCCTGCGCTGAATCATTCCGTCGCGAAGTTACTTCAAACCTACGACATCCTGCACGAGACGCCGCAACATCTTTACTGCCTCGGGCGCCTCGATATCCATCACTTGCTCAAGCACCCACCGGTCGTCGGTGGCCTGCATCAGTTCCGATATTTTCTGCGCGAGGCCGCGCGTCATTTCGTAACTCGGCCCGGATGCTTCATCGTAGGAACATTCCGCGTATTGGTCGAAACGCTCATTGATTGCCGCAATGAAGGGATTCATATAATCGCCCGGCCCCAGCAATTCGCGCTGATTTTCCGCCATGGTTTCCGCCAGCATTCGAACCAGGGAATTCATGAACTCGGCACGCTGGGTGTCGTCAAACCGCGGATACAACATTCGATCCACGATGTGTGACAGATAGGCGATAAATTCCGTAATCAATGCGGTGACTTGTACATCCTCGCGGAACCGGAAACCTTCTTTCTCCATGCGCCGGAAGACTTCCTGCGAAATCTTCCAGAGATTGAAGGCGATTACACTCGCAAGTTCGGCCGGTGTTTTGGGCCCGCGATTGCGAACTCCCGCACGTTTGCTTCGATGCCAGCGTGTCTTGATTCGAATGGCCATGGACTTTGATGCAACCCCAAAAATGCTGTGATTGAACGAGCTAAAGATACCTAGGATAGTCACTGGAATATGTTGAATTTTGGGCATCTGACAAGCGCAGTACAAGCGAATTGCGACATATCTGACGCAAAGTACGCAGGCAACTACAGCCTTTGTACGTTTCTGTTGAAGATGCGCGAGTACTACCGCTGGGAAAATGATATCCCCCTGGCCGCGCCGCTCGCGAAGGATGACATCGGCCAGTGGCTGTCGATGCGCGAACAGCATTGGGACACGTTGAACGAAGCTGAATTGCGGCTTCTCCCTCTGGGCGCAGAGTTATTCGACCCCTTCGATACCGACCGGATCAACGCGTACTTGATTCCCCAGGGTGCAATTTACAGCGGTGGCCGCGGGCTGTTCAGCAAGCCGCAATTCTTTCTGGGCGAACTTCGTCAGACGTTTGTCGAGGACAACGTTTCGTTTTTCGTCTCCGGCTGCGAATTTGCCCGCGAGATTTCGGCGAGCCCGGCCATGGCACTGGGTGAATCCGTTTTCATTCGACAGGAGTCGCTGCGGCGCTTTCTGTGGGAAAAAATCGAAGAATGGCGCTGGAAGAAAAACGAGAACGCGCCGCTCGCGCGCTCCCTGGCGTGTTATCCAGATCCGGACAACGTCGAAAACACGCTGGAGCACATGACCGAAAACGAAACGCACACGCTCATGTATCACGAGCTGGGCGAAGTGCAGGCCGGTCGCCGTATCGGCGCCGCATGGCACGAGATGCTTGCCAGCCTGAAGCGTACAAAAGCGGAATTCCTCGCCCGTGCGGCGCGCGATAATTTTGCAGACTGCCTGATCACGATCCCGAATCTGGTCAAACAGGACAACATCCCCGCCCTGCATTTCTATTTCGCCAACTTCACCGGATTGCGACGCGAGATGTTTCCGGAAGCGCAGGCTGCGTATCTTCGCTGGATTGGCGGGGCTGGCAAACATGTCCTGATCGACATGTGCGCGCAGGGCGTCGCCAATTGGGGCGGCATGCTCGAACGTATGGTGCAAAGTTTTTCGGACGCCCCAGAGAATATCGACACCGCGATTGAATCGATGCTCGGCCAGACTCCGGGCGAAACCCTTTCCTGCTCACGATAACTCACCGCGAGGATTCTCCCGATGTCCGACCTAGACATGGAACTCAGTAGCGGTATCGCCGCCTTCGAATCCAAGGATTTTACGCGCGCGTTTCGACTACTGACACCGCTAGCCGATCAGGGCAACGCGGAGGCGCAATACCGCGTCGCCGTAATGCTGCAAAACGGCCTTGGCCTGGTAAAGAATGAATTGTCCGCCTACAAGTGGATGCGCGCCTCGGCCGAGCAAGACCATGCGTTGGCGCAGCACGGCATGGGGGTCATGTACCTGTTCGGGGAATGCGTGGCGAAAAATGAGTCTGAGGCCATGCAGTGGTTTCGCCTTGCGGCGGACCAGGGATTGGCGGGCTCGCAGATGATGGTCGGAATGATGTACGAAAATGGACAAGGGGTCCCCAAGAACCCGGAAGAAGCCAAACGCTGGTTTGAAAAGGCCGGTCGCTAGTCTCGCCGCAACACCCCGCGGTTTCCTGATTTCCTAAGCTTTAAGTAGCTTCCGTAATGGCAAGGCGGGTGACATCACGCTAGGCTGAAGCCATGAACGCACCTGTATCAGCCTCCTCCCCTGCTCCGCCTTTGACCTCGGAGTCCGTCACGGAATGCGTGCTTCCGATTGAAGGCATGAGTTGCGCGTCCTGCGTATCTCGCGTTGAAAAAGCGCTCACGGGTGTCCCGGGCGTTCAATCCGCCGAAGTGAATCTGGCGACCGAGTCTGCGCGCGTGACCGCTGGCGCCACAATAGATGTCGCGTCGCTGATCGCAGCCGTAAAGGGCGCAGGATACGGCGTGGGAACGGAGACCCTTCGGCTTTCGATCCACGGGATGAGTTGCGCCTCCTGCGTCGCGCGGGTTGAGAAAGCACTTCTCAAAGTTCCAGGCGTTCTCGAAGCCGTCGTCAATCTGGCCAATGAAACCGCCACCGTCACCATTGCGCGCGGCCAGGTTTTCACGTCCCAATTAATTAAAGCGGTCGTCGACGCGGGTTACGGCGCTGATTCGCTGGATGAAGGCAAGCCCGCGCCGCCTCCACGCCCGACCTTCGAATGGTGGCCAGTTGCCGTCGCAGCGACGCTTTCAATGCCACTCGCGTTGCCGATGTTCGCGATGCTGTTCGGTTCACACCTCGCGCTGCCGGCCTGGCTGCAATGGCTACTCGCAACGCCCGTGCAATTCTGGCTCGGCGCGCGCTTCTATCGTGCCGGTTGGAAAGCGGTCAAAGCCGGTACCGGCAACATGGACCTGCTGGTCGCGCTCGGCACCAGCGCAGGTTACGGTCTGTCCGTGTACGAGTGGCTCGCGCGCGGCGGCACGCATTTGTATTTCGAAGCGTCGGCCGTCGTGATCACGCTGGTGCTGTTGGGCAAGTGGCTGGAACAACGCGCCAAGCGGCAGACCACGGCCGCGATACGCGCGTTGAACGCGTTGCGACCGGATACCGCGCGGGTGGTGCGCGAAAATGTGGAAACCGAAGTTGCGATTGATACGATTCGCGTCGACGACGTTGTCGTGATCCGTCCCGGCGAGCGCATTCCGGTCGACGGCACCATCATCGAAGGCAAAAGTCACGTCGACGAATCCTTGCTGACCGGCGAGCCCCTGCCGGTTCCCAAGATTGTCGGCGACGCGGTGACCGGCGGTGCGATCAATGCCGACGGCGTACTGCGCGTGCGCACGACCGCGATCGGAACGGAAACCACGCTCGCGCGCATCGTGCGACTGGTGGAGTCGGCACAAGCCAAGAAGGCACCAATTCAACGCCTGGTCGATCGCGTTAGCGCCGTGTTCGTGCCGATCGTGATCGGATTCGCCGCGATCACGGTGATGGGATGGGGACTGGGCACCGGCGCATGGGACGTTGCCATTCTCAATGCGGTTGCCGTACTTGTGATCGCCTGTCCGTGCGCGCTCGGTCTTGCGACACCCACCGCCATCATGGCCGGCACCGGTGTCGCGGCGCGGCACGGCATCTTGATCAAGGACGCGGAGGCACTCGAAATCGCGCATGCGGTCACCGCCGTGGCACTGGACAAGACCGGAACGCTGACACAAGGCAAGCCCGCACTGGTCGCGATCGAGCCCGCCAGCGGCACGGCGAATGATCTGCTCGCCATCGCGGCGGGAATTCAATCGGGCAGCGAACACCCGCTCGCAAAAGCCGTGCTCGAGCGCGCGCAAAGCAATGGCATTGCGCCCCGCACCGCGCGCGACGTGCATGCGCTGCCGGGGCGTGGCATTGCGGGACGTGTCGACGACGGCGAAATCCAAATCGGCAGTTCGCGAATGATGGCGGAACTTGGAGTAAACATGTCAGCGCTGGATACCCGCGCGCGCGAAGAACAGAGCAAGGGCCGCACCGTGTCGTGGATCGCGCGTGCAGGCACGTCACCACAGCTGCTCGGAATGCTCGCCTTTGGTGACACCGTGAAAACAACAGCACAACGCGCCATCGCGCGACTGCGCAGCGACCACGTTCGCACCATCATGATTACCGGCGACAATCGCGGCAGCGCGGAAGCCGTTGCACGTGAGCTGGGCGTCGACGAAGTGAAAGCGGAAGTGCTGCCGGGCGACAAAGCCGAAGCCGTGGTGCAGTTAAAAGCGACCGGTCACAAAGTGGCGATGGTGGGTGATGGCGTCAACGACGCACCCGCACTCGCCGCCGCCGACGTCGGCATCGCGATGGGCAGCGGCACCGACGTCGCAATGCACACCGCCGGCATCACACTGATGCGCGCCGATCCGCTGCTGGTCGCCGACGCCATTGACGTCTCGCGTCGCACCTATCGAAAGATTCGGCAGAATTTGTTCTGGGCGTTTTTCTACAACGTGGTAGGCATCCCGCTCGCGGCGTTTGGATTTCTGAACCCGGTCGTGGCTGGCGCGGCGATGGCATTTAGCAGCGTTAGCGTGGTAACGAATGCACTGCTGCTGCGGCGTTGGAAACCCGCGACACAGTGAACCCAGTAGGTTGGGGTGAGCAAAGCGAACCCCAACAAGTGCGAGTGCGGGCAAGCTGTGGTAGGCGATCTATCAATCCAATACGTTGGGGTTCACTTCGTTCACCCCAACCTACCGTGCTGACGGTGAAATTGCTGCGGTAATGGGAACACCAGGTATAGGTGTCTCACGAAGCGATCGGGCTGGAACAATTGGTGGCGGTGGTGGCGGCCCCAACAGGGGATCAGCCGATAGTTGTAAATAAAATGGGAATCAAATGTATATGGGCAATTGGCACCTCTGGATATTCTTCGCGCTAGCTATCTACATGTGCGGCCGATTCATATTTTTCCCAGAAAAAATTGTTACTTGGGCCAAGTCTCAAACGGGTATAAGAAGTTTTAACATATTAGTCATGATTGCGGACACTTCAAATGGTCAAACCTACGTTCGAATAGTTGGCCTGATAATGTTAGGTCTTAACGCGTACGTGGCTTGTAAGATCTTTTGCTGAGAAAACTAAATACCTCACCACTGAACCCCGGTCAGCTCGTAGGTTGGGGTGAGCACGTAGGTTGGGGTGAGCTTGCGAACCCCAACGTCTCCACTGGCTCTATCGTTCGCCATATCCATCCATTTCGGTCTCATCGCTCGTTCCCGCCCAATCCGCACTTATCGTACCTTTCGCGACGTACCGATGAATGCTCGAATGCGGCCAGTCGGAGGCTCGTCGAGCGTAGCCGTGTTTCACCGGGTTGAAGTGGATGTAGTCCACGTGTCTTTCGTAATCCCGTTCGTCGCGAATCAAATGTTCCCAATACCTGCGTTGCCAGATTCCTCGCTCGCCTTTCTGTGCCCGGCTTGCGTTAATGCGTTCGGTTTTGGCGATGCGTCGCGAGAATCCGGCTTTGATCAACATCCACCGAGTAGCAAAGTCGGAGTCGTCTTGCGGCAGTGTCCAAACCGTGTGCAGATGGTCCGGCAACACGACGAAGGCATCGATGTGGAACGGGTGGCGCCGTTTTACATCCTTTACGACCTCGCTCAAATTGTTCACATGATCCACCAGCAACGTTCGACGGCGGTCGGCGAGATTGACGGTGAAGAAATACGTTCCGCCTGCTACGTTCGACCTTCGATATTGCATTTTGAAATCATAGCCAATTGTTGGGGTTCACTTCGTTCACCCCAACCTACCCGAATCCGATCGGTTCGCGCAGGTGGGCAAGAAACAAAAAGCCCCGCTTACGCGGGGCTCTTCGGTCTCGTAACTCTGACTTCGACGTGGGCGATTACTTGCCAACCCAGGCGTTGAAGCCGTCGGCTTTCTTGTTCTCGCCGTCGCTGTAGCCGGCTTCGTAGGCGTCGGTGACGCGCTGTTCTTCGAGTTTGGGGTTGTGCAGGTATCCGGAGGCCCAGCCCACGATGTAGTCGCGTGCGACTTTGGCTTTTTCCATTTTGTCGATGGCTTGGTAGTACTGGCTGTTCATGGCTGACTCCTATCGCTCGAAATTCGTAGTGGAAATAGTAGCCTAACTGCCGCGGCTTGTAATGACCCCGGGGGTATCACCAAAGAGGTAGGTGCTATCCCTACGGGGGTGAAAAATCCTGCCGGGACAACGAAATCTGCGCGTTGACGCGCAATTTTGGAGCCAGACATAATCCCGCCATGTCCTCGAGAATTTCTACCGTCGTCGCGCCCTACGTGCTGCGCGAAATCAAACCCCTCTCGTTCATCTACGAAATCGAGAACGCCCTGACACCGGATATTTGCCGGGACATGGTGGCGCGCTTTGAAGCGGATGCCGAGCACCAGTATGAGGGGCGCATCGGACAATTGGCCCAGAAAGACCAGTCCATCAAGCAGTCGACGGATCTTGCCGTGAGCGGCAACCCACACTGGCGCGACGTGGACCAGATGCTGTTCCGCTCGCTGGGGCTGGCGCTGCGAGAGTTGCAGGGCAAGTTTCCCTACTTCAAGGGTCCGTTCAAGGACATGGGCTACAACCTGCAGCGCACCCAACCCGGGCAATACTATCACTGGCATATCGATGGCGGCAGCCATGATTTTTCCCAGCGCCAGCTGGTCGCGATCTGGTATCTGAACGACGTGCCTGGCCCCGGGGGTGAAACCGAATTCCTGTTCCAGGATGTGAAGGTCAAACCGCAAGAGGGAAAGCTGCTGTTGTTCCCACCCTTCTGGACCCACGAACACCGGGGGGCGATGCTGCAACAGGGCGTCAAATACATCGCAACCACCTGGCTGGTGTTCGCTTGAAAAGTTCCGCCGATAACTAAGGTATGGAGCTGATTGCGCTACTCACTTTCGTCTGCGTCCTCACATACACCTTCGAGATAGTCTTTGGTCTTGCCGGTACCGTCATGATGTTGGTGATCATGACCTTCTTCATGGATGCAAAAACGCTGGTGGTCTTTTCGGTGCTGCCACAGATCCTGGTCGCCGTCATCGGCTTGTGGCGAGCGCCGCGCAATGTTCATCCCCATGAACTGGGGCGCATGATCGCGTTTGCCACCATTGGTGGTATTGCCGGACTGTTTCTGTTCAGCAAGTTTCCGCCGGAGTTCTTCCGCTCATTGCTGGCTTTTGCGATCACCGGTTTCGGCCTGTTCCTCGTAATCACACCGCACCGGCTGCGGATGCCGGCTCCGATGCTTCGCGTCATGGATACTCTGGCGGGAGCCGCACAAACCCTTTTTGGGATCAGCGGCCCGATCACCATGACGCGCCTGCTGGCGACTTACGATGACAAACTGATGATCCGCAACTATGCGCTGGCGTTCTTTCTTACGATGAACGCCTTGCGCGGAACCAGCTACGTGGTCAGCGGAAATTTCACCGACGAAATCCTGAAAATGATGGCCTTCTCCGCGCCATTCCTTGTTGTAACGCTGTGGCTGACAAGCCACTGGCACGCCAAAGTCAGCAACGTCTGGTTCCGACGGGTCGTTTCCTGGGCTATCTTTGGCGGCGGATTGACGATGATATTTGCCACCTCGCACGTGTAACTTTTCTTGCGCATTGGCGACTAAACAGGTCCGCACCTCAGGAGGCGATGAACATGAACGACAAAGTCCAAAAATCCGACGAGCAGTGGAAGAACGAGTTGACGCCAGAGCAGTACCACATCTGCCGCGCTAAGGGCACCGAGCGCGCGTTTACCGGAAAGTACTACGACACCAAGACGAACGGTATCTATCATTGCGCTTGCTGTGGCAATCCACTCTTTGACTCCAACACGAAATTTGATTCCGGGACCGGATGGCCAAGCTACTACGCACCCATCAGCGGCGATGCGGTCGAGACGGAAACCGACATCAGCCACAACATGCGGCGAACGGAAGTTCTTTGCTCGAAATGCGATGCCCATCTGGGGCATGTATTCGAGGACGGCCCAAATCCCACCGGGTTGCGGTATTGCATCAACTCCGCGGCACTGAAACTTGAACCAAAGAAGTGACTGTGTGAATCCGAAGGAGATACGCGGCGGGCAATCGCGTTAAGCCGATGCCAGGTGCCGAACCGTTGCAACCGGGCGCGGCGCGGATCTGAAACCCGTCTGGATGCGCGCGACGACATCGCCCAGACGCTGCACGTGTTTCACCACTTCATCATGATTTTCCGCTTTGAGCTGGAAGAGGATCGATGCGGCGATGTCGCTCACCTGCGGGTAACCCATGCTGCCGCCCAGACCCTTGAGTTTGTGCGCCAGATCCTGCACGCGACTCCACTCGCCGGACTTGGCGGCGGCGTCGATCGGGCGGCTGTAATCCGGCAATTTTTCGACGAAGGCAACAACAAGCGCGCGCATTTCCGGATCATTCAAATCGACCGTCGATCGAATCGGTTTCGCCTCCGTAATCTTCGCTGGCAACAGATACTTTCGAAGCAGCTGATTCAACAGCGATCGCTCCACAGGTTTGGCCAGGAAACTTGAGAATCCGGCCTGTTGATACAAGTCGCGCTCTTCCTTCATCGCATTGGCGGTCAGCGCGATAACGGGGACCGGATACCGTGACTCTTGCAGCTTCATCATCGCGGATACGCCGTCCATGACCGGCATTTGGATGTCCATCATCACCAGGTCAAACCGATTGGCCGCCACCGCCGCCAGCGCCTGAGCCCCGTTTTCAACGCTGTGTACATTCAATCCCGCGCGGGTAAGGTACATTGTGACCAAATTGCGGATCTCCGGCGTATCCTCAACCAGCAGCACCGTACCCTCAAATTGAGCTTCTTCCGCGTTCGAAGCGGCGAGCGACTCCGCGGACTCGATTGCGATTTCACGCAGCGAGTAAACCAGTTCCTGGGTATTTTCCTTTTGCTTCAAGGTCAGCGTAAATCGACTTCCTACGCCCTTGTTGCTTGCGACAGTAATGTTTCCGCCGAGAAGAACCGCGAGCCGCTGCGACAGGGCAAGGCCGAGGCCTGTCCCGCCATATTTGCGATTAATGCGGGCGTCGCCCTGTTGAAATTCCTGGAACAATTGGCCAATTTCCTCCTGCGTCATGCCGATACCGGAATCCTCGATCTCGATGGTCAGTTGGTCAGAAAGGCGATCAAACCCGACATTGATACGGACATAGCCGGACTCCGTAAATTTCACGGCGTTTCCACAAAGGTTGATAATGATCTGCTTTAGCCGGAGCGGATCGGTTTCAATGAAGCGCGGCAGCGGAAGCCGGTAGTTGATGTCGAATTGCAGCCCTTTTGCGACCGCCTGCATCTGCGCCAGCGCGCCGATCTCGTCCAGAATCCGGAACAGCGACGCACGTTCGGTCGAAACGCTGAACTTCTCCGCTTCAATCTTTGAGAGATCCAGAATGTCGTTGATGATACTGAGCAGATGCTTTCCGCTGCGGTGAATCGTGCGCAACGCTTCAGTTCGCTCATCCGTGGGATGTCCCCCGTCGAGTGACAGTTCTGCAAACCCGATGACCGCGGTGAGCGGCGTACGGATTTCGTGGCTCATTTTGGCGAGGAACGAAGACTTCGCCCGGTTTGCTGCTTGCAGCTGTTCGAAATAATCCCGGCGCTGACGCGCCGCTTTGCGGACCAGCCAGATGAGAATTCCAGCCACTCCGGCCGCGATCGCGGTCATGATCACGGTCACCGCGCGTCCATCTTCAAACGAATTTCGCGTCTGAAGTACGGAGTCATTCGCCGCGGACATCTGAAATGCCATCAGCTCCGACAACGCTTGCAGAACCTTGTCCTGCATCGGGATTGCCTTCTGTATTAACAGTTCCTTGGCTTTCGCGATCTGGTCATTCGCAACCAGGTCAACGATTTCGTTTTGGACCGGGACGGCAATTCCGCTGGACCGTCCCTGCCGATCGAGAATTTCACGTTCACGATCTGACAAGTCCTTGGCGAGAAGCGCCGTCCTTGCCCCGATGAATCGCGAGGCCTGCACATTGAATTCCAAACCCAACGCGTCACGATCGAAGGGGTCGTCCAGAATGATCATGCGCTGAATCAACACGGTTCGCTCGCGCGCCGCCGTACTCATGCTCTGAACCAGCGCTATTTTTTCGATGCGATCCTGTACGATTTCTTCGCCGGTACTCTGTATTTTGCGCATGCCGTAAATGGACATGCCCACAATGATGCCAAAGAGAGCTGTCATCACAATGATGCCCAAATACGAAAGCAGCTCCGAGGGAACCCGGCGCGCCCCGTTTTGACTTTCGCGAGTGGCAGTTTCGACTGATTGGCTCATTGAATCGCCCGACCCCAATGGAAATGCACAAGCTGCGCGTCATGACACTTCGCGCATATCGACCTTGTTGGTTATCGGGATCGCCGCGGGAGCCCTTTAAATAAGCTAGGGGCGCCATGTATGAACAGTCGCGGGAGTTACAGCTGTACCGCCGGACTCACGCCAAGCCGAAATCGGGATTCAGCGGCAGAGGTCTGATGGATATACAAATTTTCGGGTGAGACGCGAGAGCCCGCTACTTCTTGGTGAGTCCCTTTTCCACTGCGATTACCGCAGCTTCTACACGGGAATGAACGCCCAGTTTTCGCAGAATGGACTTCACATGCAATTTTACCGTTCCATCAACGATGCCGAGTGTTCGACCAATCACTTTATTGCTGCGCCCTTCGGCCAGATGTTTGAGTATTTCCATCTCGCGGGGGGTCAGGTCGGCGAACGGTGACTCCGCATGCAGCGATTTGTCGCTGCCCTGAACATAGCGAGCGAGCGCGGTGGCCAGTTCCGGAGCAACCACCGTTTTGCCGCCGAGTATGTCCTGCAGCGCAGCGACCAGTTCGTCGGGGTTCATGTCTTTCAACAAATACCCCTGGGCACCGTAACGCAGCGCTTCAACGACGTCGCGATCGTCATTGCTCGTCGTCAAAATGACAATCGGGGCGGTGACGCCCGACGAGCGAAGACGGCGCAAGGTTTCCAGTCCGTCCATTTCCGGCATGCGCACGTCGAGCAGGATCAGGTCATGTTCCAGCTCTTTGGCCTTTTTAATCCCTTCCTCGCCGTTTCCGACCGCCGCTGCGACTTTAATTCCGCGCCGCTCGAGCAACTCAAATAGGCCCATTCGAAACAGCGCGTGATCGTCAATCAGGATCACACGAATGGGCCGCTCGGCGGCAATTAGGTCGCGGTATTCGCTCATGTTGCACTCCCCAACAGCCCGTCGTCGTCACGAACGCGCGTACGGCGCTGGTTCTTCACTCGAAACTGTAGTTCAACTCGCGTGCCCTCGCCGGGCTCACTTTCGATTGTCAGCTCGCCACCCAAGCGCGCTGAGCGCTCTCGCATGATGCTCAATCCGATGTGTTCGCCGGGCGCGTCGTCGAGAACTTTGTTTTGGATGCCTTGCCCGTCATCTTCAACGAGCACATGAAACTCGCCATCCTCACCGCCGCGAAGCAGAATTCGCACGTTTTGCGCGCCGCTGTGCTTGCGAACGTTGGTCAGTGCTTCTTGCACGATGTGGAGCACCTGTACTTCGATGGTGGGCGGAAGGGTCAGCTGCGGGATTTCA